>JAMCRP010000001.1:300000-559045 GCA_023380635.1 Patescibacteria group bacterium
TTCCCTGGCGGAGAAATATCCCGCGGCTACTGTTTATATCTCAGATATTTCCAACGAGGCCTTGTCTATCGCCCGCCAAAACATTCAAACCAAAAACGTTATTATCCTAAAATCTAACTTGCTATCCGGCTATCCTGTTAACCTGCTATTTGATGTTATCGTCGCCAACTTGCCCTATATTCCTTCGAAAAGAATTTCTCGGCTACTAGCTGCGATACGAAAATATGAACCCCACTTAGCTCTCGACGGCGGTCCCGACGGCGCCACTTTAATTAATCAATTGATTAAACAGTTGCCAACTCGCCTCAAGCCCGGTGGTTTAGCCGTTTTGGAAATTGATGATACCCACACTTTGAAAGTCTTTGATCTTCCGGAAAGTTTCAGCGGAGAAATAAAAAAAGACCGGTTTGAAAGAAACAGATTTATAATTCTTAAAAGAAGCTAATTAGGATAATGACAGCGCTTGTATTTCTTGCCGCTCCCGCACCAGCAGGGATCGTTACGACCCAGTTTACTGTGATCTGATTTTGGAGGCACAGTTGTATTTAGTTTGCTACCTGTCAATGCCTGTCCAGTTCTGCTAGTATCTGTCAGCGTCTTTTCCTCTTGTTTCACTCCGCCTTCAATGTTCTCCACTTGAGCAGCGTTAGTTACCGCCTGTTGCATTTGGGCAATCTGTTCCGGTGTGGCCACAGCAATTTTATAGATCCGGTGGACAATTTCGCTGTCAACGGCCGCCATCAGTTTTTCGAACATGTCAAAAGCTTCCGATTTATATTCAACCAGGGGGTCCCGCTGGCCGTAACCGCGTAGCCCGATGCCTTCGCGAAGATCATCAATAGCTTCCAGGTGTTCCATCCAGAGAGTATCGATAACCCGTAGCATTTCCTGCTGTTCAATGTAACGGGAAATTTCCACGCCCATCTGTTTTTCCCGGTGGTCATAAACATCACGGGCAATCTGCTGTAAGGTTTCCACTGTCTCTCCTCCTAGAGAAAGTTTCTTAACGATTTCTTTGCGGGAATTCTCGTCAAACGGAATAATCGTGGCGTATTCCTCGACAAGTTTAGCCGTGCTGTCATCCTCAAAGTTGCCGGAGTAGGAAGCGACCATAGTCGCAATTTCTTTATCAATCTTATCGAGAATAAACTGTTTGCTCTCGTTCTTAAAATTATCGTCCAGAACCTTGCGCCGCAGTCCGTAAACAATTTCCCGTTGTTTATTCATGACATCATCATAATCCAGCAGGTGTTTGCGTGAGTCGAAATTAAACTGCTCTACCTTACTCTGAGCCTGCTCAATCGCCCGGTTCACCATCCCGTGTTCCAGCGGCTGATCTTCGGGGATATTAAAGAAAGTCATCAGTTTTCCCACCTGGTCCCCGCCAAATAGACGCATAATGTCATCATCCAGCGCCAGAAAAAAACGGCTGGAACCCGGATCACCCTGCCGTCCCGCCCGACCACGCAGCTGGTTATCGATCCGGCGGGATTCGTGCCGTTCAGTGCCGATGACATGCAAACCGCCGAGTTTTACAACCTCATCATGATCCTTTTCCCATTGCTTCCACTCCTTTGTTCCCACCATTGGCCGTCCATCTTCAAAACTTGGCTGATTGCCGCCCAAAAGAATGTCAACACCCCGGCCCGCCATGTTTGTGGCCACCGTAACCGCACCCTTTGTGCCAGCCTGGGTAATAATCAGCGCTTCTTTCTCATGCTGCTTAGCATTTAAAACCTGATGGGGAATGCCTTTATGGCGCAGAAACTGAGAGATAATCTCGTTGCGGTCAATCGAAGTCGTGCCAACCAAAACCGGCCGACCGATTTTGTGCATCTCTTCAATTTCATGAACAATTGCGGCATACTTAGCCCGTTGGGTTTTATAGACCTGGTCTGCCTGATCAATTCTGACCATTGGCTTATGTGTCGGGATGACCACCACATTCAGTTTATAAATCTTATGAAACTCTTCGGATTCCGTAGCGGCTGTGCCTGTCATGCCGGCAATTTTTTCATATTTACGGAAATAGTTTTGCAAAGAAATGGTAGCTAGCGTCTTTGACTCCTGCTGTATCGGGACACCCTCCTTAGCTTCCACCGCCTGGTGGATACCTTCGCTCCAGCGCCGTCCCGGCATGAGTCGCCCGGTAAACTCATCGACAATGACCACTTGATTATCCCGAACAATATAGTCGCGTTCTTTTTGGTAAAGAGTTTTGGCCTTCAGAGCGGCCTCAATATGGTGAACTGTAGAAAAATCTTTCTCATAAATATCTTTTGTACCCAAAAGTTGTTCAATCTTGCCAACTCCGTGGTCAGTTAAATGGGCGGTTCGCAATTTTTCATCAATGACATAGTCCAGTTTCGGGGTTAGTTTTTCTACCAGCTGGGCGTATTCATAATATTTTTGGGTGGCTTCTTCCTGAGGCGCAGAGATAATATGCGGAGTGCGAGCCTCGTCGATTAGAACTGAGTCGACTTCGTCAACAATCGCAAAATAAAATCCTCTCTGGACCAGTTCTCCCGCGCTTCGGGCCATATTGTCCCGCAGATAATCAAAACCAAATTCGGAGTTGATACCATAAGTAATATCCGCCGCGTAGGCTTCTTGGCGCGAAATCGGCCGCAAATGCCGCAATCGCCAATCCGCTGCTTTTTCGTCAGTAAATTCCGGGTCGTATATAAATGAAGTATCGTGGATAATTGCCGAAGTGGATAACCCCAACAAATGAAAAATTGGCCCCATCCAGCCACTGTGACTCCTGGCTAAATAATCATTCACCGTAACCAAATGGGTTCCTTTGCCCGCTAGCGCGTTAAGATAAAGCGCGATTGCGGCGGTTAAGGTTTTACCCTCTCCGGTCTTCTGTTCGGCAATCTTTCCCTGATGCAGCACAATTGAGGCCATGATCTGTTCATCAAATGGCCGCTGATTATTTACCCGGAAAGACGCTTCCCGAATTAAAGCAAATGCTTCAGGTAAAAGTTCATCAAGGCTTTTTCCGTTAGCGACTTGTTTTTTTAGTTCTGCAGTTTTTTGCGCAAAATCATTATCTTTAATTTTCTTAGTTCCAGTTTCCAAGCGATTAACTTCCTCTAGAATCGGAATTAGCTTCTTGATTTCCTTGTCATTTGCGTTTATATACTTATTGAGAAAATTAAGCATCAGTCTGCCTATTTTACCATTTGATGACAGATAAATCAGAAGAGTTTAAAAAGAGAACCAATCGATCTTTAGCCGATTTCCAGCAATTCATTGATAAAAGTCAAATTTCCCCTTCTATTTATAGCCCCGGAAAGGTTTTCGTCCGCCGACACAATTTTTTAAACATTGTTCAGGAAAAATCTTCAGAAACTATTGAATTATCCTATACGGACATCCTGCGGGCCGGCGGATACACAGTTCCCACCGAAGTCAATCCCGCTTACGCCCAAGCCGGCTCTCTTGGCCACGAACTCATCATTTCTGAACTGACCAATCGGCTCAATTCCTTACCCCGTCCCAACCTGGAAACAGAACTCCTTGAAGAACTCCTTAAGCATCCCAAACTAGCCGCTTTTGATGAGACCGAAGGTTCACAAATGTGGATGTTTTCTCCTCATAAGCCCTTGGCTCGAGACATTGCTCAAAAGATTATCCGGGTCGTTAATAACTACCTGCAGTTGAAACGGCAAAATCCACTTTTTGAGAAAACGGCCGTTATTCCTCTTGGAATAATTCATGAACACCAAGTTGTACTCATTACCAGAGGTGATGCAATTGAGGGTAATGTTGGCGAAAATACCATTGTTGATAATTTTAAAACTGGACTCACGCAGACAATGTCACTAAAAAGAGTCCACTTGGACACCTTTGTCCAGGAAGCCACGGCAGCAGCGATAGAAAATTCTTCACAGGTAAACCGGCCAGCTTGGCGAAACGGAAAGCTGACTGATGAATGGGTATACTACAGTCAAAAGCCGTTAAGCGAACTGGAAATCAGACCGATACCCTTGGGGAGAATAGTTTGTACTGACGGCCTTCTCGGGCAGGAAGTTAAGTTCAGTGACAACACCCGACAGGAAAAAAGGCGCTTCTATGACCTTGCAGCTGAGGCTATTGCTAAAAAGTTAAAATTGTCAACTCGCTAAACTTGGAATATAATGCTCTCGTGCCAAAACCGGAAATTATTAAAAAACTGGCAATGGTCGGGATCAACGCCACGAGAGTTCCCCAGGAAAGGGGCATCCATATTTATCATGGCAAAACCGGCCTTACTTCAGGACAGGAAGCCACCTTGCAAAAAGTGGATCTCTGTGCCAGACAACTTTTTGCCTATATTTATAACGCCATGTCCAGTGACTGGGACGCCAAACAACAAGCTGATTCTCAAAGCGAAGGTTTGGGTGAAATTCTCCAAGAAATAAAAAATAACAGTGTTCCCTGGCCCATGGTTAAAGAAAGAATCAAAAATGTTGCTGCAGAAATAAATAACAGTCAAACTTCACCCGCCACCCGCCGGGAAATTGCCAACGAGTTTTGGCGCCGTTTATACACCTCAGGAAAAATACCGCCAACTAGCGTCCGTCAAAAAACCCCGGAGCAGAATTTTGTTTCAAACGACACGCTCAGGCACCTGCTTCTCCGCAGCCACCAAATTATTTAATGACAAACCTCCACCAGATTTATATAACCTTCTTTTAACCGTAAACAATTTACCAAAATCTGCCCCGTTGGCGCCAAAAATTTCTTCAGTCGGGAAATTCTTACCTGTTTCGCACCGACATAAATATCGACCAATACTAAATCAAATCTCCCGATGGACCGGAAATGACGGGCATCTTTAACCAAAATCTTTAAGTTGGGTATTTTGTCAAGGGCAAAATATTTTTTACCAATATCGATCATTATCGGGTCAATTTCGACACCGGTAATTTTTGCATGGGGATACTTTTGGGAAATTATCCTAGCAGCTGTTCCGCAACCTAAACCAAGAATCAGGACATTGCTACATTGATCCAATGCTATATTGTTAATGGCTCTCTGCCAGACTGATTTTACTAAAGGTCCGGATTGTTCCACTCCTCCCACCCAAACAGACTTTTGCCAGAAGAAACTTTTTACTTTGATGATACCGTTATATTTAGAATCTAGTAAGCGCAACATCGATAACTTTTTGTAAAAATTGGGGGTAGGTGTAACCGGCCACCCTGGCAGATCTGATCGCTCCGTCATTAGGACCAATGGCCGGATTGGCATTGACTTCTAAAATGTATGGCCTCCATTCCTCGCTGATACGAAAATCTACTCGGGTATAATCATAACAACCTGTTACCTGAACAGCCCTAACTGCTAGTTCTCTAATTTGCGTTTCCAAATCTCCCGGCAAATCCGCCGGGCTAACCCCGACAGTTTCTTTGTAAGCCACCGAATTTTCTTCCCATTTAGCCGCAAAATCGACAATCTTGTATTTTCCGGCGAATGACGGCCCGAAAACAATTTCCGAAATCGGCAAGGCAACCGCCTGAGCACCATTTCCCAAAACCGTAACGTTAGCCTCCCGGCCGGCAATATATTCCTCGGCAAAAACCGGCTCGGCGTATTTTTGCTGCAACTGTTCTGCCCGTTCATAAAGATCGACAGGATTATCTACGACAGATTTTTCCGTTATTCCCAGACTGCAATGTTCATTGCTGGGTTTAATAATTAGCGGAAACCGCATTTTCTGGTCCCACCTGGTCCCTTCTGTAAAAACCTGATAAGCCGGTGTCGGCAAATTTTGCGACTCCAAAACCTTTTTAGTAGCAATTTTATTATCCGTTAAAATGATGGCCCGGGAGTCCGATCCGGAATATGGTTTTCCCGTGCGCTTCAAAACATCGGCAACATCTCCCTCACTTTTATCAGCGCTGCCGATACCATAGGCATTATTAAAGAAGAAGTCAGTATCTTTTTTCAGAAGCTCCGGTATTGTTTTTTCATTTATTTCAAACAGATCAGCCTGGTGGCCGGCGGAAACCAAAGTTGCCGCAATCTCTTTGGCCGTTTTAACCGTATCCTCATCGGCCAGAATATCCTGAGGATCACCATGTTCTAGGGAAGTCACCTGGTTATAAACTACTGTGATTTTCATCTATGAAGCGTATCTCTGGGCAGCAATATGAGCCAGCTTGCCAATAAACTGGCTGTAACTTAGCCCTGAAGCTTTAGCCGATCTTGAGGCTCCCATCTGGGGAGAAATGTCACAATTCAGATTAACTTCCAGGAAATATGGAACTTCATCGCGGCTAAGCCGGATATCTACCCGGGCATAATCCCGACCGCCGCAGGCAAAATAAGCTTTTAGAGCCAGTTTTTCGATTTTGCGTTTTAAAGCAGCATCAATTTTTGCCGGGCAGACACCAACGGTATTGCGGAAGTATAACGAAGACTCCAGCCATTTGGCCTTAAAATCCACAAACTTCGGTTTACCGACATAAAATTTTCCAAAGACAATTTCCGAAATCGGCAATACCCGGGCTTGCGCGCCGTTTCCCATGATAGTTACATTAAATTCCCGGCCGGCGATATACTCTTCCACAAGAACCGGTTGGTTATATTTTTTTAGCAATCTTTTTACTGCCCGGCGCAGTTGTGATAAATTTTTGATAACCGATTCATTATTAATTCCCAGACTGCAATCTTCAGCTACCGGTTTAGCAAATAACGGAAACTCCAATTTCGACGGCAACTCATCAGGAACCGTTTCGAAAACTGCATAGGCGGGCGTGGGAATATTATTTTGTTCGAAAATTTTTTTAGTTAAGACCTTGTTCGTTGTTAAGATCAACGATGAAGCATTGGCTCCCGTGTAGGGCAAACTCATCTGGTCCAGGATTTCCGGAACTTTGTGTTCGGTTTTAGGCAGATTGCCAATTCCGTCGCAAAGATTAAAAAAAAGATCGGTCTTAATTTTGTTTAAGTCACTGATATTTTCCGGAGTTAATTCAAAAATCTCCGGTTTGTAACCATCAGAAGAAAGGGCTTTGGCAATCGCTCTGGCATCTTCCCTGCCGCCTTCTTCGGAAAGAATGGCATCTTTGTCTCCGCAGGAAAGAGAAGTAATTTCGTTATACAAAACCGTAACTTTTGCGGGCCGGACGTTTTTTTGTTTCATCTTTTATGGAAATTTATTGAAAACTTTTTTCAGAATAGCAGAGAAGGAAGATTTGTCAACCCTGATAAAATTATTTTTGGGGAGTAATCAATTTTCTGCCGACATATTTTTGCAGTACTTCCGGCACCGTCACCGTTCCATCGGGATTTTGGTAATTCTCCAAAATAGCGATGATTGTTCTGGCGTTGGTTATGCCGGTGTCATTAACATTATGAACAAACTCTTTTTCTCCGTCTTTGGTGACAAATTTAGTGTTGTAGCGTCGGGCCTGGAAATCAGTTGCATCGGTGTCGCTTCCCATCTCGACAAAAGTTTTGGAGACCGGTAGCCAAACTTCAAAATCGTATTTTTTGGCTGTGGCAAAATAACCGGCGTCACCGCTACACATCAAAATAACATGATAAGGCAGCTTCAACTGTTGCAGCAGCCATTCATTTATTCCCAAAAGATAGTCCTGCATTTCTCCGGATTTTTCCGGCAAAGTCAGAGTATCCATCTCCAATTTATCAAACTGATGGACTCTTTTTATCCCCCGGACATCTTTACCCCAGGATCCAACCTCTGAACGGAAACAGGAAGTAATGGCGAAGAACTTTTGGGGCAATTGAGTATGGTCCAAAGTTTTGTCCAGGTAGTAACCAAAAAGCGACGGCTCTGAAGAACCGACCAGGTAGAGATCGGTATTTTCTTCCACATTTTTATTTTCGATCTTATAAACCTGATCGGCGTCTCCAGGAAAATGAGAGGAACCATATAAGACCCGCCCCTTAACTAAAAGAGGGACAACCATTGGAGTAAAACCTTCTTTAAGAAGTTTTTCTTTTAAGAGTTCAAAGACAGCGTACTGCAACAAAACCGCTTCGTTTTTCAAATAGTAAAAACGACTGCCGGAAACCAAGGCGCTCTGTTCGGTGTCAACAATGTCTAACTCTTTTCCCAATTCCACATGGTCTTTAGCCGGAAATTTAAAAGCGGGCATCCATTTTTCGGAAGAATCTTTAAGCCCCAATTTATCTTTGGGAAAATTTCCCTCTTTTGGTGTCCAGGCTTTAATTTCCAAATTATCATCTTCGCCCTTTCCGATTGGCACATCAGGAAGAAGCATATTCGGAATCCAATCCATAACATTTTGGAAATCGGTCTCCACTTCCGCCAGTTCTTTTTCTAAAATATCAATGCCTTCTTTGAGTTTTTTTCCTTCGTCTATTTTTTCGGGAGTGCGCTTTTTCTCGTCTTTAAGCTCTTCAGCCAAACGATTTCGGGTTGCGCGCATTGTCTCAATTTCGACAATCAGTTTGTTTTTGCGTCCGTCCAAAAGCAGGAGTTTGTCCACATCAGCTCTCGCCGGATCAACCCGGCGGTTAATGATATTTTGCCTAACTTCTTCAGGATGTTCGCGAATATACTTAATGTCTAACATAGTCTTAAGTATCTTAAGATACTTAAGTTACTTAAGCAACCTACAATCCAATTTCCGGCGCGATCTCCTTCATCGCCCTCAAAGCAATTCCCACAAACTGCGGCAAAGGAATTCCCAGTTTTTCTTCACAAAGGACAATATTCTCACGCTTTGCCCCGGCGGCGAAAGATTTGGTCTTAAATTTGTCGAGAACTTTTTCGACTGTCACTCCAGACAACTTCTTATCCGGTTGCACTACCGTCGTAGCTACTATTAAACCGGTTAATTCGTCACAGCAAAACAGGGACCATTCCATTTTGTTCTTTGGTTCTTCCCCCCGATGTGACGCACCGTGGGATTTGATACCGCTGACAATATCTTTATCCGTTTCCCCCAGATCCTGTACCCATTTTGCCATTAAAACTGAATGGTTAGCCATATCCTCTTTTGTCTGTTCGTAATCGCCGTCGTGTAGCAATCCCACAATTCCCCAGACATCCTCATTGCCGTCGAAATGTTTTGCCAAGGCACGCATAACCGCTTCGACACTATAACAGTGTCGTCGCAGGTTTTGGTTTTGCATTTTCGAGTGGAGAAGATCCAGCGCCTGACTACGGCTGATATTCATTTTATTCGGGACGCATCAGGGGAAATAACACCGCTTCCCGAACAGGAAGGTTGGCTAAGAATGCAAATAACCTTTCGCTCACTCCAAAACCGGTCACCGGCGGCATACCATATTCCAAGGCAGTTACAAAATCCCGGTCTTCCATTTGGGCTTCCAAATCTCCTTTATTTCTCGCTTCCTGTTGTTTTTGAAATCTTTCTTCTTGGTCAAGCGGATCGTTTAGTTCAGAGTAACCATTACCCACTTCACTGCCGGCAATGATTACCTGATATCTCTCTGTCGTTTGCGGATCTTCTTCAGATCGTTTCGCCAGAGGCGAAACTGCTACCGGGTGGCCGGTCAAAAACACCGGACCGGAAATATCTTTGCGCACCGACTTCCAAAGTTGATCAATTTCGGCTGCGTCAGTCATCTTATCCACATCTTTTCCGGTCGTTTTTTTAATCGTTTCCCGATAATCAATTCTTCCCCACTTTTTATCCAGACTGATTTTATGGCCGTTAATCTCAAATTCCAGTTTACCAAAAGTCGTGGCGGCGACAAATTTATACATCTTTTCAACCAATGCCATACTGTCCTCGAAGTTGGCATAAGCCCAATAAAATTCCATCTGGGTATAGTCCTGAAGATGCTCGCGTGAAAGTCCCTCATTGCGGAATTGCCGGCCAATTTCAAAAGTTTTTTCAAACCCGGCCACCATTAACCTTTTTTGCCATAGCTCTCCCATAGAAATTCGAAGAAATAAATCGATATCTAGGGCGTCATGATGAGTTTTAAACGGATTGGCGCTGGCTCCGCCCGCCGTGGCTTCTAAAGCAGGAGTTTCTACTTCCAGAAAACCTTTGTTGATCAAAAAATCGCGCATGCTTTGCCAGAAAACCGCTTTCTTTCGAAAGAGAATCTTTAAATCGGGATTAAGAATTAGATCAAGATATCTCTGACGAAACCTTGTTTCCTCGTCTTTAATTCCAAACCACTCGCTGGGCAGCGGTCTAAGAGATTTCGAAAGAAGCTCGTACTTTTCAACATCAATTGTGATCTCGCCGGCTTTGGTAGTCACCATTTTGCCGATTACTCCGACAAAATCGCCGATATCCAAAAGATCCAGCAACTCGTCTTTATGAAAGAGAAGCTGGATTTCTCCGCTCTCGTCGACAAGATCGGCAAAAACAATGGCGCCGTGAGCCCGAAAGGTAGTAATCCGCCCGGCAGTTTGGACTCTTTTGTCCAGCATTGTCCGGCTCTGGGCGACCGTCTGCTTTTTAGCAAATTTTGACGGGTAAGGATTTATCCCGAACGCCCTGATTTTTTCCAGTTTTTCCAGACGGACTTTCCGCAGATTTTCGATCGGTTCGGCCATAGTAGCCTAATCTTAGCAGAGACTAATAAATGTTGGTAGGGGTGGTGCCGTGGATGATGACTTGCGTACTCTCGTTAGGATCGATGTTAGTCAGAGAATATTTACCGTCGGGAAGAGCAGGATTAGTCCAGTAAAAAAGTTTTTCCGCGTCAGGAATACTCAAATTAACACAGCCGTGCGACCGGGGCTTACCAAAATCATGATGCCAGTAAGTGCCGTGCAAACCATAGCCTTTATAAAAATATTGGACAAAAGGAACATTGGGTAAATCATAAAAAGTTCCGGCGGCCACATCCCCACCCGTCATCCGCTGAGCCTTAATTTTAGCCCAAATCCGAAAACTTCCGGTAACCGTGGGAAACCAGGGAAGGCCCGTGCTGACGGGAAATTGATAGACAACTGTGTCACCTTCATAAGCCCGCAGTGTTTGAGTTGTCAGATCGACATCAATCCATTTTGTCCCGGTGCTCGCTCCCAAAACCGGAGGAATTTGCCCAATAATTCTGGCTAATTCATCATCAGGCACGGAGACATCTTTATTAAACCAGACACCCTTGCTGGCCGTGGGATCGAGTTGACCGGAAGCATTATAAATTTCCTGAACAAAAGCTTTAGAGGTCAGTTCGGACCGGGGCCAGGTAATTGCCGCTATCAAGACAACCAGACCGACAATCAGAGGGAGAAAGCGGGCCACGAAATTAGAATATAAACTTTTCCCGGAGGTTGCAAGAAGGAATTTTATGGTAGCGCCTACCGGAGTCGAACCGGTGATTTGCTGGATGAGAACCAGCCGTCCTGGACCACTAGACGAAGGCGCCGGAAATGGCTACTTGACAACTTTATGTATCAGGCTATAATAGCACAGCTACGCTAATTTGAACAGGTTCAGCCGCCTCGTTTTGGCTGGCCTTTTTGTTTTATAGAATACTTTTTTATTATGAAAAACGACACTTTTGTGGTCACCGCCGAAGGTTTAGAGGCCCTCAAAAAAGAGCTTGACGAACTGAAAAATGTCAAACTTCCTGAGGTGATTGCCCGTGTGTCAAAAGCCCGGGAAGACGGAGATCTTTCAGAAAACAGCGCCTACCAATTTGGTAAACAGGAGCAGGAATTTCTAGAAGGCCGGGTCGACGAGTTGGAAGACATTATTTCCAAGGCAGTCATGGCTGGGAAATCCAGCGCTAAGGGCGCGGTTGATGTCGGCTGTAAAGTTACGGTCACAATTAGCGGCAAAAGGCAAACTTTTAGCATCGTGGGTGATTGGGAAGCTAAACCAGCCGAGAAGAAAATTTCCGGCAGTTCCCCCCTAGGAAAAGCATTATTGGGTAAAAAGGTAGGCGAAAAGGCCGAAGTTGACGCCCCTGCCGGCAAACTCACCTATACTATTACTAATATCGAGTAACTTCCCAACCTGCTATTGGGCCATCAGGGGGACATAGGCCACAAATCCCTTTTCATCAGAAAAAACCAGAACCGGCTGGAGAAAACTTTGGGCAGGGTAAGGGTCCAGGTAAGCCGGGTACACTTTACGAATAGTCACATTATTTCCAAAGCTATCCGGAAGAGAAGCAAAAATCGCCTGACCCCCTTTCAATTTATCAAAGGCCGCTGACGCCGAAATCGGGGTGTAAGTAGCAAAGTTCTCCTGATCCACATCAGAGACCAGAAATCTGGCTTCCAGAACGTGCTTTTTGCTGTCATTTGAGCCGGAAAAAAGAACTGAAACCAGTCCCTGGCGAAAATCCGGGGAAACCACCGGCAGTTTTTTCAAAGCTGAGCCCGAATCCAAATCCGCCCGGGTCAAAGTCACGCCAACCGCATCAGCATTGGCTAAAGCCGTCGTGGAAACCAAAGCGCCGGACTCAAAACGGTAAAAAGTTACAATCGGCTGGCCACCCTGAAACTCCGGGGGCAAAATTCCTAAGTTTTGAAAATAATTTCTCGCGTCGCTAACCACCTGGTCGGTCGAAGAAAAGTTTTTTTCGTTAAAAATAGACTGGTCGGAAAGATAGTTATATTTCAACCGGAAATTTTGGGTCACCTCATCAATATCCAGTGTCCGCAGAGGGTTACCGGCATCAGTAAACCGCCAGGCGGTAGCAGAAAAGCGCACTGGAACATCGGCAAATCCCAACTGTGCCGCGGTAGCTTTCATTCGGTCAAAAGCAGCAAAAGACGAGCTGGATTTAGGCATAAAATAGACCCGAAGGGTCGGAGGTAGCGCCGGGAGCCCCCCATCAGCTGTTTCCAGAGAATAGCTGATACTGCCTGACGGTGTAGCAATATTGTTCTGGGCCGAAGGAAGAGGCAACCGGCCAAAAGCCTGAGTCGGCGGCGGGGGCGGCGGCGGGAAAAAAGCATCCCGCAGGCTGGCCACGCTCCCCAGAATTATCCTGGCTACAATTCCCAAAACCAGCAGGATAAGGCCAAGATTAATCGCTTTGCGGGTAATGTACGCGGTATCGGTCAGTGTCGCCATGGGCAGAATTTCTAATTGAGTATAGCTTGGAACGCATATATAATTCAATCGTATGGACAATAAGGTTCGAACGCGTTTTGCCCCCTCTCCAACCGGCATGCCGCATATCGGTCATTTACGCACCGCCGCTTATGCCTATGCTTTAGCCAAACACAATAACGGTGACTTTATTTTACGGATTGAAGATACCGACCAAAAACGCTATGTTCCCGAGGCTATTGAGACCCTAAAAAACATGTTAAAAACCTTCGGGCTAAACTGGAACGAATATTATGTTCAGTCAGAGCGCCTGGAAATATATAAAAAGGCCGCTGAACAATTGGTTGCTTCCGGCCACGCCTACGAATCGGAGGGGGCTATCAAACTTAAGATCCCCAAAAATGAAACTGTCTCGTATCGGGATTTTGTTTTCAAAGAAGAAATAAAATGGAACACCAATGATGTTTACGAACCGGTTCTCTTAAAATCCGACGGCTTTCCCACCTATCATCTGGCTGCCCCGGTTGATGACCACGAAATGGGTATTACTCACATTCTCCGTGGTTATGACTGGATGTCGAGCACTCCAATTCATTTATTGGTATTCAAATATTTAGGTTATCAAGCCCCGGAAATCGGCCATTTGACTGATATTCAATCTCCGGAAGGCGGCAAGCTCTCAAAAAGAAAAGGTTCTACCTCTATTTCCGATTTCCTGAATGATGGTTACCTATCTGAAGCCTTGTTTAATTTTGTAATTTTATTAGGCTGGGCGCCAAAAGATAACCGGGAAATGTTTACTCTTGAAGAGTTTGTGAAATATTTTGATGAAAATGGTTTTCAAAAATCTAATCCAAGATTTGTTCCGGATAAACTGAACTGGTTTAATCAGCAGTATATAAAAAGACTTAGCGATGAGGAGTTGGCAAAAAAGATTAAAAGTTATAGCAAACATTCTTTGGAAGAAATTAAAAAAGTTCTTCCGCTGGTCCGTGACCGGCTGGTTACCTTGAAAGATTTTGACAACTTAGTTGAATATTTTTTCGAGAAACCGAAAGCTGAGAAACAAAATCATCAAATTTTGAGTCACGCTATTTCCGTCCTGGAAAAAAATTTCGACGGGAAAGTGCTTGAAGAAAAAGCCCGGGCTTTCTGTGCCGAGAAGAATATCAAAGTCGGAGAGTATTTTATGGCTTTGCGGGTCGCGGTCACAGGCAGAACCGCCACCCCACCGCTTTGGGATATCATGCAGACTCTCGGCGAAAAGGAAACTTTGGAAAGACTTAAATCTGCCTATGAAATCGCAGCTTAATACCGATCTTCTTCGGTCCCGGTTAAAACTGAAAAGTCTCCAGGCGGAAAAACAACTGGCCGCCCATCATCCGGTTATCTCCCAATTCAAAACTCATGCCGCCAATCTCCTGACTTCGGGAGCTCTGGCCAGTACCCTTTTAGTCTCTGCTCACGCCGGTATGCCCGCCCAGGCAGCCACCGCGCTTTCCGAACATACTTTGAGTATTACTATCCCCCAGGATCTCAGTAATCAGCTAAAAAACCTGCTCGCAAGTGCTATTCCTAAGGAAATTAGGACTTTAAATCCTGATGAGGAAGACAAAGTCAGCGCTATGCTGGAAAAAGTCTACGGAATTAAGGCCAAAGCCAGTCTTGATGGCAATAAGCTTAATGATGATTACGGCCGGATGGGCGCTGAACAACATCTGCCCCGCTGGCCGGGAGACACCGCCGCAGCGCATGGTGAGTTTGTGAATAAAGGAATCACGCCAGGCCTGGGTGGCTGGGGTTATGTCGAAGACGCGGAAACGGAGAAATGGTATGTAGCTGTACAAACTTTATACTTACCGAATTGGAGTACCGACACAAAGAAGCTCTCCGATTGGTATAAGTTCCGCAGGGTGGTAGTAATAAATCCAGTCAACGGCAAAGTGGTGGTAGCCGCTGTGGCCGACGCCGGACCGTCAATCTGGACCGGAAAAAAATTCGGCGGCTCGCCGGAAGTTATGGCTTATCTGGGCATAAATTACGGGATGCAAAACCATCCGGTGATTCTCTTTTTTCTTGACGATCCGGAAAAAAAGATTCCTCTTGGACCCGTGGAGTACAATATTAACGATGAAAAAAATCTTCTATGATCATTTGACCGAAACCCGTGAAATAACGGCCGAAATCGACCGCTATAAAATTGACGTTATCGAACGGGAAGAACTAATCCGCCTGGTTGATGAAAATATGTATCACCGGATTTTGGATGTGATTTTAATTAATTTGCGCCCGGAAAAGCATGAAGAATTTTTAACCAAATTTCACCGCGCGCCCCATGACCCGAACCTCATGGAATATCTAAAAGCGGAAATAACCGATATCGAGAAACTCATCACTGTCGAGGCCAAAAAAGTCCGGGCCGAAATCCTTGCTGAAATTAGAAAGGCTTCAAAATAACACTGTGCGCAAAGAGATCGACATCCTGAAAGGTATTGCGATTTTGGCTGTCGTATTCTTGCACTTTAATGGTTTCTGGTTTTCCCAAACAAAAGATTTTGTTTCCAGTTTATTTTTTGACCAGCTGGTCCGGTTTTCCGTCCCGCTATTTATTGCTCTATCAGGGTATTTGCTCGCCGGAAAATATTTATCCCGGTCGCTTTCTTTAATAGATTTCTATCTGCGCCGGGTCACCAAACTTTTGCCGCTTTATCTTTTGTGGAGTGTCATTATTTCTCTGGCCCTGAGCCAACCGATCACTATTGATAGTCTTCTTTGGGGCCGCGCGGATTACCAGCTGTATTTTGTCCCGGTAATTTTTCAGTTTTATCTTTTGTTTCCGCTTCTTTTTTTTCTTGCAAAAAGACAACGGTATCTGCTGTTAGCAATTGGCTTAATTATTCAGTTAATCGCTTTTCGTCTTCTTGGTAACCTTCCGGACCAGGAGCAGTACCGTAACGCCTCGATTTGGATTTACTACTTTATCCTGGGAATCTTTTTTGCTTTCGGCAAACCCAAAATTCCGGACTTTATTTTTTTGATTATTACCCTTCTTGGTTTCGTCTGGATGTTTAATAATGCTTTGGACGCCTGGCAACACGGCGTTAATCTAATCGTGGTTACCTTAACTTCCCGCCCTCAGGTAATTGCCTATTCAACTGGAGTCATCGGCCTGGCGATTGTGTATGGTGAAAAACTACGGCGACTACCTCTGGTAGTGATCGGTAAATATTCCTATCTAATTTATCTTTGCCACACTTTATTTTTGCGCCTGATCTTTACCTATTTAGTACCACAAATTTCTCAGGGAGACACCGTTCGAATATTAATTCTGGGTGTTTCGGGAGTTATTCTTTCCCTCAGTCCTGGGATCCTCAAAAAACTTCCGGTAACTCGTTATAATTGCGAGTCCGCCGGACGGCGGACGTGGCAATCCCATATAATTGGGTAGGCAATGGAAGAAAAGTACTTTGTCTACATTACCACCAACAAATACAACCAGGTTTTATACACCGGTTCCACTAAAAACCTGATCCGGAGAGCCACGGAACACAAGTACCATTTGTCTCAAGGCTTTAGCAGCTGGTATAACGCTACCAAGCTAGTTTACTTTGAAGAGGTGCCAACACTAGAGGCGGCTTTGAAAAGAGAAAAGCAAATTAAATCCTGGTCCCGAGTTAAGAAGCTAAAACTAATATGGAGCAAAAACCTCTTAATGAAAGACTTGTCCTCAATTTTATGAGATCGCCACGCCCTTCGGGCTCGCGATTAGCGAACAGTTCTTGGATCATCGAAAAACTTTCGATCCTTCAACCGATCGGGTAAGAAGTGGACTGCGTTAGTCGGGCCGACATATTTTTCCGACCATTGATAGTTTTTGGCATAACCAAGTTCTTTCATCAGTTTTGTTGGGGCATTTCTCATATGCAAGGGTATCGGTTCGTTCGGGTATTCCAGTACCGCGCTTCTGGCTTTTTCCAAAGCGTTGGCCACCGCTCTCGACTTCTTAGAAGTAGCCAAATAAAGGACAGTACCCGCCAGAATCAACTGCGCTTCCGGCAAACCGATTTTCGTCACCGCCTCAAAACAGCCGTTCGCCTGGATTAATGCTCCTCGATCCGCCAGCCCGATATCTTCCGCCGCAAAGATCAGCATCCGCCGGGCAATAAACTTTGGGTCTTCCCCGTTCTCTAACATTCTTACCATATAGTACAACGCCGCGTCCGGATCAGATCCCCGCATCGATTTAATAAAAGCGGAAATAGTGTTGTAGTGTTCGTCGGCTTTCTTGTCATAAATCCCGGCCGTCTGCGTCTGAAAAACCTCCTTAATTATTTCCGGAGTAATGATTTTTACCCGGTAATTTGTTGCCGCCAGTTCATAGGCGTTCAGCATAATCCGGGCGTCCCCGCCCGATAGCCGGATTAATAGTTCTTCCGCTTCTTTATCGATAGTTTTTTTGTATTGTTTTACCCCGCGGTTCAATATTTTCTTCAGATCATCTACGCCTAGCCCTTGTAAAACAAATATTCTGCTTCGTGAAAGTAAGGCGCTGATTACTTCAAACGACGGGTTTTCCGTCGTCGCGCCAATCAATGTAATCAATCCGCTTTCGACATGAGGCAAAAGAGCATCCTGCTGGGCTTTATTCCAGCGATGAATTTCATCTATAAATAGTATCGTCCGCTGTTTCTTTTTCAAGTTCTCCCTAGCCGTTTCCACTATTTTCGTCAGGTCATCTTTTCCGGCCGTCACGGCAGAAAGCGCATGAAAATCAGCGCTGGTAGCGTTGGCAATGATATGGGCTAGCGTGGTTTTGCCCGACCCCGGCGGCCCCCAGAAAATCATCGAAGAAAGATTTTTCTGGGAAATCATCCGGGAAAGAATTTTTCCTTCCCCGACCAGGTGGCTTTGGCCGATAAATTCGTTTAAATTTTTGGGGCGCAGCTCATAGGCGAGGTTCATGAGGCGATTATACACCCGCTTTTTTACAGAAATCTCTCGGGGTCTGTCAGCATATCATCAGCTAATTCCTTATTAAACTTTCCGTTGTTAAACCAGGCGGGGTCAAGAAGTTTCCTATATTTTTCTGCATCTGGCAACTTGTCTAACCTAGACATTGATTCAATGAAAGTCGGGGCTTTATTAAAATTAGGTTGATCAGCACCATCAGAAAGGACATCTCTTACTAAATCCTCTGGTAAGCCGACAGTCTCAGATATTTTGTTTAATCTTTTCGTGTTGATATTTGCTCTTACGGTAGCGCGGCAAATTCTAAACACTTCACGGGCTTTTTCCGGGGAGGACTTAGCTAAGATAATTTTGCAATCTCTATTATCGCAAGCATCACATTCCCGGGTTCTTAGCATTAAAAAATTCTATGTCGGGACACTGCCCGGCGCAATATATTCAAAACGTCACGAAACCAATCAATTGCTCCCCTACTTTTTTATCCACAACGGATAGGCATGGCCCAAAACTCCCAGACCAATAAACACTGCCGCCCAGCGAATCGGATGCGTCACGACCAGCGGATAGGTAATCAAAATCCCAATCCCGACGCCGATTAACAAATGCACCATGCTGTTATACACCGGGTGAGCGGACAGATATTTCAAAACTCGTTTAAACATATAATCACCTCGCTTCCCGGCTGCGATACCAGCTTAGCATAGATTTTGGGGTATAATACAGGGGCATTTGCGGGATCGTCTCTCCGCCAACTGGCGGACGAGCATTTTCGCAAGAAAATGCGTTATGGTAGGGTCGAGCTCTGCTCGATAAGAACTAAAAACACAGGGTATCTATTTTTTGCGGGATCGTCTAATGGTAGGACACGAGACTCTGAATCTCGGTATCATGGTCCGAATCCATGTCCCGCAGCAAAATAACGTTATTAATAACGTTGTTGATAACGTTTGCTATAATAATTCCGGTGAAACCAATCCGCAAACACCTTACTCTCTTTCTGGCTCTTGCCTTGGCAATTATCATTGTTTTCGGCGGCCTTTCTATCCAGCAATTTATTACTCTTCGCCAAGCCCACAGCAGTTTCGAAAACTATTACGCCTTTCGCGGCTGCCAGAAACTTCTGGAAAAAACCGACACTTCCGGCACCTGCCGGCTTTCTGATGGGAAAATTATAAAATTAGTGAAGTTTAACAACAAATGGTACCTCTCCGGTGATCTTCCCCTTTGCCCCTTCAACATCTGTTTATAATTTGCTCTCCAAAGTTCTTAGTGCTACTCTTTTCATAAGAATGAGGGGAGGTGAAAAAATGGCAAAAGAGGAAAATGGGAAAGTGGTTAAGTGCAAATGCCGCTGCTGGGGCGGCGGAGGCGGGAGCGGGGCTATTTACGGCTTTGGTTTTTTGGGAGCTTTGGTGTACTTTTTGCAGCACTCCACTAGTTTTCAGTCCAGTGTAATTGGGGTAGTTGAAGCCATTGTTTGGCCAGGAATGTTGATCTATCGGGTTCTTGGCCTGCTAGGATTTTAGGTACCTATAGTCTTTACTCTTGACAAATAGCAGTAGCTAATGTTTAATAGCTTTCTATTTGTCTATGAGCCAGTCTGCAAACTCAGAAACGGAACAAATCAGTGGCATGGAGGATGTTTATTTCAAACTGTTACGCCGGTATGATAACCTTCCTCCTATTTCTAATGAAGAAGAGGCAAAGCTAGTTAAAGAAGCTGTCAGAGGAAGCTCAACTGCGAAAGAAGAACTTATCGGTCGCCACCTTAAAACTACTATAAGGATAGCAAGAAGATTTCTCCCTACCTATAGTAATACATTTCCAGATATCGTTCAGGCCGGGCTCGAAGATCTTATTGGAAAATCTGCAGAAAAATTCGATTCATCTGTAAATGATAGTTTCGATGCCTTCTATGCTAGTCGTGTCCAGGGAGTAATGAAAAACTTAATTAACCAGGAAGATAATCCACTAAATAGTCATCGTTGCCAAGAGGATTTAAATCAGGTTGAAAGACTAGAAATTAAGTTAGGCCATACTCCCCGCGCTCATGAAATACATCATCATCTGAGAAGTGTGGGCGAAGAAACAGCTCGGTCCTTAGCCAGTATTTATCCTTCAAAGCATTCTCTTTCTCTAGATGAACCGGTTCCGGGACACGAAGAAGAAATAGATACTTTGGAGGACTATGTGGCTGATTCTCGCGACCAATTCCAAGATATTCTGACCAAAGAAACCTTTTCTAAACTGGCTGAAATCATGACATTGTGTCTGACACCAAAAGAACAAATGACTTTGCGCGCCGAGTATGGTTTTAACGGAACCCAGGAGACAAGTGGCGCGGAAATCGCCCGGCATGCGGTTTAACTAAGGCAGCAATCAGTGCCAGAAGGGTAAAAGCAATAAAAAAATTAAAGGAATTTTTTGCCACTAACCCTCAGCTAATCGCCGATGTAACTCCTTAGTTCATTTCATTCCCGTTATTCCCGAGCTGAAACGGGCGAATTGAACAAAAAGAAGAGCGAAAAGAGCCACCATGATAATCGGCGCGTAGGCCGAGATGAGATTTTTCTTCCCCGGTTGATATCCCCGAAGCAGCAGCGAATTACTGACAACCGAAACAGAACTTAAAGCCATCGCCAGTCCGGCCAATTCAGGCCGCAAAATGAGCCCCGCAAACATAAAGACCCGGGCCGCGATCGGAATCCCAATGACATTATAAAAGAGAGCAAAAAACATGTTTTGTTTAATTTTGTTCATCGTGGTTTTGGAAAGATCAATCGCGTTGGCCACATCTCGTAAGTCATTTTTAATAATCACAATTCCGCCGCTTTCCATGGCCACATCCGTTCCGGATCCCATGGCAATTCCCAGGTCCGCTTGCGCCAACGCCGGCGCGTCGTTTATCCCGTCCCCGACCATAGCCACTTTTTTGCCGGCTTCCTGAAGTTTTTTCACTTCATTAGCCTTGTCTTCCGGCAGCACTTCGGACAGGATATTAGTGATGCCCACCTGAGAAGCAATGGCTTTGGCCGTCCGGGCGTTGTCGCCGGTAATCATGTAAACGGCAATGCCCGACTTTTGCAGTTTTTCGACCGCTTCTTTAGAAGTATCTTTAACGGTATCAGCCACCGCAACGCTGCCCAAAACTTTGCCGTTGGCGGTTAGCGACATGACCGTTTTTCCTTGTTTTTCCAGGTTTTCAATTTCCGAAGTTAATTTCGGCCGGCCGAAAAAATATTTGGTTTTACCAATGTAGCCTTCAATCCCCTGTCCCGGAATGGCTTTAAACTTTGTTACTTCGCTGAGAGTTAATTTGTCTTCTTTGGCTTTGTTAACAATCGCTTCCGCCAAAGCATGCTCCGAGTGTTTTTCCAGACTGGCCGCGATTTTAAGCGTTTCTTTATTCCCAATAATGTCCGTGACTTCGGGCTTGCCATGGGTGATCGTTCCGGTTTTATCAAAAACAATCGCGTTAATTTTTTCCGCCGCCTCCAACGGTTCCCCGCCTTTAACCAAAATTCCGTTTTCCGCTCCCTTGCCGGTACCGACCATGATAGCCGTAGGCGTGGCCAGACCCAAAGCACAAGGACAGGCGATGACAATGACCGCGGTAAAAGCCATCAGAGCAAATGTCAGAGAAGTACCAAGAATCAAATACCAAATTACAAAAGTGAGAATAGCAATCCCGATTACCGCCGGAACAAAATATGAAGAGATTCTGTCCGCGAAGGCCTGGATCGGGGCTTTCGACCCCTGGGCTTCTTCCACTAATTTTATGATTTGGGCCAGCATCGTTTCCGCTCCCACTTTGGTCGCTTTAAATTCAAAGCTGCCGGTTTTGTTCATCGTCGCCCCGATAACCGTGTCTTTAATCTGTTTTTCGACCGGTAAACTTTCTCCCGTCACCATTGATTCATCTATCGAAGAGCTGCCCTTTACTATGACGCCGTCTACCGGAACTTTTTCTCCCGGCCGAACAAGAAGAATGTCTCCGGTTTTTACTTCTTCGATGGGAATATCTTTGCCATTTGCCAGCCTGGCGGTTTTCGCTTGCAGACCCATCAATTTTTTAATCGCATCAGATGTTCGCCCTTTGGCTTTGGCTTCCAAATATTTTCCTAAAATGACAAACGTAATTAAAAACGCCGCCGTCTCAAAATATAGATCGCTGTTACCCAGAATTAAATTGATGAGACTATAAAAATAGGCTACCGAAGTCCCAATGGCGATTAAAGAATCCATGTTGAAAGTTTTCATTCGCAAGGCCGACCAGGCGCTTTGGTAAAAAGATTTACCGATAAGAAACTGTATAGGGGTAGCCAGTATTAAAGAAATATATTCATAAAATGGCGGCTTCCAAAACATGAATACCAAAAGAGGCAAGGACAGAATTAAAGCGGCAATAAATTTCTTTTTAAAAAGGACTGTTTCCTCTTCATGCTGGAGAGGATTTTCTTTCAGGGCAGCTTTATAACCGGCTTTTTCCACTGCCTTCACCAGATCCTCAATTGTTGTTTGGGAATCATCAAAGGTTACCCGGGCTTTTTCGGCGGCATAATTAACATTTGCTTTTTGCACACCTTTAGTTTTGTTTAATGATTGTTCGATCAAAAGCGCGCAGGAAGCGCAGTGCATTCCGGTAATGGAAAGGTCAGTTGCTGACATTAAACACCCCCCGATACATGCCCATGGAACAGGTAAACTGAATCGTTCCTTTTTCCGTGGGCGTAAATTCGATAATATTCTGGCCTTGGGAAAGCGCGCGGCGGATATTGTATTGCGGCATCAGTAAACTGCTGGCGCAGGTATAGGCATCCGTCGAATTAATAACCCATTTCACCGGCACTCCGACTTTAACATTAAAACTATTAGGGTGATAGCCGGATCCGTCCTGAGTCATGTTGACCGTCTGGACTCCATTTTCGATCGCTGCCACAACCGCCGGAGTCGTATCGCTTTTTACTGAAAACATTGTGGCCAGGATATCTCCGGGATTAAAACCAACCAGATTAAAACCGTTGGAAAGATTAAACAAGGCCATAGCCAAAATTACTAAACTTGCCGTTTTAAACAGAAGCCGCCCGAACGTTCCCTTGGCAATACTTGTCAGGCCGCCGATCCCCAAAAGTCCCGGAGCTGTGCCGATAGCGAAAAATCCCATGGTCACCGCTCCTGTCACCGCGCTGCCGGAAGAAATCGCGAAGAGTTGCATCGCTTGGGTAAAACCACAAGGCAGAAAGAAAGTTACGGCACCCAAAAGCACCGGATTTTCCAGCTTAAAATTAACCGGCAATCTGACGCTCATAGATTTTACCGCCGGGAAAATGCCTGTCAGCTGAAGACCGAGCATTAGCATTACCATTCCGACGATTATTGTTAGTAGTCCTAAAACCAGCGGCGATAACTGGAAAACTGAACCCGCAAGTCCGATTATCCCGCCGAGAATAAAAAAACCCCCAATCCGTCCGGCATTAAAAAGAAGATGCGGGCGGAATTTTTGAACGGAACTAGCCGAAGGATGCGCTTCGGCATATCTTACTGAGGCTCCCAAAACCAGGCCGCCAACCAGTGCCATACATGTCGAAAAACCAGCTGTCAAACCCACTAGTAACACTACCGGCAAACTGGAATAACCTCCGGGACCGCCGACACTAAGGTTAAACAAACCAAAAACCCGGGCAAGAAAATATAGACCGAGAGCGATAACGGCCGCGATTACCAAATCCTGATAATCTTTTGCGTTTACTGACAAAAATGGTTTTTCAACACTGCGGCCCAAACGGTAACCGGCCGCCGTGACTGCCTCTTCCACCCGAACAAGGTCTAATGTTTCTTCGTGGAAAATATGCGCGATACCTTTATGTTGACTAACGGCTACTTTGCTAATACCCGGCACCTGACGCAGTTTTTCTTCAATTAAAATTTCGCAGGAACGGCAGTGCATTCCGGAAATTTCGATGGTCGTCTTTTGATTGGCCATTAAACTTAATTACTTCTTATCCATAACCCGCATAACCTCGGTGATAACCTCTTCAGTTTTCCCCTTTTTGATAGAATCCGCGACACAAGTTTTCAAATGGTTCTCCAGAACCAGATTGTCAATTTCTTTAAGGGCCTTTTGGACAGCTTGAGATTGCAGCAGAATATCAATGCAGTATTCTCCTCCTTCATACATTTTTACCACTTTATTCAGATGGCCCTGAGCAATTTTCAGCCGATGCAAAGTTTTGTCCATGAAATTAATGTATCCCCCATGGGGGGATATGTCAAGAGGTAAAATATTATTACATAATACTTAAATCCCCTTAACCTCTTACTCAAACTTGTTTTCTACTATTCTCTGCATGGATACGATTAATGCGCTTCTTGCTAACCCGGTAAATATTCTCGCCTGGATTATCTTTGGCTTTATTGCCGGATTTATTGTTCACCTGATTGATCCGACCGATGTCCGGGGCGGCATTATCGGAACAGTAATCCTAGGCATTGTTGGCGCCATCATCGGCGGATTTATCTCCTCAGCAGTTTTAGGGACCACCATTATTGGTTTCAGCATTCAGGGTCTGGTGGCCGCCGTCGTTGGCGGATTAATTCTGGCCATCATCGCCCGATTACTCTTTGCCGCCGGCCGGGGCGCCACTCCCCGCGGTTTTCGCCCCACATAAGGTAAACTATAACCATGCGCAAAGTTCTCTTTCTCCTGACGGGAGGACTTTTATTTGTTGCCGGGTATATTTTTTATCTTAGGCCTGAGCCTCCTTTGTCTGCACCAACACAAGTTACCCAGCCGCCCGCTACCCACTCCGCTACTTCGAAATATTTTTACCCGATTTCTAAATTTGATCAGCGGATTTCCGTCAAAAGCTTTGGGCAATACGTTACCCCCGCAGATGCCCAAAAACTCCCCTGCGGCGCCCCTTTTACCGGTTACCATACCGGTGATGACTTAGAAGTATTTCCAAACGAACTGGAGATACCCGTTCCTGTCTATGCTATAAGTGACGGTAAAATTGTTTATGCGGGGACGGTTTCGGGCTATGGCGGCGTTGTTATAGAGAGGACTAACATTGACAGCCAGGAAGTCACCGCTCTCTACGGCCATATTAATATAAATAGTCTGTCAGTAAATAAAGGATCGGCTGTCAGTGCCGGGCAAAAACTGGCAGTATTAGGTAATGCCTGTTCTTCCCAAACAGACTACGAGCGCAAGCATTTGCATTTTGCCATTCATAAAGGCGCGGGTATAAATTTTCGCGGCTATGTTAATTCTCCTGCCGAACTTTCCGCCTGGTTTAACCCGGCAGAAGTGCTAAGATTGAATCATGCCCAATAAGTCCCTGATCATGTTGGGAATGGCGGTTGGTTCAACGATCGGCGGCTATGTTCCCGTATTATTGGGAGCGGATTTTCTGTCTTTCTGGGGCATTATTGGCAGCATTATCGGGGGACTTCTGGGAATTTATTTGGCCTACAAAGCCACAGCTTAAAACAAGCTCTCCTGTTTTGCCGCGATAGTAAAGTTTGCCGGGTACGAAAAATCCACATCTACGGTCCGAACCGTGTTCCAGAAATCTTTATATTTTAGTTGTTTGTGTTTTCGTCCGTGATCGTAAATCTTCCGGGTGATTTCCACATCCATCTCGCAATATTTCTGCAGTTTCGCCAGACTTTCCGGATCACCGGCGGTAAAATATTTTATGGCGTTTTCCCCGCGGTCAATTTTGGCTTCTCCCAGGGTTTCTTTGGCCACAGAGTTTAGAGATACTCTTCGGCCGGAAGCATCTTTTAATTCGGCCAAAATGTCGAAATGGGAAAGTTTTGAGAATTGCGCCGGCGCGTAAGGCTTAAGGGCCGGAACATCAAAATGCAAAGAATTGAAACCGATCACCCGGTCCGCCTTCAGAAAATAATTCCACATCTTCTCAAAATCTTTTTCGAAAAAAGAAAGCATTTCCCCGGAAGTTTCTTCCAGATTGTCATTTAATTGACGGGTATAGAGGGAGACAATGGAAACGCCTAAATCGGCGGGGTCGTGACCGTCGATTTCGTCGAAGAATTTTTTGGTTTCCACATCAAAGATAACTTCACAGACCATGTAACCAAGAATAGTAGCAAATTTATCGCCGCCGAACCAGTGCAATAGAGACAAATGGCGTGCAAGACGAAAAATTGCAGATACAAAAGGTATAGTGAAAACAATAGTCCAAATGGCGTGATCAAAAGCAACAGTTTTGGTTTAAAAAAGAAAACTCCCAGCAAAAAAAAATAATATCCCAGTCCCCAAACAGCCAGTGGCACTCCGAAAAGTACGGAGTAGGAGCTACGCAGTACTTTGCCGCAATCAACCCAACTGCCAAGTATTGAGTGAGCAGGACATGGTGGCACAAAACTCCCAAAATGTTCCCACGTCAGATACACCGTGTCCAAAATTCCGAGAATTATCAGAAGAAAAACGCTAAAACGTAAATATTTGTTCATGTTTGATCTCTTGAACTTTATATCGATATTAGCATATATTTAACTGCTATGGACGAAGATAACACTCAACAAATCGTAGAGGGCGAAGTGACCGCGAATGGGGATGCTGATACTTTGGTGACGGTCACCAACCTCATCCAAAACTACCTCGGTCAGATCAATGAAAACAAACGGCTCCTGACGGAACATAAACAAATGATTGAAGATGCCCTGAATAATGACGAAACCTATAAAAAACATTCTGACGCCGCTAAAGAGGCCACAAAAGTAAAGCTGGCAACCAAAAAACAACTGATGCAGCAACCGAACATGCGCGAACTATCAGAAAAAGTTAAAGATTTAACGGCTGACATGAAAGCCGCTCGCGAATCACTTTCCCAATATCTGCAGCAATACCATGAGCTGACCAACTCCAACCAATTTGAGGATGGAAAAGGAGAGGTATTAGATATTGTCTATGTCGCTAAACTGCAACGCGTCCGGAGATAACTTTTACTCCCTCTGTTTGTAACTTTCTAGTTTGAACTTCAATACCACCGAAAGCGTATTTACAGGAGAGCTTACCAGTACTTGAGACTACCCGGTGGCAAGGAATGCGGTCGGGGTCAGAATTATTATGAAGAATATTTCCTACCGCTCTCGCGGCTTTTGGTGAACCAGCCAGTCTAGCGACGCGCCCGTAAGTAGAGACGCTGCCTTTCGGGATAGATGCGACTACGGCGAGAACTTTTTGCCGGAAGTTTGGTTTTACCATTGGCTTTAGTTAAAGCAATATTTAACACTTCGTCCATGCTCTCAACAAATTTAAATTCCAAATCCTTGAGAATGTAGCCCGGAATGTCTTCAAGATCTTTCTGATTATCTTTAGGCAGAACGATTGTCTTTATCCCGGCCAGATGGGCGCCGATCACTTTTTCTTTAACGCCGCCGATTTCGAGGACCCGACCGCGTAGCGTCACTTCCCCAGTCATGCCGACAAACTTTTTTACCGGAGTTTTAGTTAAAGCTGATGCTAAGGCAGTAGTAATGGCAGTCCCCGCCGAGGGACCGTCCTTCGGAATGGCTCCTTCCGGCACGTGAACGTGGATATCAATTTTTTGGAATAACTTTTCATCCAGACCAAGCTCTTTCCAGCGGGACCTGACAAAAGATAAGGCTGCCCTGGCTGACTCCTGCATTACATCTCCCAACTGTCCAGTCAAGGTCAATGTGCCCTTGCCCGGCATAGTCGCCACTTCGATAAGAAGTATTCCGCCGCCCGCCTGGGTCCAGAACAATCCCGTCGATAAACCGATTTCATCCTTGCGCTCGGCTATCGTGGAAGTGAATTTATAGGGGCCAAGATATTTGTGCAGATCGTCGGGTAAAACTTCAATTTTCTTGCCGGTATCTTTCTCCGCAATTTTCTTGGCAACTTTGCGAAAAACCGTCGCGATTTCCCGCTCGAGATTACGCACTCCGGCTTCTTTGGTGTAGCGGGTGATAATCGTTTCCAGGGCTTTGTCTGTTATTTCTACCTGGCTCGCCACCAGACCATTGGCTTCCAATTGTTTGGGAATCAGGTATTTTTTCGCAATAGAAAACTTTTCCGCGCTGGTGTAGCCCGGGAAATGAATAATTTCCAGCCGGTCAAGAAGAGCCGGTGGAATGGTTTCCAAAACATTAGCCGTGGTAATAAAAATTACTTCGGAAAGGTCGTAGGCCACTTCGAGATAATGGTCCGAAAAAGCATAATTTTGCTCCGGATCCAAAGCTTCTAAAAGGGCTGCTGACGGATCACCGTGAAAGTCATTACCGAGTTTATCAATCTCGTCGAGCATGAAAACCGGGTTTTTACTCCCTGCCTGTTTCATTCCTTGCAGGATCCGGCCCGGCATGGCTCCGACATAAGTGCGCCGGTGACCACGGATTTCCGCTTCGTCCCGAACACCGCCCAAAGACACTCGGACGAACTTGCGACCTAAAGCCCGGGCAATCGATTTACCAAGAGATGTTTTTCCCACGCCCGGCGGTCCGACAAAACAAAGAATAGTCGGTGTCGAAGCTTTGCGTTTTTTACCTTCCGAAGGCAGACTTGGTGCGGCTTCTTTTTCTTCCTCACCATCAAGACTTGTAGCCCGAGGCACGCCGTCGTCAGTAACTGGTCCGCCAGAGGCGGATTTCTGGGCATTTTTCAGTTTCATCACGGCCAGATATTCGACAATCCGCTCTTTGACTTTTTCCAAACCATAATGATCTTCATCCAAAACCTTCTGAGCCTTAGTAATATCGGTACCGTTAATAGTGGTTGATTTCCAGGGCATGTCCAGGAGCCATTCAACATAGGTGCGGATGTAACCCGCTTCCGGATTCATATTACTCATCCGCTCCAGCCGTTTAATTTCCTTGAGAGTCTTTTTCAAAACCTCTTCCGGCATCCCGGCTTTCTTGGCTTTGACTTCCAGTTCCTTAACCTCGTTTGTCTCTTCGTCCATTTCCCCTAATTCTTCTTCAATCGCCCGTTTGCGCTCTTTTAAGAGATTTTCCTTAATATTCTTGTCGAACTTCTGCTGACTGCTGGAAATGATTTTTCTTTCCAGTTCAATAACATTAATTTCTTTTGCCAACTGATCAGCAACTTTTTGCAGACGGTTTTTGACATTGGTTTCTTCTAAAAGAGTCTGTCTTTCCACCGAAGTGAAATCCAGAACCTGAGCCATTTGATTAGCCAGCTCCGCGGGTCCGAGGCCCGAAGTTACCCGCATCAGAACGAAGAAATCAAAACCCCGGCCAAGCCGGATGGCGTTTTGAAATTCCTGGGTAACATGAGTGGCCAGAGCGTCAACTTCCGGATCATTGGTAAATTCTTCATCAGGAATTTCTTCTACTTCTGCCACCAGAAAATCGTTCATATTCTGAAGTCTGACAATCTTGGCCCGGGAAACACCGGAAACCAAAACATTCACTTCGGATTCACTTTGGAAAATATGCTTAATCTGGCAGATGGTTCCGGTTTCATAGAGACTGGTCTGGGCGGGGTCGGCTTCAGCCGGATCTTTCTGACCAGTCACAAAGATCAGACGGTTGGTGTCCGCCGCACTTTTTAGAGCCGCCACGCTTTTACTGCGGCCAAAAACCAGCGGGACATCCGTGTAAGGAAAAACGGGTCCGTCGCGAAGCGGCGCTACCGGTAAAACTGAGGTTTTTTGCATTTCTTGTAGTTAGCAGTCTACTACCCGATTTGCTAATTGTCAAGCACAAAATGGCCAATTTTACCCATTTCCTACCTTCTTTTAAACTAAAAAAGTTTATGCGGCTGGTACCGGCGCTGTTTGTGGCAAGACAATATAAAAAGTGGTTCCTTCATTAACTTTGGACTGGACAAAAATTGTTCCCCCATGACTTTCCACTATTCCCTTGGCGATCACCAAACCCAGCCCGGTGCCTTTATTATGTGAAGCATCGGAAGGCTGGAGCTGTTTGAATTTGGAAAAAAGTTCCGGTAAAGCTTCCGGAGCAATCCCCATGCCGGTATCGGAAACGGAAATGATTATTGCAGAAGATTTAATGGCGGCGTCGGCCGGTTTACCCTCAGCAAAACGCCAATGTATATCATTAGCACTGTTTATTTTATAGGCGGAGACCGTAATTTTGCCGCCAATGGGAGTAAATTTAATGGCGTTGGAAAGAAAATTATTTAAGACCTGGGAAATCCGGTCCCGGTCAAACTCGGCATTCAGGCCGGGCTCCACCTCTTCCTGAGCCAGAGTAATGGATTTGGGATTAGCCATCTGGGTAAAGAACAAAACTCTGTCAGCAACCACCGCGGAAATATCGCCGGCAGTTTTAAGAATCTGAAACTTTCCAGCTTCAATTTTGGCCGCGTCCAGAAGGTCATTTACCAGGGTCAACATTGTCGCCGCCGAGCTTTGCATGGTTTTAAGAAGATCCTGGCCTTGTTGTTGAGAAGCGATATTCGGATCGCGCAAAAACATGTCCGTCGCTCCCCGAACCACCGTCAGCGGCGCCCGCAGTTCGTGAACCATCATGGCAGTGAATTCCTCCCGTACCCGTTCCAACTGCTTTTGAGCGGTAATGTCGTGGAACAAAACTACCGTTCCCAAAATCCGGCCACCCTCGTCTTTCACCGGAGAAATTAAGAGCTGGGAAATTTTGTCCCCCACCCGCAAATTTTCAAACACCACCAATTTATTGCCGGAAACACTCTCCTCAATTTTGGCCCGCAAGTCAATCTTGTCTGACAAACTGGCCGCCACATCTAAAATAGTTAGTTTCTTATCTTTGGAAAGACCCAAAAGCTCCGCCGCCGCCGGGTTAATCACTACGAGGGCTATATTGGCGTCCAACATTAACACTCCGTCAGCCATCGAGGTTACCATGGAATTAAGTTTCTCTTCTTCGGTGGCTAAAACCTTTTCCAGATTAGCCACTGCCCGGTTAGCCTGGGCCAGAATTTTATTTAAAACCTCCATTTCCGGTCCCCGATACAAACCCTGTTTTTTACTGGCAATCCCCAAAACCCCGATACCGCGGGTGTTAATTGACAGTGGCACCAGCCAAAGCGATGACAAACTTTCTCTTATTCCCTCGTCAACAATTGTTCCGGTCAGAGTTTCTGAAACCGCGTCAGTTCCATAGGTTTTCCCGGTAGCTTTACTCAGAGCTTCCAACATGTGCCCGCGGGTGTCATCCAAAAACTTCCGGTTTACGCTTTCCTCCAAATGGAAACGGAGGTTAATTTTGTTCTGATCGGAGGAAATCAGCATGTAGCCCGCCACGCTGTAAGGCAAAAGTTTGTCTAAGGAATTGACAATCGTATCGAGAATTTTTTCGAGATTTAATTCGTAGCCGATTCGCTCACCCACTTCCCGCAAAATTAACGTCTCGTACATCTTTTGGTCGATTTCCTTACGCCGTTTTTTCAAATCGGTCTCGTTCTTGCGGATTTGTACAAATGAAGCCGCCAGGGTTAACAGGGCCAACACCGTCAGATAAGCCGTCGGATCCGTGGGCAGCATGAGATTAGATTAGCAGGATTTATGGAGAATGGCTAGAGTTGAACTGGCTTAGCGCTTAATACTTGGGTCACTTTTTCGGCCATTTCCGCCGGAGTAACTTTATATTTCAGAAGATAATCAACCGCGCCCAAACTAAAAGCCTGCTGGACCAGATTTTCCTGACCAAAATTGGTCAGCATGATTATTGGGATATTTTTACTGGCTTCATCAGCTTTAATTTTAGACAAAGCCGCAATCCCGTCAGTTTTGGGCATCATAATGTCCAGAAGGATCAGGTCTGGCTTTCCGCTTTTGGCTTTTTCAATGCCTTCATCGCCATCACCGGCCGTAACAACCTCGTATTGCCGACCCGTCAACTCGACACTGTAAAGCTGGCGCAAGGCCTGGTCGTCATCAACCAGAAGAATTTTTTTAGCGGGGACCGCAGGTTCATCTGCCATAATAGTATTGTTATATTATAGTTAGCCGCTGCTTGTAAAGAGGGAGTTAGATCAGCGGTTTCACCAAACTGTCGTCTTGCTTTACCCCAAGGAGCGACCGCTCTTTGACGATCAGCTCTTCAATTAAGTTTTTGACCCGCATGGGATATTGGACTTTAACTAAATTTAATTCAACGGGGGCTGAGCCGGCAGCCGCCGTGTGAATAGTAATGTCTCCGATTTGGTAACTTAGTTTCTTAAAGAAATCCTCCTGGACAGTAATGTGGGTAATTTTGTCATAAGGCGCTGTGATAATTTTAATGGAGAAAACACCGTCTTTGACCAGAACCCGCCGGTCGGTCAGGATATAGGTTTTTGAGTGTTTCAGATGGACAATTTTTAATAGAAACGGCAGTCCGATTAATAGCAGGGATAACGGAGCAAGCATTATGGCGTTGGTCCAAAAATAACGGTCGCCAATGCCAAAAACCGCTACCACTTCTTCCCCTTCCGCCAGATATTCGGCGTACTTTTCTTTCTGTTTTTGTGTGGCCAGTTTCGCCCGTTTAACTTCCATTACTTTCACTATACCATTTAGCTACCGTTGGCTCTACATCTTCAGCTCCGACATCGTACCAGTGTATTTCCGGCAGATATTTTTTCAGATAATTTAGTTGCCGCTTCGCGTACTGGTGTTCATGGGTCTTCCATTCTTCAATACTCTTTTCAAGGTATCCAAAAGCATTCGGTTGATAACCCATTTTTAATAACTTTTCTTTTTCTGCCAAAGCTCCGGCCTTTATCCGTTCCTCTACCCGCCTGTTAATGCGTTGACAAAGCACTTCCAATGGCGCCTCCAGTCCAATTATCAAAATATTTGCTTCTATCCCCGCATTCAAGATTCTATGTTCAATATTCTGCTTCGCCACTTCTATCGCCCTTACCAGTCTTCTGGGGTTATTTCTGTCCGATTCATTCATTTTTTCCCACCTGGTTCTATCGGCTTCCCGTAATTTATTTTGCAATACTGCAATGGAACAATGTAACAGTTGCTTTCTAATTTCTTCGTCTGGCGGTATATGCAGTGTCGGCGACGGATGCAGCAGTTCTTTAATGTATTGTCCCGTCCCGCCGACGATTATCGGCAGTTTATTTCTCTTCCATATTTCCCCAATTACTCCTACTGCATAGTTCGTCCAATCCGAAACATTAAACTGTTGATCCGGCGTCACCAAATCGATACCCCATTGGAAATGTTGAGTATCTTTGCCCGTCGCGATGTTCATAAATTTATAGACCTGCCGGGAATCCGCCGAAATAATTTCTCCATTAAATTTTTCCGCCAGTTTTAGTCCCAGCGCCGTCTTTCCTGTGGCCGTCGGACCGGTAATTACCAATAACTTGTTAATCATGAAGAAGCGGAAGAATATTTTTTTAATGCATACTTCCAGAATTTCAGGGAAAGCGACAAACTGGTGATTCCAAAAATAAAAGAAACTAAAACCAGCTGCATAGGCAAAATTCCCAACATTGCTTTAGCCGGAAAAGTGATCATGATTCCCAAGGGCAGAGCAAAAGTCAGTAAGAACCTGATCGGCTCGATGTACAAGTCTACGGGAATTCTCAGCATTGATCCCAAATCGCGGTAAATCATGACCATGTGGTCAACCGAAGTGGTCATAATTCCGATTCCCAAAACAAAAATGTAAAAAGCCGCGGAAATCAGTAAGCCGTTAGCAGCCAAAACGATAAAAAGCAGGATATCAACGGGAGTAATCACAAAATTCTGAAAGGCAAAAGTAAAGGTAATGATCGTTAATAAGACCAGCATGAATAAATCCATGACATCCGCCCCGCCCGCCAGGACCCGGGTTAAAGTGTTTAAGGGTTTGACCAAAATGTAGTCCAGTTCTCCGGAAACCACCAGCGGCCGAAACCGGTAGACCTCCCGAAAGAACAATTGGCCCAGGGTATCGATTAAATTAAACGCTAAATAGAAGAAAATAATCTGCTCCCGGTTATACCCCGCCAGGCTTTTGGTCCCCTGAAACAAAAAGCCCAGAAAGGCCAGAAAAATCACTACCCGCAAAATTTTTCCGGTCATGAAGATTAGAACCAACGGGCGGTTACTTAAAACCTGCTGAAAGGAATTTAGCGTTAACCGCCACCAGACTTTAATATCTTTCATATAATTCTCACTTTCCCGTTGCTTGATAAACTTTCAGACCCCGCGCCCACAGCCACTTGGTAAACCAAAACATTATCCCCAACCAAATTAAATACTGAATAAGGATTCGTAAAAGTTCCTGGCCAACAATTTTTCCGGAAAAAATGGCGATAGGAAAATAGACCATATACGGAAAGGGTGTCAGCTGAAGCAGAGAGTACAGCCATCCCGGCAAAATATTAAGCGGAAAAATGCTTCCGGCGAGAATTTCCATAAAAACCAGAACTACAAACGACAGACCCCAGGTATATTCCGGAATCCAGAAGGCCACGAACCGGGCGCAGGCACTGATTAAATAGTAAAGGGCCACAGCCACTGCCAAACTGGAAAAGAAACCGAGCCAGGTTGAAAGGGCCAGGGGCACCACAATCTGAGGCCGCAGAAAGTACCAGAGTAAACTCACCTCAAAAACGGCAAAGAGCATATTAAGACACTTGCTGGCAATATCTCGGGTAAACCAATATTTGAGGTAGCCAATCGGCTTGACCAAATAGTTTGATAAATCGCCGTCGCTAATCTCACCACCAATATTATCCGCCGAAGGAGCCGAGGCCACGACAGTTTGGACAATTAAAACCATGAAAACATAAGTGAGCATTTGCGCCTGGCTGTAACCAAAAACATTGGTGTTGGTGACATAAATTCCCCGCCACAGAAAATAGGTCATTAAAAGCCGGAGAATATTTCGCACCCGCCAAAGAATGAAGTTTAGACGATAGGTGAACTCATTCTGCCATGAAGCCGTAAAAACTGTGAAGTACTTAGACATTAAGTCTATTGTAGCAGCCTAGGAAACATCTTTGCCGGTGAAGACTTCGCGGATGATGTCCTCAATTTGCGACTCTTCAATATTTAGGTCTGCTATTGGATACGACTGGAGCAGTTTTGCAGCTACCTTATTTGAATTCTCCCGTGGTACCTGCAACACCAGTTTCGGGAAAGCAAATTCCTTAATCCCACCCAGGCTTTCCAAATGTTCAATCTGTTTTTTGGTCAGTTCTTTATCCAAAACCACTGACAGATTTTTGTGATCGGCAAATTTTTTAACAATATCATCCAGTTGGCCGTCAAACAGAACTTTACCCTTATCAATAATGATTACCCGCTTACAAAGTTCTTTGACATCATCCATGTAGTGGCTCGTCAAAATGATCGTGGACTTGTATTTCTGGTTATAAATCTTGATAAAGTCGCGCATTTTCTTTTGGGCCACGACATCCAAGCCAATTGTCGGCTCGTCCAAAAAGAGTACTTTAGGAGAATGAATCAGGGCCGCAATCAACTCCATCTTCATCCGTTCGCCCAACGAAAGCTTACGCACTTGTACCTTCAGGAGATCTTTTACTTCCAGAAGTTCTGATAACTCGTTAAGAGTTGTTTCGTACTTTTCTTTGGGAACTTCGTAGATTTCCTTGTTAAGAATAAAACTTTCAATCGCCGGCAAGTCCCACCACAACTGGTTTTTCTGGCCCATGACCAACGCAAATTGTTTTTGAAACTCGGGCTGGCGTTTCCAGGGAGTGTAGCCCAGAACGGAGACCTCGCCTTTGGTTGGATACAGTAATCCCGATAGCGTTTTTAGCGTGGTCGTTTTTCCCGCTCCGTTTGGTCCGATGAAACCCACCAGTTCCCCCTCACCGATTTCAAACGACACATCATCAACCGCCTTAACATCGTAGTACTTTCTATGGAATAGCGACCTTATCGACCCCGCCAACCCCGGCTCCTTTTGGTGAACCTGATAGTATTTCGATAAATGCGAAACTAAAATCGTCGGCATAAAATTAGTATATCACGAACTTGCCGAAGAATAGAGCCGCAAGCTTCTGGTAAAGACCTTGCGGGACAGCCAAAACAACCCTACAGCATAAACAAAGGCTATTCCAAGATAGCTCCAGTTAAATGTCCCAGCCAAAGTTTGTGCCGGCACGGTCGCAATTAGTCCAATTGGAACGACAAACATAAAAATAAAATGGGTTATCCCTTTAAAGACTGTGACCGGATATCGGCCCAGCCATTGGATATTCCAATAGAAATAATGGATGTAATCTATATTGGTAGTTTTGAATGCTAGCGAGAGTAACAAAACGATTGCCGAGTACATAATTACCATTGCCAGAAACAGACTGGCAACAAACAAACCGATATTCAAGAACAAGTTTTGAAATCCTAAATGCAAAAGTCCATAACTCATGACCAGGATTCCAGACGGAATTGAGGCCATGTCGGAAACATCAAGCCAGGGAATGGTTGCTAGAAATTGCGCATCCACCGGCTTAACCAGCTTCCAGTCCAATTCGCCTCTCCTAATCATTCGGCCAAAACCATACATCATGGGATAAAAAGTAACGCCTCCCAACCCCAAGGTCAACTCCATAAATCCCAGCAAAATTAAAACTTGATAAATATTCCAGCCGCCAATGGCGCTGGTGTGCAGAAAAATAATATTGAAAAAAGTGGCATTAATAGTCAGCTCAAAGGCGTGAACAAAAGTCCACATAAAAAAATCGGCGCGATAAGCCAGCATCATCATAATGCTGCTTTTTAAAACCGTCAGATAGATCCGGCCATATCGAATGAGTGTTTTCATATTCCTACCGCCTCCAAGCGTCTTATCCCCCTTTTCCAGACCAGGATACTTAAGAGGTAAAGGGTGACTATCCAAATTATCTGGATTAGTATGCCGGTAATGATTTGTTCCGGCGGTACTTTTCCTAAAAGAATTTGGACGGGAAAAAACAAGAAATAACGGAAAGGCAACACTTTGGAAATCGCAATAAACAATGGTGGTACCAGTTCAAGTGGAATAACACTTCCCGATACAAGAGATGAACCAATTGACACCAGTAGCGTCAAGCCAAGAGTTTGCATTGTCCAAAAGGACAGCAGACCGGAAGTAAAATATATTAGATAATTTCCCAACATTGCCAGAGCTAAAACAACCATAAAAGCAGTCGCCTCGAACAGATTAATGTCCAGTCTGAAACCCAACAACCACAGGGTGGCAATTATTGCCACAGCTACCGTTACTTTCAGAAACTTGTCCGGCAAGGAGTTAAAAAACCTGATCCACATATAGTTGATTGGCTTCAAAATATGCTGCGTAATATCTCCTTCCCGAATATCCTGAGAAACCCCCTGGGTATCAAAGCCGGTTAAAGTAGAAACAGCGGCTACTAGCAAAAAATAGAAGCCGATGGTAACCTGGTTATAGGGAGCAATATCCAATCCTGACCCGGCTAAAAACCTCCAAAATAGGTACAAAACTAGGCTGCTGATCAGATTACTTGTTACATCCAATAAAAGACTAACCCTATACTCAGTAAGGCTTTGCAAGGCGTTGCTAAAAACAACTAGATATTTCTTCATTAATTTATGATACTTTTTCCCACGCAAAAAAAGACAGGCCGTCTTTTTATCGGGGGCAAAAACAATTATCGCCTATAAATTCATTTCCTGCAAGCGCAAGTCAGCAAAATAAGATAAAATATCGGCATGTCGCAGAAAGTTAAACAACTCGCCCCGGCGATTTGGGACGAAATCCAAAAGGCCAATAAGATTCTTATGCATCTACACCGCGGGCCGGACCCGGATTCCGCCGGCAGCGCTTTGGCTCTATATCTTTTGTGCAAAAACTTAGGGAAACAAGTAACGATCATTGCCGGCGACTCCATATTCCCCGAATCTATGAAAATCCTTCCCGGCTCAGCGGAAATTGTCCAAAAAAACTACTTTCAAATTAAGCCGGAGGAATTCGATCTTCTTTTCTCTTTGGACAGCTCAACCTTAAGTCAAATTTCAAAAGAAGGAGAAATCATCTTTCCGCCAAAATTACGCACCGTCAAAATTGACCACCATCGAAATGAGGCGGATTTTGCCAACATTAATTTAGTGGATACCACCTACCCTGCCGCTGGCCAAATTGTTTATGATCTGATGCGGCAGTGGAAAGCAGAAATCACTCCGGATATCGCCGCCAACTTATTTGCGGCTATTTATTCCGACACCGGCGGATTTAAATACCCGCCGACTAACGCCGATACCTTATTAGCAGGAAGCGAACTGGCCAGAATTTACCCGGATTATTTCAAAATAATTTTTGCTCTGGAAAATTCCAAAACTCCAAAACAACTGGAATTTTTAGGCTTGGCCTTAAGTTCTGTCGAGCATTATTTCAACAATAAAGTGGCTATCGCCGCCGTCTCCTATGACGCCTTACAAAAACACGGGATTGCCAAGGATGACACTAAAAACCTTGAGCTGTCAAACACTCTCAAGTCGGTTACCGGTTGGATTATTGGAGTGAGCATGTTGGAAACGCTGCCGGGAACGGTGGAGTTTAGTATCCGCAAACGCGAATATGAAGGACCGGATCTTTCCAAGGTGGCCATTGCTCTTGGCGGCGGCGGCCACAGCGCCGCGGCAGGATGTTCTATTACTGCGCCATTTGCTGACGCTAGAAAACTATTTCTTCAAAAAATGGTCGAGGTCTATCCGGAGCTGGGAAAACCGTAAATTCGGAGAACACACCAAAACCCGCGATGCGGGATTGGTGTTTAAAAGCTACTAAATAAAATTACTTAATAGCTTTCTTTAAAGCTTTACCAGCGGTGAATCCGGGCGTCTTGCGGGCGGCAATTTGAATTGAAGCCCCTGTCTGCGGATTCCGACCGGTTCTTGCGGCGCGGGAACGGACGGAAAAAGTTCCGAATCCGGTCACGACCACCTTTTCGCCTCTCTTTAAGGCATCACGAACGGCATCCAAAATCGCCTGGACTGATTCCCGGGCGGCTTTGTTTGTGAGGTTCGCTTTTTTAGCAACCACATCGACTAAATCTGCTTTTGTCATTAACTTGTCACCTCCCTTCGTCGCGTCATATCAACCAATTTAGTTTGGATTTTACCTACAATCAATTTAAGTTTAAGTGAGAGTTTTGTCAAGATATCATAAGCCAAACTAAATGGATCACTGTGACGGTCCGGAATTTGACTTAGCAGCCTATAGCTGTTATAATCCTTTCAGTTCTCGCGCAGTTGTGTGAGAACTTTTTTTATGGCCGTAAGGCCACCAATATGAAAATCTTCCGCAGCCTGAGAAAGCTGTTTGGGTTCACCCGAAACGGAACTTCCATTGTGGGCAAGTACGCTCGTTTAGTGCTTAGAAAGCGTGAGCTTAAGCGTCCCGCTGGAGTCGGGATCGTCGCTCTGACTACCGCCGTTATTCTCATTCATAATTTATCAAACATCGGCGGTTCAGCGGCCCTAGCTGTTTCCGGCCCGGTTGCCCCGCTTATTGACGCCACTACCAAGGCTTCAATCCAAAAGCCAATTAATTACGATGTCGAAACCCGCGGTTTTTCCTGGTTTCACACCGGCGCCGATCTGGCCGCTCCTACCGGAACCCAGGTGCGGGCCATTATGACGGGAACGGTAGTCGCCGTTAACCATGAACTGTTTGGTTATGGAAACCACATTATTATTGACCACGCGGAGGGCCTGGAATCCCTTTATGGTCATCTGTCCAGGACCGAAGTCGAACCGGGTCAGAAAGTTAATGCCGGAGAGGAAATTGGCCTGTCCGGTTCCACCGGTTTTTCCACCGGTCCGCATCTGCATCTGGAAATCCACCAGAACGGACAGCTCATTAATCCCGCCGACATCGTGCCGGGTGTAAACTAAGATATGACAAATAGTCCAGATGTCCTCATCAGGCATCCTCAGAAAAATACAGAAGACGAATGGTGGAGAAGATATTCTTTTCTTAAAGGACGGGAGTCGGCAGAAAGATGGATGAATGAAGAGTTTACCGAATTCCACGTCACCCCGGAAACTCACCCCAAAGTAGTCGAACTGGCCGCCGGAGACGGACCAATTGCCAAATTGTTGGTTAAGAGAGGCTGGAGGCCAGAAAATATTACCTGCGTCGATCGTGATGAAAGTCCGAATCCAATGGTCCCGGGAGTTAAATGGATGTATATAGACTTGCCGACGCTTTATGAGGAATATATACGCAAAAATCTTAACCCGGAACCGGAAATTTTAGCAATGAAAGGAGCCTTTGATCTTGTTTCATTTTGTAACACCGGCTGGGACATGCCTCACCTTGAAGAAAAACTCGCCGAATATTTCAAACGCCCCAGCGGCTACGTTTTCAGGATTTATTAATAATCCATTCCCCCACCCATGCCACCCATACCGCCGGGCACTGATGGAGTCTTTTCTTTTTCCGGAATGTCAGTTACTAAACATTCAGTAGTCAGGATCATTGTTCCCACAGAAGCAGCGTTCTGAAGAGCGCTACGAACTACTTTCACGGGATCAATAATACCTGCCTTAACCATGTTAATAGGTTCCGGGCTGTCGCTCATAATATTTATACCAACTCCATGTTCAGGAACAGCCTTTACTTTGGCTAACATTTCTCCAGCCTCAAGACCAGAATTTTTCATTATCTGTTTAAATGGTTCTTCCAAAGCATTTTTTAGAATAGTTATCCCGGTAATCTCATCATCACCGGCTTTTGCATTTTCAAGGAACTTTGAACTTAGCTCTTGAGAAATATCAAGAAGCGCTACCCCACCTCCAGGAACAATACCTTCCTCGACCGCAGCCTTCGTAGCAGCAACAGCATCAAGAACCCGCTCTTTCTTCTCTTTTAATTCCACCTCAGTCGCTGCTCCAACGTTAATGACGGCGACACCACCAATCAACTTAGCTAATCTCTCCTGGAGTTTCTCTCGGTCGTAATCCGAAGTGGTATTCTCCAGCTCCTGTCTAATTTGCTTTACTCTCGCTTCAACTGCAGCCTTTTCACCTTTCCCTCCTATGATCCGAGTTTTGTCCTTATCAGACCAAACCATATCCGCTTGACCGCAATCTTGCAAAGTAACACTATCTAATTTACGCCCCGTGTCTTCTGAAATAACTACCCCACCAGTTAACGCAGCAATATCCTGCAACATCTCCTTGCGTCGGTCACCAAAACCCGGAGCTTTTACGGCTAAGACATTAAAGACGCCCTTAAGCTTATTAACTACCAAAACTGCCAAAGCTTCGCCCTCAATCTCATCAGCAATAATAACCAGATTTTTACTGACCTTGACCAAACTTTCCAGGAACGGCAAAAGCTCCTGCAGTGAAGAGATCTTTTTATCGGTAATTAAGATGTAGGGGTTTTCTACTTCCGCTTCCATTTTCTCGGCGTTGGTGGCGAAATAGGCCGAAGCATAACCTTTATCAAACTCCATCCCTTGCTTGTATTCAAGCTCTAACTCTAGACCCTTCCCTTCTTCTACTGTCACTACGCCGTCTTTGCCGACTTTGTGAAGGGCTTCAGCTATTTTTTCCCCGATCAATGCATTTTGAGCAGAAATTATCGCTACTTGCTTGATTTCATCACCTTTTACCGGCTTAGACATTTTTTTGAGCTCGTCGACGACGACACTGACACCTTTATCTATTCCCCTCTTTACAATCATGGGGTTAGCGCCAGCAGTAATATTTTTCAGACCATCATTGACTATGGCTTGAGCCAGAACTGTGGCTGTCGTAGTCCCATCTCCCGCAACATCATTTGTTTTGTTAGCAGCTTCTTTAACCATCTGGGCCCCCATGTTTTCAAATGGATTCTCAAGTTCGATATCTTTAGCAACCGTCACCCCATCATGAATTACGCTTGGGCCACCCCACTTTTTATCCAGAGCCACATTTCTGCCTTTAGGCCCCAATGTAGTTACAACAGCCTTTGCCAACTGATCAACGCCAGAGGATAAGGCCTGCCTTGCGTCTGCTCCGAATTTAAGCTGTTTCGCCATAATTTATTTTACTATTGCTAGTATATTTTCCTGTTTCAAGAGAATCCAGTCTTCAAAACCAATTTTGATTTCGTCGCCACCCCATTTTTTATAAAGAACTGTGTCTCCGACTTTAACCTGCATAGCAACAAATTTTCCATTTTCGTCAGTGGTACCTGGCCCAACCGCAACAACTTCAGCCATCTGAGGTTTCTCTTGGGCTGTTTCTGGAAGGTAGATACCAGAAGCAGTTTTCTCTTCCGGGCGAAGAGGTTTAACTAAAACATTATCAAATAGTGGCTGGATATTTTGCTTGTTTTTGTTTGCTTTTGCCATAGAAAATTAGCAATCAAGTCTTATGAGTGCGATTGTAAAAAAGTTAATCCTCCTTGTCAAGACCTCGAAAAATATTCTAGCATGGTTAAGTGACCAAATTTGCTGCCTCACTGGCCGTTTTTCTTCTTTTGGTTCTCACCGTTAAGCTCATTCCCCTGCATTTCGGCGCGACGGCTGCTAATAATAGTATTCTCAGTCCGAAAAGCTCACAGGCTCCGACTGACGAAACGGGCAACCGGCAAATTCCAGCGGAACAAAAAATTTTAGGCGACGCCGCAAACAAAACGTGCCACGGTTTTAATGATCTGGATATTTTAGTAGATAAATTCCATGGCTTGCCGGCTGACTACGCTCCAGCAGATTTAACGGAAGTTGAAGGTTTTCCGGTCCGGGCCGAAGCAGCAACTTATTTAACTAATTTGCTTGCGGCCATGCGCCGAAGGGGACTGGATATTACCATTGACTCTACCTATCGCACCTATAGCCAGCAAAAGACCATTTATGATCAGAGGCACCGGGGAAATTTAACCGCCGCTCCGGCTGGGTACTCCGAACACCAGCTGGGCACCGCGGTCGATTTTAATATTCTTTATCCCTCCGCCGCCTGGACCTGGCTGGACCAAAACGCCCAAAAATTCGGGTTTGTCATGTCCTACCGCTCTAACCAAATAACGCGCAGCGGCTACACTTTCGAACCCTGGCACTGGCGCTATGTGGGCGTCGATCTGGCCACAAAAATCCGTTATTCGTCGGCAATCCCTCAAAGTTTTTACCAACCTCTCGGCTGCCGATAATCCCTATTGACAAGAGTTAGCACTCATGGTATCTTAGTGCCAATCTTGTTCACTGGTAGCTAGAGACTAGTTTCTAGTCAGAAAAACTAGCATCCAGTTTCCAGTAACCAGTATCCAGAATGGAAGATTTGACTTCAAGACAAATTAAAATCCTCAAGCACATTATTGAGGAATACATCGAAACCGCCGAACCGGTGGGTTCGGAAAAGCTGGACAAAAAATTCGCCCTCGGTGTCTCCCCTGCCACTTTAAGAAACGAAATGGCCGCTTTAACGGACAAAGGTTATCTCAAACAGATCCATACCAGCGCCGGCCGCACTCCCACCCCCAAAGCCTTGCGTCTTTATGTTGCCAACTTAATGCAGCCTAAAAATCTTTCCGTTACCGACGAAGTCAAAATTAAGGAGAAGGTTATGGACTATAAAACCCAGTTTGAAAAAGCTTTGCGCGAAGCCACCCGGGAATTGGCTGCCACCACCCAATCTTTGGCCGTCGCGGCAGATTCTGACGGGGATATTTATTATTCTGGCACCGCCAACATTTTGGACATGCCGGAATTTTTTGATATCGATTTAACCCGCAACGTTTTGTCTCTGTTAGATCATTTTGATTATCTCAACAAGATTTTCGGCCAGGCTAATGACGATTCCGGCAAGATCACCCATGTCCTCTTGGGCGAAGATCTGGGCTCGGACTATCTCTCGTCCTGCGCTGTAGTTTTTCAGCACTTCGGGACTCCGGATAAACATCACGGCGCGATCGGCGTCGTCGGGCCTTACCGGCTCAATTATCCGCGGCTGGTCCCGGCCGTGAATTATTTTGGGGATTTACTTAATCAGTTGCTGGGATAATTTATGACCAAGGCTCAGGATCATAATCTGGAAAAAAAGATTGAAGAATTGGAAGCTCAGGTGGCGGAACTAAATAATAAGTATTTGCGTTCCCTGGCCGATTATCAAAATCTGGAAAAACAAACCCAGACCTGGCGGGATGAATTTATCAAGTTTGCCAATCAGGGGTTAATCATAAAATTACTGGAAATTGTTGATGACTTGGAAAAAGCCCAGGAACATCTTCAGGATGAAGGCCTGAAAATTATTATTGACAAAATGAAGACCATTTTTAAAAATAATGGATTAGAGGAAATTGAGGTTGCCGGGCAGGAATTCAACCCGGCGGACATGGAAGCAGTTCAGGTTGAACCCGGAGAGGAAGACCACCAAGTTACCAGGATCTTACAAAAAGGGTATAAACTAAACGGGAAAATTATTCGGCCGGCAAAAGTGGTCGTCAGCACCACCACCCCAAGCAATAGCGAGGGGTCCCATAGCGATAGTTAGTTATTTATTTAATTTTTAAAAAATATGGCCAAAATAATCGGCATCGATTTAGGTACCACTAACAGTTGCGTTGCAGTCATGGAAGGCGGCGCCCCAAAAGTTATTTATAGCGCTGAAGGCCGCAATGTCATCCCTTCTGTGGTCGATCCGATTACTCATGTCGTCGGCGATGTCGCCAAACGGCAGATGGTCCTTAAACCCAAAGAAACTATCTTTTCCATAAAGCGGCTTATGGGCCGTAAGTTTTCCGACCAGTCAGTGCAATATGATATTAAATGGTTGCCATACACGATTAAAGCCGGCCGGGACGACATGGCTGATGTGGAGGTTGGAGGCCGAACCTTTACCCCGCAGGAAATTTCCGCCATGATCCTCCAGAAAATTAAAGCAGACGCCGAAAGCTATCTGGGCGGCAAAGTTACCCAGGCGGTGATTACCGTCCCCGCGTATTTTGACGATTCCCAGCGCCAGGCAACCAAACAAGCCGGGGAAATTGCCGGGCTGGAAGTGTTGCGGATTATTAACGAGCCGACGGCCGCGGCTTTGGCCTATGGCCTGGATAAGAAAAACGCCCACACTATTGCCGTTTATGACCTGGGCGGCGGCACTTTTGACATTTCCATCCTGGAGCTAGGTGAAGGAGTGTATGAAGTAAAGTCCACTAATGGCGACACTCATCTGGGCGGCGATGACTTCGACAAAAAGATTCTCGACTACATCGCCGACGAGTTTAAGAAAGAAAACCAGATCGATCTGCGTAAAGATCCGCAGGCCCTGCAAAGATTACGCGAGGCGGCGGAAAAAGCCAAGATCGAACTGTCTTCAGCCACCGAAGTGGAAATTAATCAGCCCTTTATTACTCAGGGACCAAACGGCCCCCTGCATCTGACCATGAAACTGACCCGGGCTAAACTGGAACAGGTAGTTGATGACCTGATCCAAAAATCCCTGGAACCGGTCAAAAAAGCCCTCGCCGATGCCAATAAAAAAGTCGGCGACATTGACGAAGTGGTGCTGGTCGGCGGGATGACCCGCATGCCCAAAGTCGTCGAAGTGGTGTCGAAGTTCTTCGGCAAAGAACCAAACAAGAGTGTTAATCCGGACGAAGTCGTGGCCGTGGGAGCGGCGGTTCAGGGTGGAGTTCTTGGCGGCGAGGTCAAAGATGTCCTGTTACTGGATGTTACCCCGCTGACGCTGGGTATCGAGACGCTGGGCGGAGTCTCTACCCCGCTAATTGCCAGAAACACAACGATTCCGTCGTCCAAATCGCAGATTTTCAGCACGGCCGCGGACAACCAGACCCAGGTGGAAATTAATGTCCTCCAGGGTGAACGGCCGATGGCCGCGGATAATAAATCCCTGGGGCGATTTGTCCTTGACGGGATTCCCCCGGCACCAAGAGGAGTGCCTCAAGTCGAGGTCACCTTCGATATTGATGCGAGCGGAATCCTCTCGGTCAAGGCCAAAGACAAGGCCACGGGTAAAGAGCAAAGCATCAAGATCACCGGTTCCACGGGTCTGTCCAAAGACGAAGTGGAAAAGATGACCAAAGAGGCGGAAATGCATGCTTCGGAGGACCAAAAGAAAAAAGAAGGCATTGAGGCGAAAAATAATGCCGACAGTCTGGTCTTTACCGCTGAAAAGACTCTCAAAGATGCCGGCGACAAAGTTCCGGCCGAGGTCAAAAAAGAGGTAGAAGACAAGATTACCGCCGTCAAAGAAGCCATGAAAGGCGAAGATTTGGCCGCCATTAAGACCAAAGCCGATGACTTATCGCAATCCCTCCAGAAAATTGGCCAGGCAATGTACCAATCACAGCAGTCCGCCCAAGGCGGACCCGCCTCAGGCGGCCAGGCCGGACCGGATAGTCAGGAACAGCCAAAAGAAGAACCCAAGAAAGGCGGGACAGTAGAGGGAGAGGTTGTAGAGTAATCACGAATATACGAATTCTAGACAAATATACTAATATACGAATTAATTCGTAGATTTGTATATTACTTTTGATTTGTATATTAGTGATTACTCTTTTTTATGGCAGATAAAGATTTTTACCAGACTTTAGGAGTTTCCAAAAACGCCACGGACGCGGAGATTAAAGCCGCTTACCGCAAAGCGGCTCTGCAATGGCATCCGGACCGTAATAAAGCCCCGGAAGCCAGCGAGAAATTTAAAGAGGTGAACGAAGCGTACGAGGTTTTGTCGAATCCTCAAAAACGCCAAACCTATGATCAGTTTGGATCAGCTGCTTTTCAACAAGGCCAAGGCTTCCAAGGTAATCCCTTTGCCGGAGGTTTTGGTGGACAGGGCCAGCAAGGACCATTTACCTATTCGTATCGAACTTACGGCGGCAACGCCGGGGAAAATCCCTTTGAAGGCGCGTTTGGTGGCGGCTTTTCCGATCCGTTTGAGATTTTTGAACAGTTTTTCGGCGGCGGTTTCACCGGGGGTCCCAGACGCCAAAGACGGCCGGCCTATCAATTGGAAATTTCTTTCATGGATGCCGTCAAAGGCGCGGAAAAACAGATTGAAATCAACGGCAAAGAAATGAAAATTAAAATCCCGGCTGGTGTCGATGAAGGCACCCGGGTCCGCTTTGGCAATTTCGATATTGTCTTATCTGTCAGACCAGATAAAACTTTCCAACGCGAAGGACCAAATATCTATGTTACGTCCGAAATTGATTATCCCAGCGCCGTTCTAGGGACGACTTTAGAGGTCCCGACTATTGATGGTCCGGTGACTATTAAAGTACCGGCAGGAACACAACCGGATACCATGATTCGATTACGCGGCCGAGGCGTAAAGCTGCCAAACAGCAGCCATGTCGGTGACGAATATGTCCGCGTCAAAGTCAAAATCCCCTCTCGAGTTTCTTCCGAACAGCGCGATCTTCTCGAAGAACTGCGCAAATCCTCTAAAAAAAGAAGCGGGTGGTTTTAAAGAACAAGATTATCAAAAACGTTAATAATAACGTTATTCGCGGGAGTTAGAATTGGCGGTTGAGAAAATCGGGGTTGAAAAGTTTAACTCGAGTTGACGGGCCGTCATAATTCACTGCCGATCCCGGCATTCCCGGAACCTCAAAAGCCCCCGTCTTTTCGGTAACATCATAATAACTTCCGCAGTAATTTACCGTTGCTCTATTCATAGATCCATAATCAGACCGATCTTTAATGGTCATCTCTTTTCTTAGGCCTCTAAATCTTATGTAAGCAAAATGGTTATCCCCGATTTCTACTATACTTTTACCGATTCTTTTCGGCCTGACACCGTCCTTACCTCCGACACAAACATCAATCGGATGGCCTTCCGGCGCTCGGAACCTTGTTGTCATGTCGGGAATCATACCACAATCCGCCCACTCCTTGACGCGATGGTTTTACTAGTGTTACAATAAATCCAAGTTAGGTAGGAATTGCAGGTGGGAGAAATCCCGCCTTTTATTTTGATAAATTTATGCCGGCACAAGTCCGATCAGAATTTGCTTTAGCTTTAAACCAAGTCGCTTCCGAGCGCAATATCTCGGTGGAGACGATTTTGGCTAACATTGAAGAAGCGATGCTTATGGCCTATCGCAAAGACCGGGCTATGTATGGCGAGGTCGTGGAAGTGGAACAGTTTGTCGCGTCCGTCGATTCGAACACCGGCGAAGCCAGAATTTACCGTAAGAAAGAAGACGGCTCCCGGGGCGAAGATGTCACTCCACCGGGTTTTGGCCGGATTGCCGCCCAAACTGCTGGTCAAGTTCTCCGCCAAAAAATCCGCGAAGCGGAGAAAAAGGCTGTGATTGAAGATTTTTCGCAGCGAATCGGGACCGCTGTTTCCGGAATGGTGCTGCGCTTTGACGGACCAAATATTATTATCGATATCGGCCGGGCAGAGGCCGTCATGCCGCCTGCTGAACAAAATCCGGCGGAACACTATCGCTTAAACCAGAGACTCATTTTTTACATTAAAGAAATCCGCGAATCGGCCCGGGGCCAGGAAGTGGTCGTTTCCCGCGCTTCCGAGAACCTGGTCGTTGAACTTTTCCGCAAGGAAGTGCCGGAATTCCAATCGGGCGCTGTCATAATTAAACTGATCGCCCGCGAAGCCGGCGGCCGCACCAAACTGGCCGTCGCCTCCACCCAATCCGGGGTTGATCCGGTCGGCGCGTCAGTCGGTCAAAAAGGCGTCCGGGTTCAGGCCGTCATTAACGAACTGGGCGGCAATGAAAAAGTGGATGTTATTCAATACACGGAAGATACTGCTGCTTTAATTGCTGCTGCTTTGGCTCCGGCCAAAGATATTGAAGTCATCTTAAACCAGGAAGAAAAAACGGCCATTGCCCTGGTCCCCGACGATCAGTTATCTCTGGCCATTGGCCGGGAAGGCCAAAATGTCCGCTTGGCCGCCAAACTTCTGGGTGAATGGAAAATTGATATTAAAGGAAAAGCTGAGTATGCAAAGAAAGATGAAGTAAAAGCCGAAGGGACAAAAGACGAAGAAAAAAGAGAAGAGAAAAAAGCGGAAGTCGAGCAAAGCGCGAAAAGCGAGAATCAAAATGCAGCCGAGTAACGCCCAATTTCTATGCAATCACGACCACCCATTATTGTCGTCCTGGGTCATGTTGATCACGGCAAAACTACCCTTCTGGATGCGATCCGCAGTGCAGATGTAGCTTCAAAAGAATACGGCGGAATTACTCAGGGCATCGGAGCATATCAGGTAGAAACTCCCGACGGAAAAAAACTTACCTTTATTGATACTCCCGGCCATGAAGCCTTTTCCCAAATGCGTTCGCGCGGAGCCAATGTTGCCGATATCGCGATTTTAGTCGTGGCCGCTAACGATTCTGTCATGCCGCAAACTGCCGAAAGCATCAAAATTATCCAGGCTGCTAAAATTCCCTACATCGTGGCTATTAACAAAATTGATTTGCCCGAAGCCAATTTTGACAAAGTCGTTAAAGATTTATTGCGCCATAACGTTCTTCTGGAAACTTACGGCGGCAGCGTACCCTTTATTAAAATTTCCGCCAAGAAAAAAGAAGGCATTAAAGAACTTCTGGACTTAATCGGCTTAGTCGCGGATATTGCCGAGATAAAAAGCGACCCTAACGGTCCGTTGGAATTTGCCGTAATTGAGTCAAAACTGGACAAAAACCGCGGACCGGTGGCGACACTGGTTATCCGAAGCGGCTCCCTGAAAGTCGGCCAGGAAATTACGATTGATAATCAGACCAGTAAAATCCGGGCGCTGATTGATTATCAGGGCAAAAATATTGCCGAAGCTGGGCCAGGCACACCGGTAGAAGTCTTAGGTTTACAGAAGGTCCCGCCGGTAGGTGCGGCCAAAGAAGCCAAACCTCAGGTTAAAGCGGAAGAAGGCGCGCTTAACTTGATTTTAAAAACGGATACTTTGGGTTCATTGGAAGCTCTCAGCGCCCAAATTCCGGCCAATGTTAATGTTTTGCAGTCCGGAACCGGAGAAATCAGCGAGGCGGACGTTTTATTGGCCAAACCGACTAAAGCTATCATTCTTGGCTTTAATGTGAGGGTTGCTCCGGCTGCTACCAAGCTTGCCCAGACGGAAAAAGTCTTAGTGCGAACATACAAGATAATTTATGAACTTCTCGATGAGCTTAAAGACGCGGCGGCCGGGATGCTGGCGCCGGAAACAACAGAGGAAGTCTTGGGCACGGGAGAAATTATTGCCGAGTTTCCTTACGAAAAAATGCGCGTGGCCGGCACCAAAGTCACTGACGGACGGGTGGCGCGAGGCGATTTGGTGCGGGTAACCCGCCGGGTTTCAGGAGAAAACACGGCTGTCGGCGAAAGCAAAATCAAATCCCTGCGAACCGGCAAAGAAGAGACCAATAAGGTCGAAAAAGGTAAAGAGTGCGGGATTTTACTGGAGCCTCAAATTGACTTCCGGGCCGGAGATGATATAATGGCCTATAGAATTGTATGACCAACGAGGACCTGCAACAAATTCAAAATTTAGTCGCCGGCGCCCGCCGGGTGCTTATCTTAACCCACACCAACCCTTCCGTCGACACCATGGCTTCTACTTTAGCTTTATATCTGGCAATGGCTAAAATGGGCAAAGACGTGACCGTGGCGATGGAATCTCAACCTCTGGTCGAGGTCGCCAATTTGGTGGGTATCGATCAAGTTAAAACCAGCCTGGCCGGAAAGAATCTGTTGTTAACTTATAAACCTTACAACCTGGGCGATTTTGAAAAAGTCACCTATCTGGAAGACCAGGGTCAGGCCGGAACCCTGGATGACGCTTTCAAACTGACAATTACTCCGCGCGAAGGTTACGCCCCGGATCCGAAGAATTTTACCTTTAGCTTTACCGGTGCTGCCGCCGATTTGATTTTTACCGTGGAAGTTTTGGAACCGACCCAGCTGGGTCAGCTTTATGACGCCAATTTGCTAGCTTCAACCCCGATTATTAACATCGATAATCATGATCCGAACAAAGATTACGGCAAATTTAATCTGGTTGAACCGGACGCCGCTTCCATCTCGGAAATCGTGACCTTTTTCCTGCGGGCCGTGAATGCGCAGATCGACACCGACATCGCCGGGAATTTATATCAGGGTATTCGGGCTGCCACCCAAAATTTCCAGTCACCGAAAGTGGCGGCTGCCACCTTTGAAGCCGCGGCTATCTGCCTGAGAAGCGCTAAACCCAAAACTGCTCCTCAGCAGCCGGCTGTTCAACCAAATATGAACCAAGTCCCACCTACCCAGGCCAATCCAGTCCAACCACAAAATATACTAAATACTAATAATCAGCAACCAGCGTCCAGTAACCAGGGCGTTCCTTCCGACTGGCTCGGCCCCAAATCTTACAAAGGCACTTCAGTTAGTTAGAAGCGCTTCTGGACAAGAAAATTAAGATAAGGTAAAATACAGATATGGCTTTACAGCTTGACGACAAGAAAAAGATTATCGAGAAATTCTCGCAGGGCAAAGGCGATACCGGTTCTCCGGAAGTCCAGGTGGCCCTTTTAACTCAGAGAATTCAAAATCTTACGGAACATCTCAAAAAGCACAGCCACGATGTCCATTCGCGCCGGGGCCTTTTGACTATTGTGTCCAAGCGGCGCCGTCTGTTAAACTACCTCTCGAAGAAAGCAAACGATAGATACACCAAAATCGTGGCTGCATTAGAGTTGACGAAGTAAAAGAATTTTTCTTCTTCTTTGTCCACGAATAGAACTGAATGAAAAAAAGTATCACGAAAAAGATTGAAGTCGCAGGACGCGAACTCTCTTTCGAAATTAATAAAGTGGCACCACAAGCTAACGCGTCGGTGATCGCCCGCTATGGCGATACTGAGGTTTTAGCCACTGTTATGCTTGGCGCCGAAAAAGCTTACAGTGATGGCGGAGCTCCGGTTACCGTCGATTTTGTGGAAAGGCTTTACGCCGGCGGCATCATTAAGGGTTCCCGCTGGGTCAAACGCGAAGGCCGCCCGACCGATGAGGCCATTTTAACCAACCGGTTGATTGACCGCTCCATTCGCCCGCTCTTCCCTAAAGACATGGCTAACGAAGTTCAGATTATTGTGACTTTGCTTTCCACCGACAACGCCAACGATCATGATGTTTTGGCTTTAAATGCGGTCTCTATGGCTTTGGCTGTTTCCAACATTCCCTGGAACGGGCCGGTCGCGGCTGTCCGGATGGGATATGTTTCCAAAGATGATGCCGGGTATGTGGTTAATCCTCTGACCCCGGAAATGGAATTTTCTGATTTAGATTTGGTCGTTTCTTCCAGCGCCGACGGCGTCATTATGATTGAAGCCGGAGCCAAGCAGCTGCCGGAAGACAAAGCTAATACTGCCGTGGAAAAAGCCCTGGAAGAAGACCAAAAAATTGTGGAGTTTATTAAAGATATCCAAAAAGAAGCCGGCCAGGATAAATATCCCTACAAATCCATAGCTTTGGACGAGGACCTGATCCACGAAATTGAAAAAAAGCATGGCAAAGAAATTGAAGAGTTTGTCGAAATCAAAAGCCCGGAGAGTAAGATGGACGGCTCGAGAGTGGAAGAATATAAAAAGGCTTTAACTGAAGAGTACGCGGAAAATCCTAACAAAAACCAGATTCCCCAAATTGTCGATTATCTGTTTAAAAAAGCTTTGCGCAAAAAGACCCTGGAAACCAAAAAACGGGTTGACGGCCGGAAATTCGCGGATATCCGCCCGATTTCTGCCGAAGTAGGACTGCTTCCCCGCACCCACGGTTCCGGCTTATTCCAAAGAGGCTTAACCCAAGTGCTCTCCGTGGTCACTTTGGCAAATCCTTCTCTGGAACAATGGATTGAGACGGCGGAAGGCATGGAAGAAAAAAGATACATTCATCACTATAATGCCCCGCCGTATTCTTCCGGTGAAGTGGGCCGCATTGGCGGTTTAGGCCGGCGGGAAATTGGCCACGGTGCCCTCGCTGAAAGAGCTTTGGAACCGGTCATCCCGACTGAGGAACAATTCCCTTACACCATCCGCGTGGTTTCTGAAGTCTTGTCACAAAACGGCTCGAGTTCTATGGGTTCGACCTGCGGCTCAACTTTGGCTCTGATGGATGCGGGTGTACCGATTTTGGCTCCCGTTTCAGGCGTGGCCATGGGTCTGATTGCCGAAAGCACGAGTGAATATGCGATTTTAACCGACCTGCGCGGTGAAGAAGATTTTTACGGCAACATGGATTTTAAGGTTGCCGGAACCGAAACAGGCATTACTGCCATTCAGTTGGACATTAAATTAAATGATAAATTCCGCGGCTTGACCATGAAAATGGTTAAGGAAATTTTGGCTCAAGCCCGCGAAGGCCGGCTGGAAATCTTAAAGAAAATGCTCGTGGTAATTCCGGAAAGCCGTAAAGCGGTCAGCCAATACGCGCCGAAAGTGGTCACGATGAAAATCCCGGTAGACAAAATCGGGGAAGTCATTGGCCCGGGCGGCAAAAACATCAAAAACATTATCGCGACAACCGGCGCCGCCGTGGACATTGAGGATGACGGCACGGTGACCATTTCCGCCATCGATGAAGCTGCCGTCGAACAGGCCAGAGCCTGGATTGACGGTCAAACAAGGGAACTGCAACCCGGCGAAGAATTTGAAGGCGAAGTAAAACGCATTTTACCGTTTGGCGCTTTTGTCGAAGTTTTGCCCGGCAAAGAGGGTCTGGTTCATGTTTCGAGAATGACTTCCGGTTATGTGGGCAACCCGGAAGAAGTGGTCCACATTGGCCAGAAAGTGAAAGTCCGGGTCATGGAAATTGACGAAATGGGCCGGCTTAACCTGGCTATGTACTGGGGCCCGAAAGACGAAAACGCTCAACCGCCAATGGGCCAGCAACCGGGTGGCTTCCGACCACGCGGCGGTTTTAGCGGACCAAGACGCAGTGGCTTCGGCGGCAGAGGCGGCTTTGACAGAAATCGCGGCGGAAGACGAGACCGATATTAAACCTTTCTTACTTCCTTCCTATTGCCCTATTAATGTTGTTATCTAATATTTTTCTCATGGCTAAATACGGCAAGAAGGCGCAAAAAACCATTTCTAAGGTGATGCACCAGTATGGCTTGGGAGAACTGAAAATCGGCGGCCACAGCAACAAAAAGGTCAAAAGCCGTAAACAAGCCGTGGCCATAGGCATTTCCAAAGCCCGCGCCGAAGGCGACAAAGTCCCCCGGAAAAGATAGCGCTCCTTGATGATATACTGATTCTATGGATAACCCTCAGACTGGAGAGATTGCTGTACTACAACAAAAGATAGGAAGCGTCCAACTACCGCCGGAGTTGCTGGAAAAAGCTAAAGGCATGGTCGAACGGCTCGACCGGATCGCCAAAATGGGCGGAAATTATGTTGTGGAGTTTGATAACACCAACCGGTACATTGACTGGATCACTGCCCTGCCCTGGAACAAAAAATCAGACGACATTCTCGATTTAAATCATGCTAAGGAATTACTAAACAAAAAACACTACGGCCTGCAAAGCGCCAAGGAAAGAATTTTAGAATATTTAGCCGTAAGAAAACTAAACCCTTCCGGCCGGGCGCCGATTATGGCTTTAATTGGTCTTGTTGGTACCGGCAAGACAACTTTAGCTTCTTCCGTGGCCGAAGCCATGGGACGCAAATTTGAAAGAATTCCCTTTGGCGGCATTGGCGATGCGTTGTACCTGAGAGGACAATCAAGAGCCTACCCGGATGCCGAACCAGGAGCGATTATCAAAGCCCTGCGCCGGGCGGGCACCAAAAATCCCGTTATTTTACTTGATGAAATTGACCGCGTGGATGAGGCTGCCAGAGCTACAATTATGGGTGTATTAGTAGAACTATTGGATCCCGGCCAAAATAGCGCCTACACGGACCATTTTCTCGATTACCCGTTTGATCTATCTGAAGTGCTTTTCATTGTGACCGCCAACAACTCGACGAATATTTCTACGGCAGTACTCGACAGACTAGAACTAATCTCTATGCCGTCGTACTCTGACGAAGAAAAAATCACTATTGGAAAAGATTTCGTCTTACCTAGAGCTTTGGAAGAAGCCAAACTGACTGCGGACAAACTTTCCATTGACCAGGCAGTTTGGCCCAAAATTGTCCGGCCGCTGGGTTTTGACGGCGGCATTCGGACTTTAGAGCGGACCATCAATAATATGGTTCGCAAAACCGCTTTACAAATAGTTTCGGGAGAAGTGCAGCAAGTAACTATTAATGAACAAAACCTGCCGCAATACCTGCCGCAATAATGGATAAACAACAGAAACTAGAAGAAATAGCTAAAGAAATAGCTGCGACCAAAGGCGGACCGATGGAATCTTTTGGCAGTAACCCGGTTCCCGGCGAGGGCAATCCGGACAGCGAAGTCCTGTTTATTGGGGAAGCTCCGGGCTTTCATGAAAACCAACAAAGACGGCCGTTTGTCGGCGTGTCAGGACAATTACTACGCAAGACCATGGCTGCCAACGGCTTTAACGAAAAAGATGTTTTTATTACCAATATTGTTAAGTTCCGGCCGCCGGAAAACCGCGACCCGACTCCGCAGGAGATCGAGTATTTCCGGCCATTTCTTGATGAACAGATTGAAGTTATCGATCCAAAGTTTATCGTCACTCTGGGAAGATACTCGATGTATAAATTCCTGGGGCAAGGAGCCAGCATCACCAGAATTCACGGCCAACCCAGGACTATAAAATGGAACGGCAAAACTCGTATAATATTCCCAATGTTCCATCCGGCCGCGGCCCTGCGCGATCCGCACGTGATGCAGACATTCAAAGACGATTTCGCCAAGCTAAAAGAGTTGGTAGACAAACACGAAGCGACACAAAAAACTGAAGCGAAGGAAGAGAAAAAAGATAGCGAGCAGCTCAAACTAGTCTAAATTAATAACCAAGAAACAAGAGACAAGAAACAAATCAAATTCAAATTATTAAATATTAAATATTAGTTATTAGTTTGTATCTTGTTTCTTAATTATTAGAATTTTTAAAGGACATGGCTTTTTTTAGCAGACCGAAACCAAAACAACAAATGCAGACTTTCCAGGCTAAAGGCGAAAAACTGCGCATTATTTCCCTGGGCGGTGTCGATGTCACCAAAAACATGTATGTTTTTGAAACCGACCAGGATATTATTATTGTCGATTGCGGTATCGCCTTTCCCGACGAAAATATGCCTGGGATCGATCTGATCATCCCCGACATCACCTACCTGAAGGATAAAAAGAATAAGATCCGGGCGATGTTTTTAAGCCATGGCCACGAGGACCATCGCGGAGCCTTACCCTACATACTGCCGGAGTTACCACGAATTCCTATTTACGGCACAAAGTTAACCATCGGTCTTGCCCAGATTAAATGCGAAGAGGCCGGCATCAAGGCTGATTGGCGCGTTGCTGACTTAAAAAGTCCTATCCAGGCGGGCAGTTTTTCCGTCAGTTTTGTTCATGTCGCTCACTCAATTCCCGACTCCTCGAACCTGATTATTAAAACTCCGGCCGGTGTCGTCTATTACGGTTCTGATTTTAAGTTTGACTGGACCCCGGTTGACGGCTACCCAACGGAAGTGCAAAAGATTGCCAACGCCGGATATAACGGCGTGGAACTTTTAATGTCCGACTGCGTCCGGGTAGAAAAGTCCGGCTACACCCTCTCGGAACAAAAAATTGAGGAAACTTTTGAACAACAAATCCAAAAATGCCGGGGAAAGTTTTTTATTACAACAACATCATCAAATATCAGCCGCATTCAACAGGCCGTCAATGTGGCCCAAAGACATAACCGCAAAATTGTTTTTGCCGGAAGAAGCATTGAACAAAACGCCGAGGTAGCCGTTCGCCTGGGCTATCTGACTTTGCCCAAAGACAAGATTATTCGGATTGAGGATGTTAGCCGCTATCCGGCAAACCAAATCATGGTTCTGGCGACCGGCTCTCAAGGACAGGACAATTCTGCTCTTTCTCGAATTGCCAACGGCGAACATAAGATAAAAATTAACGAAGGTGATGTGGTGGTCTTCTCTCAGGATCCGATTCCCGGCAGCGAATCGGCTGTCGACCAGCTGATTGACACCCTCATTAAAGCCGGAGCCGAAGTATATTATTCCGCCATCTTGGACGATGTCCATGTCTCCGGCCACGAAGCCGCGGACGGTTTGAAACTTATGCTTAATTTAGTCAAACCAAAATATGTCTGGCCAATTGGCGGCACCATTAGACATATTAAACACTACGCCAAACTGGCGATCGATAGCGGCTATAAACCGGAACAGATTATTACTCCGTCCGAAGGCCAGATAGTTAACATCGAGAGTGGCAAAGCCAAAGTCGACGGCTTTGTAGAAGTGAAAAATATTTTGATTGATGGTCTGGGCGTTGGTGATGTTGGCAATGTTGTTCTTCGCGACCGATTAACTATGTCCGCGGACGGAGTGGTTATGGTCATTGTGCCGGTAGAAAAAGCCACGGGCAAGATTGTGGGCAATGTGGATATTGTTTCCCGGGGATTTGTCTATATGAAAGAGTCAGATGAGCTAATCGGTGAAGCCAAACAAGTCGTCCGGGACACCCTCGCCGACCACCAAGGGCCCATGTCTGACTTCCGCTTTTTACGCCGACACATCACTGACCATCTCGAGAAATTTCTCTTCGAAGCTACCCACCGCCGCCCCCTGATCCTTCCGGTAATTGTTGAAGTGTAAAAATAGGCAGAGAAATGGTATATTGAAAGGGCATAATTTACTGCCTATGAGCCGAAGGAGATCTCCGTTCAAGCTAAAACTTCGTAAACAGACAATCTATTCTATCGTTGCCCTGGGATTGTTCGGAACTGCGGTCTTAGTAGTTGTTTCCCTGATTCTTCCTGAGGGGAAAATTCTAAGCCGGATTAACGCTCTATTTTCGCTTTATTTTGGCTGGGGCCGGATTCTTTTAGTTTTTACTCTCCTGCAGCTGGCTTTAATGTTTGCCAAAATTAAAATTTCCCTGGCGAAGACCAATGCGGTTTTAGGATATTTCTTAATTGTCACCGCTCTTTTAGGCTTGTCACAATCGGGAAATTTTGGTACCAGTGTTTTTCAGACAATTTATACTCTCATTCCTCTAAGCATCATGGTCTTTTTCATCCTTTTGCTCTTAGCTCTTTTGGGCGCCACCATTCTTTTCCAACTTTCCTTTGGCGAAGTCGTCGAAATTATCGGCGATATCATTGGCGCCGTGGCCAAATTTTTCGCCCGGCCGGGCAAAAAACCCGCCCCGGTTTTTATTAAAGACAGTCAGGTTAAAGACCAGCCGGGAATTAATACTAAACCAGGCGCGCCGGCACCCACGCCGGCTCAGGGTCCAAAAATTAACACTCCACCGCCACTAACGGCCGCTGCTCAGCAACCGGAACGCATGATTCAAAATGCTCCTCCGACTGAAAACGGCGAAGCCAAAATCTGGGAATATCCGCCGCTGTCACTTTTATCCGACAGCGCCGGCGGCAAAGCTGACCGGGGAGACATTAAACACAACGCCACGGTTATCGAAAACACTCTGGAGTCTTTTGGCATTACCGCCCATGTGGCCGAGGTCAATACCGGCCCGGCCGTCACCCAGTACGCCCTGGAAATTGCCCTGGGAACCAAATTATCCAAGATTACCACGCTGCAAAATGATCTGGCTTTGGCTTTGGCAGCTCCGGGACAGTTGCGGATTGAAGCCCCGATTCCCGGCCGCAGCATGGTTGGGATTGAAATCCCCAACCGTTCACCGGAGTTTGTCAGTATTCGAAAAATGCTGGAATCTGACGCCATGCAGCAGTCAAAGAGTAAATTGGCCGTTGCCTTGGGTCTGGATGTTTCCGGCAACCCCAAAGTAGCCGACATTGCCAAAATGCCGCATTTACTTATTGCCGGCTCTACCGGCAGCGGTAAATCGGTGGCCATTAACGCTTTTCTCACTTCGCTTTTATACCGCAATTCTCCTTCGGAACTAAAACTGATTATGGTCGATCCGAAACGCGTGGAACTATCCTTATATAACGGTATTCCCCATCTGCTTACACCGGTTATTGTTGAAGTGGACAAGGTTCTGTCGGCTCTAAAGTGGGCGATTACCGAAATGGAGCGCCGGTATAAACTTTTCGCTTCAGTCGGTGTACGCAACTTGGAAGGTTACAACGAAATGGCCGGGTTCACCTCGCTACCGTACCTGGTAATTTTCATTGACGAGATGGCCGATGTTATGATGTTTGCCCCGGTTGAGGTTGAAGATGCTATTTGCCGTCTGGCGCAAATGGCCCGGGCCACCGGAATTCACTTAGTTCTGTCCACCCAACGGCCAAGCGTTGATGTTTTAACCGGTTTAATAAAAGCCAATATTCCCGCCCGCATGGCCTTTAATGTGACCTCCATGATTGATTCACGGGTTATTATTGATACCCCCGGTGCGGAAAAATTACTGGGCAAAGGCGACATGCTCTATATTCCTCCGGATCAAAGCAAACCTAGCCGGATCCAGGGCGCGTTTGTTTCTGACGGTGAAGTTCACAAGCTGGTTGATTGGCTCAAAAGCCGCGGTGAGCCGGTGCAATATACCGAAGAGGTTACTTCTATGCAGACAATCACTAAATCCGGACCGGGCGGCAAACAAACAACCGCATCAGGAGGCGATCCTCTGGTCGATCAGGCAATCAGGATTGTTTGCCAGTATGACCGCGCTTCAGCGTCATTATTACAAAGAAAACTCTCCATCGGCTATGCCCGCGCCGCCCGCATCCTTGACACTTTGGAAGAATTAGGTATAGTGGGGCCGGGCGAAGGAAGTAAACCAAGAGATGTGTTGGTGAGAAACGCCGATGAATATTTCGCCAACCAAGGTCAAGCAACCACCACAGAGACTTCCTCCGAACCCGCTTAGGAGATAACTTTTATGACTACTGTTGGAGACATTCTGACTAATGCCCGTAACCGGAAAAAATTAACTTTAGAACAGGCGGAAAAAGCCACCAAAATCCGCCGGAAGTTTCTGGAAGCTCTGGAAAAAAACGAGTTCTCCAAACTGCCGCCGGGGACTTTTACTAAAGGCTTTATTAAAAATTACGCGGCTTTTTTAGGACTGTCCGTCGACGATACTCTGGCTTTCTACCGCCGCCAGGTTAACGAAGAAAAAATTTCCACCCTGCCAGTGAAAAATCCCGCTCCGCCGACGCCCAAGTCTCCTTTTTCTTCATTATCGTTTACCGGAGTCGGGGTCATGATCCTGGTAATTTTATTTTTTGTCTATTTGGTCTATTCCTACCTCAGTTTTGCCGGCTCTCCGGCCCTGGCTCTGGACACTCCGGCTAAAAACGCCGTCGTTAACACCGACGAAATTGAAGTAACCGGAAAAACCGATCCCGACGCTACTTTAATGATTAATAATCAAGCCGTTAGTATTAACGAAAACGGAACTTTCAGCACTAAAATTGACTTGACACCCGGCCTCAACACCATTACTATTATTGCAAGCAACAAATTCCACCGGCAAACAACAATTACCCGGAATTTACGCTTAGAAAAATGAACTGCCTATGGTAGACGCAACCCAATTTCTTCTCGTTTTTGTCATCGTCATCATTACCGTTATGCTTTCGATTATCTGCGTGCAGGTGTATTTTATCCTGCGAGAGTTTCGCCAAACCCTGACGAAAGCTAACAAAGTTCTGGACGATACTGGGGTTATTTCCGAGTCCGTCAGCAAACCGATAAGCACTTTATCAACAATGCTATTAGGTGTGAAAGGCGGATCAGCCATTGTTAAAGCTTTAACAGAGAAAAGACCGAAGGAGAAAGACTAATATGTCCGAAAACAAAAGTAGCGGAGGCTTAATAACCGGCTTAGCCATCGGCGCGGCTCTTGGTGCCGGAATAACTTTTCTGTTCGGAACTAAAAAGGGCAAGGAAATCCGGGATAATGTCCGGGAAAAATATCCCGATTTTTTCGATCAACTGGAGGATGCTTTGGGAGATGTCCGGGAAAATCTCTCCGAAGAATATGAAACTGTCGTGGATGAAGTTCAGAAAGTTAAGGACGAAGTTTCCAGTATGACTATTGGTGAAGCTAGCGACGCCGCCAAAGATGCCGTCGTGGAGAAGGTGGACAAGCTCGGCGTAGCTGTCGCCTCGCTGGGCAAACAAATTGAAAAAGCTTCTGCTAAACCCCGTTTGTTTAAGGGTATAAAACGCCACAAATAGCCTCAATTCGTGTATAATTGACTCATGACTCATTTGGAGCTACGAGATAAGTTTTTGGCGTTTTGGAAAGACCGCGGACACGGAGTTATTCCCAGCGCTAGCCTTGTACCGGAAAACGACCCCTCGGTTCTCTTTATTACGGCCGGTATGCATCCCCTGGTACCATACTTACTTGGTCAACCGCATCCTTCCGGTAAGCGTCTGGTTGATGTTCAAAAAGTTATCCGCACTGACGATATCGACGAAGTCGGTGATCCCATTCACCACACTTTTTTTGAAATGCTTGGCAATTGGTCTTTAGGAGATTATTTCAAGAAGGAGGCCATTGAGTGGTCCTATGAATTTTTAACAAAAGACTTAAAGCTTGACCCCAATAATTTAACAATTACCTGCTTCACCGGCGATAAAGATGCGCCTAAAGACGAATTTAGCGCTAAAGTTTGGGAGTCGTTGGGTATACCAAAAGACAGAATTAAGTTTTTAGGCAAAAAGGATAACTGGTGGGGCCCAGCAGGAGAAACTGGCCCATGCGGCCCCGATACCGAAATGCATTACAAAATGAATAGCGGCGAATTTTCTGAAATTTGGAACAACGTCTTTATGGAATATAACAAAACTACTGATGGAAAGTTTGAAAAACTGAAGCAACAAAATGTTGATACCGGAATGGGGTTAGAAAGAACTTTAGCTGTGGTTAACGGTTTTGACGATGACTACCTTACAGAACTTTGGATGCCGGTCATCGAAAGACTGGAACAACTTTCAGGAAAAAAATATAAGCAAAACTTAAGATCATTTAGAATTATCGCTGATCACATTCGCGCGTCTGTTTTTGCCATTTCCGATAGTGTTTTGCCGTCAAACAAACAACAAGGTTATATCCTTCGCCGTTTGATCCGTCGATCAGTTGTTCAGGCAAAGCAACTTGGAATCAATCCAGAAAGTTTAAACGAAATTGCCAGTATTTTTATTGAAATAATGTCCGGAGTTTACCCTGATCTTGTTTCGAACCGTGAGATGATCAGCAAAGTACTTTTAGAAGAAATCCAGCGGTTCGAAAAAACGTTAGATAAAGGTCTGCGGGAATTTGAAAAAATAAATACTATTACTGGTAGAGACGCCTTCAATTTATTTCAAACTTTTGGTTTTCCCTGGGAATTAACAGCAGAGCTGGCTAACCAGAAAGGACAAAAAGTTGATCAGGAAGAATTTAAAAATGAATTTCAAAAACATCAGGAGCTTTCAAGAACCGCCTCCGCCGGGATGTTTAGAGGCGGTTTAGTCGATCACTCCGAAACCGTAACCAGATATCATAGTGCTACCCACCTTCTTCAGGCCGCGTTACGGCAAGTCTTGGGAGAACATGTTCATCAAGAAGGATCCAATCTTACCAGTGAACGCCTTCGCTTCGACTTTTCTCATCCGCAAAAACTGACTCCCGAAGAGATTAAACGGGTAGAAGATATTGTTAATGAACAAATTGCCAAAGGCCTGGAACAAAAAAAAGAAATTTTGACCTATGACGAATCGATCAAGTCAGGCGCGCTGGCGTTTTTCAAAGAAAGATATCCGGAAAAAGTAACGGTTTATTCTTTTGGAAATTTCAGCAAAGAAATTTGCGGCGGCCCGCATGTGGCCAACACCAAAGAAATCGGAAGGTTTAAAATAATTAAGGAAGAAGCTGTTTCTGCCGGCATCCGGCGCATTTATGCCAAAATTTAAAACCAGCCGCTCATTCAAACGACCTGATTTTAACCCGACGGGCTTTCGGAAATTTCAAGACTTCCGGGCCAAAGAAAAATTTACTACCTGGTCGCAAAGCGCCGCGGCGGATAATTTTATCCGGCTTTTCATAATTGTGTGGTTTGTCCCTCTGCTTCTGGCAACGATTTTTGCAGCGTTTAATTTCCGCCTGCTTCCGAGCCAAATTCCGCTTTTCTACAGCCGTAACTGGGGTGAAGACCAGCTGGCGGCTAAAAGTTATATTTTTATTCCCCTGGCCGGAACTTTATTATTGGGAATTTTCAATTTTGGCCTGGCAATTAACTTTCATGTCAATGACCGGGTTAGCTCCTACCTCCTCGGCGGTACTGCCGCCCTTGTTTCTCTTTTAGCTGCCATTACCACAGTAAATATTATTAATTTGATTAAATGAACTGGCCGCTTTTTAAAAACATTGCTTTCTTACCCCTCCTTATTTCTGCAATCTTAACTTTTATCTCAGTTCCAGCTGTCATCCAGATAGCAAACTATTTCGGCCTTATTGACGATCCGACAAAAAGACCTCACCCCGCCCACACTGAACAAAGAATTATTCCCCGGGCTGGCGGATTGGCTTTGTATTTTGGATTAGTGCTGACAGCCGCGATGTTTATTCCGTTTGCCAAAGGAATTGTGGGTATTCTGCTGGGAGCGGGATTGTTGGTAGCCGTCGGTTTAATTGACGACTATCGTGATGTCCATCCGTATATTCGTTTCGGGGTAAATATTCTGGCGGCGATTCTGGCTGTCGCCGGCGGGGCTGGCATTGGTTTCATCACCAATCCAATAAGCGGCGGGGTCATGCATTTTGACACCATCCGCTGGTCTTTTGAATTCTTAGGAAAACACAGCATCTTGCCGGTGGCTGATCTGCTGGCCATTATCTGGCTGGCCTGGTGTATGAATATGGTTGGCTGGAGTGGAGGTGTTGACGGACAGTTGCCTGGATTTGTAGCTATCTCCGCAGTTTTTATTGGTATCCTCTCGTTTAATCTGATTTCGATTGATAATTTCCCGGCCTGGACAGGAACCGCTCTGGCTTTCGTTACCGCCGGAAGTTACCTGGGATTTCTTCCCTGGAATTTTTTCCCCCAAAAGATTATGCCGGGCTATGGCGGTAAATCTCTGGCCGGGTTTTTATTGGGAACCTTGGCTATTCTCACTACGGCGAAACTGGGTACGGCAATTTTAGTGTTGGGTATTCCTTTAATTGATGCCATTTTTGTTAAGACTGCTGATCTTTTGTCAAAAAAGAATCCTATGATGGCCAGCCGCAATCATCTTCATCATCGACTCCTGGATGCCGGCTGGAGTAAGCGGCGGATTGCCTTGTTTTACTGGTTTGTCTCTGCTATATTGGGGATAATTGCCCTGAATGTTAATGCCAAGCAGAAATTCTTTACTTTTCTGGTTGTCGCTATTGTTGTTGGAGGATTAATTTTATGGCTCAAACTCTCTACTACCTTTTTCGGGAAGCCCGCCCCCGTCAATGGATAAAAAATCTGACAATTTTTGCCGCAATTTTTTTCACCGGCGAAATTCTTAATCCGCAATTACTACTTACCAGCTTTGTCGCCTTTTTGGCTTTTTGCGCTGCTTCCTCTAGCATGTACATTTTTAACGATCTTCGTGATCTGGAAAAAGACCGGCTTCATCCGTTTAAAAAGAATCGCCCTCTGGCTAGCGGAAAATTAAATCAAAAACTGGCAATTACCGCCGCAATCCTGGCCAGCATTATTGCCTTAATAATGGCGGCAACTATTAGCACCGCTTTCTTTTTTACGATAATTGCCTTTTATCTTCTGCAATTTTCCTACAGCATGTATTTGAAAAATGTCATCCTGCTGGATATTTTGGCCATTGCCGGAAGTTTTATTCTGCGGGTTTTTGCCGGAGAAATTGCCACCGGCTTTCATATTGATATCTGGTTATTCCTGACAGTTATTTCAGTCTCTTTGTTCTTGGCTATCGGTAAACGCCGGTCGGAACTGACTTTGCTTTCCGGCTGGAGCGGAACTGTTCCAATTAAAACCCGGGCAACCCTGTCCCGCTACAGTGAAAAAATGCTTGATGTCTATATTTCGATGTTTGCCAACTCCGCCTGGATCACCTACGCGTTTTACACTTTTTTGCAGCGTCCCCCTATTTTGCGCCAGCGCATTGGCGACCTTTTTGACCAATATAATTTAGACGCGTTGCAGGGGAGAAAGTGGATCATGTTGACAATTCCGTTAGTCATTTATGGAATTATGCGCTACTTACAGTTAATTTATGAAAAGAATGAGGGCGAGTCGCCGGAGAAAGTTTTGTTGTCTGACAAAGCCCTGATCATTACCGCCACCGTTTTGGGTTTAATGCTCTTTACGACGATCTACGTTATCAATAAATAATCCTTTGCGACCCAACCTTCCTTATCTTTCCAGCGAATTTCCACCCAATTATCATTCTGCATCATTACGGGGTACTTTTCGCCGGGATAAATTTTTCCTAATTCCTCAGCCGTGTAATCAGGAGTTTTTCTAACCCTGACAAAACCCAGCGGGTTGTCTTTAACTGTTGCCGAACTTGAAGCGATCAAGGCGCTGGTTTCGGTTAAGTCTGAGCTGGGGCTGGCAATTAGTTCCGCGGTGGATTTGATTTGCCGCTGCGGTTCAAAGGTTAATTTGCGCAGTTTCACAATTGCATTTAGCCGGAAACCGGCAACGAGCCGGGCATGAATAATCTGATCAGCGTAACCGGACAAAGAAATGATTACTACCTTGTCTCCCGAAGTTAGATCTTTAAAAACCGCCGAGGCCCGTCCTTTTTCCAAACCATCAATTGATACTGAAGCCCCGTCAGGATCAGAAACAACAGCTAGCTCCGAAAAACGATCCGTCGGTAGCTTTTCCAAAGTCAGAATCTGGCCGGCAGAATCTTCTGGCAAAGAGGCCAGCTCTTGGCTGACATAAGTTAAAACTCCCGGCAATACTTTTACTTTATTTTCCCAAGCCTGAAGTTTTATTTGATATTCACCTGGCTTTATTTTTTCTGCCAGATATGGCGTTTTTCCCACGGCTTTTCCGTCAATGACAACTTCAGTGCTAGGGATGGAATCGATCTGAAGTGATCCTAACTCCGGAGATTGTTTATCAGCCAAGTATTTTGCTCCCACAACTGTGGCCATAAGGATGAATAATCCCAAGGCGATTAGAAGAACTTTTTTTGCGGCCATTATCTATTATTTGGCGGTTTCAGCCACCCGTAGCTCCCGGATGACCGTAATTTTAATTTGCCCCGGAAATTCCTTAATTTCCTGTTCAATTCGCTCTTTAATTTTAAAGGCAATGGCAGCTGCTTCGTTATCGTTAACTTTTTCCGGAGAAACCAGGACTCGAACTTCCCGCCCGGCTTGAAAAACCCAAGCCTCCGAAACTCCCGAAAAACTTTTACAAATCTCTTCCAGTTGTTTCATGCGTGTCAAATATCTTTCCAGGTCTTCATATCTGGCTCCTGGCCGTGATCCGGAAATAGCGTCAGCCAGATAGACGATCATCGACTCAGCCGAAGAGAAAGGTTTTTCTTCATGATGCTCTTCGACACAGGCAATAACTTTCTCTGGAATGCCAAACTTGCGCAAAAACTGAGCCCCCAAGGCAGCATGTGATCCTTCCTCGGAATCAATAACTTTTCCGATGTCGTGAAGTAAACATCCCAGACGAACGATATTTACATCCGCACCGATTTCCTGCGCGATGGCAATCCCGATTTTTGTTTCTTCCGTGGTATGAACAATCATGTTCTGGCCATAAGAGAAACGGTATTTGAATTTTCCCAGGAGCTCCACAATCGGCCGCGGCAGATTATAGACTCCGACACTGTGGCATAATTTTTCCCCTTCATCCGCAATAATTCTTTCAATTTCCCGCTTAACCTGAGCTACCACTTCTTCTATTCTTGCGGGTTGGATTCTGGTATCCCGGATCAAGCGTTCCAGGGAAACCCGGGCAACCTCCCGACGGACAGAATCAAAACTGGAAAGTCTAATCACTCCTTCTTCATCTAGTTCTACATCCACTCCGGTCGCTTTCTCAAAAGCCCGGATATTGCGGCCTTCCTTACCGATAATTCTTCCTTTAACTTCTTCATTAGGAACAGTCACTGTAGAAACGGTATATTCCGCCACCAGGTCCGTGGCTCCATGGATCATTTCGGAAACAATAATTTCCCTGGCTTTAGTATCGGCCTCTTCTTTGGCTTCGTCTAAAACTGCCCTGATCATCTTTCCGGCTTCGCTTCGGGAACTCTCTTCGACGGCTGATAGAATTTTTTCTTTGGCTTCGTCAACGGACAGGCCGGCAATTTTTTGCAACCGCGCAAGCTGATCAGCTTTAATTTTTTCAACTTCTTCCCGGGTTTGTTCGGTCTGCTGCAGCTGCGAATTTAAGCTGGCCGTTTTTTGATCTAAAGCCTCTTCTTTCTGGGCCAGACGTCTTTCCAGTTCCACTACTTCCTGACGTAACCTCCTGGCTTCGTCCTCGGCCGCCGCCCGGATTTTAATGGCTTCTTCCTTGGCCGCAAAAACAATCTCTCTGGCCTGAGTTTCGGCTTCAAAAGCCGCTTTACCGTCAGTTTTCGGCTCAGGTTTAAGGGGCAAGGTTTTAGCGCTACCGGCTCTATTAACGATTTTGTGGGTTTTGTTATTCCCGACTGTTCGGGTTAATCGCGAAAAAAATGACATAAATTCTTCAACTGTGGAAACAGAAGAAAAGACCGGCAGTTACGCCAGCACTTTTTTTAGAAGCTCACGAATTTTGCTTAAAAGCTCGTTCAGGCTTGTCATATCTTCTTTTTCCAACTATAGAAATATTTTACCGCGCGGCTCCCAATTTTGCAAGAACTTCTTCAACCGTGTCATAGTCAAATCCTCTCGAAATTAGAAACCGCATAATCTTTTCCCGCCACTTTTGCTCGCCCAGCTTTTCCTGAGACCATAGTTTTAGTTTCTTCTGAATTGCCCGCATGGCTTTCTCTCCTTCCGACTCTTTGTCTTTTGGTAATTTCACTTTGATGCCTTTACGAGCCAATTCCATTTCCAGCGCTCGTTTTCCTTTAGGTCTAAAAGTACTGCGTTGTTCTACCCACCAGGCCGCAAATTGTTCATCATTAATTTGTCCTATTTGTCTCAGTTTTTCCACCACGCCATCAATATCCTCTACTTTTTTTCTTTTCAGGTATTGGCGTATTTCGTATTCGGATCTCGGCCTAAACGAGAGAAAATTCAGAGAAGCATTAAACGCCTTTCCGAAATCGCTTTCCGCAATGATCTTATTTAAGTAGTCCTGAGAAATTTCTTGACCATTATATAAACCTAGTTTAACGATATCGTTCACATTCAGCCCGGTCGCAAATTTCCCATCGACATAAACACTAACCCGCTCCGGGTTTTTCTTCTGGTATTCCAGTTTAGTTATTCGCATAGAATTAGATATTCTGTATTGCCGGAGCCGCCTTTGATCGGTGACTCAGTTATTTTTCGAAATTTAAAACTATTAACAACTTCTTTCAAGTTCTCCTGGGGAATTATACCCCCGTGTTTAAGCGCCAAATCCTGGCGTTCATATTGTGGTTTTAACAGGGCAATTATTTTCCCGCCCGGCTTGAGAAATTCCCGGACTTTAGGAAGGATTTTATTCAGGGAAGTAAAAGTTACGTCTATCGTTACCAGGTCCACTTTATCCGGTAGAGTATCAAGGTACAATATATTCTGTCTCTCAATGACCACTACCCTAGGATCATTTCGCAGTTTCCAGGCAAACTCACCATAGGCCGTGTCCAACGCGTATACTTTGGCAGCACCGGATTGCAGTAAACAATCTACAAATCCTCCTGTCGAACTTCCAACATCAAGTACGGTCATCCCCGTCACGTCCACCCCAAACTCCTTAAGAGCGTGTTCTAATTTCAATCCTCCTCTGGACACAAATTTCTTCTCGTCCATATTACGAACTAGCACTAGAGTAACTTTTTAGACCGTATTGCCAAAATCTTTCTGAGATTATCCAGGTCAGAATAACCATAATTACCGACATACCTGCCAACTTCCAGTCAAGAATATTTAATAGCGCCGTAACGGGAACATAAATTAATAACATAACCGGAAGTATAAAGAAAAAAATCATGATGAAATCTCTTATTAACCGAATCATAATACCCACACGATAGCTAAATGTAATTTGGTAAGACGCCTTGAAGAACTCCCAATATTTGCGCATGAAGTAATTATACGAGGCTTTTATGAAGCGTTCTACTCTTCTTTTCCGTTTTCTTCGCCGATGACGACTTTTTCGGAAGCGGCGCCGGCTTTCACTTTTTTATAGATCTCATCCTCAATTTGCTTGGCGACTTTTTTGTTTTCCACCAGGAATTCCCGGGCGGCTTCGCGACCCTGGCCCAGCATGGTGTCCTTATATTTAAGGAAAGCGCCGGATTTCTGGATCACATCCAGTTCCACGCCAACATCAATCAGACCATCTTCATATGACGGACCGGAAGCGGAATAGATGTTAAATTCAGCAACCCTGAATGGGGGAGCCACTTTGTTTTTGACAACTTTTACTCTGTGCCGGCTACCAATAACGGTGTCCCCTTCTTTAAGCTGTTCAATCTTGCGGATATCCATCCGCACCGACGCGTAGAATTTCAAAGCCAGACCGCCGGTGGTCGTTTCGGGGTTGCCAAACATGACCCCGATTTTCTGGCGCAACTGATTAGTGAAAATGCAGATGGTCTTTGATTTATTAATTACTCCGGTTAGTTTGCGCAAGGCCTGAGACATTAATCTGGCCTGAAGCCCCATCTGGGAATCGCCCATTTCGCCCTCAATTTCCGCCTTAGGAACCAGCGCGGCCACGGAGTCAATTACGACAACATCAATTCCTCCGGAGCGGATCAAAGTTTCAGCAATTTCCAATGCCTGCTCGCCGGTATCCGGTTGGGAAATCAGAAGTTCGTTTAAATTAACTCCCAGTTTTTCCGCCCATTGCGGATCAAGAGCGTGTTCTGCATCAATAAAGGCTGCCGCGCCACCCACTTTTTGGGCCTGGGCAATTAAAGTCAGCATAAGAGTTGTCTTTCCGGAAGCTTCAGGACCGTAAATTTCGATAATTCTGCCCCGCGGCAAACCGCCCACACCCAAAGCCAAATCTACGGGAAGAATACCTGTCGGAATTACATCAGTGGTCATTTTCGGAGCGGCTTCGCCCATTTTCATAATTGAACCCTTGCCGTACTGCTTTTCGATCTGGTCCATAGCCAGTCTTATAGCGGCCAATTTGGGATTAGCTCCGGCTGAAGAAGTGTCGTCTCCTGTTCCTCTTGCCATATCTAGTCGTGATTAAACACCAGCAGATTCTAAAAAGCAACCACTAAATTGTCTCGTTTTGGCAATCTTTTCGTGTCCTAGAGAAAAAGCCTATGTCGGGGAGCCGAGAATCGGACTCGGACTGCTAGACCCCCAGCCTAGCGCGCTACCACTACGCCACTCCCCGAAAGATATGATGATTTTATCATACTGATAGGTAGATTAACGCTTCGGAGAGGATTTCTTTTTGCGGGCGCCGGGAAGACCAGGCTTCTTCGGTTCTTTCATTCGCGGATCGCGGGTCATGTAATCTTTCTTGCGAAGAATGGCCCGAAATTTCGGATCCACCTGCACTAAAGCCCGGGCAATGGCCAGAGTCGTGGCTCCCAATTGCCCAGTTAGACCGGAACCTTCCACAACGACAGTTGTGATAAACCGGCCGGCAGTGTTGGTGGTTCGAAAAAGTTCGCTGTATTGGCTTTTGGCAAAGGGATCGGGGAAATATTTTTCAATGGGCTTACCGTTAACGAAAGTGTCGCCTTTTTCCAGTTTTTTGCCGTCGATGGTTACTTCAGCGGTTGCCGGATAGACCCGAGCCCTGGCGATAGCGGTTTTGCGCCGGCCCACACCAAAGTACCACTTGGTGGCTGATTCCTGTTCGTTGTTTTCTGTTTTTTTCTCTTTCGGCATATTAGATAAACTTTAATCTGGCGATCCAGACGTCACGCAGTTTGTTATTCGGCAACATTCCCAACACCGCTTTGCGGATCACCTGTTCCGGCGCTGTATTTTTCATCGGCACTTTTTTCAATCCTGCCGGGTAACCGCTAAAGCGAGTATAAACCTTTTTTTCCTGTTTTCTACCTGTCACTTTGATCGCTTTGGCGTTTTTAACCGTCACGAAATCGCCGCAATCTAAATGGCGGACAAAATAGGGTTTGCTCTTACCAACTAAAAGATTGGAGATTCTGGTCGCCAGCCGTCCCAGTACCTGGCCGGAAGCATCAACCTCATGCTTGTCGTGTTTAATGTCAGAAAGTTTTGTGTTCATGTTTATTTCTTAAGTGTCTTAGACTTCTTAACAGCCGGTTTTTTAGTTTCCGTCTTGGTTTCGGCTTTCGGTTCTTGTGCTTTTGATTCAGATATTGCCGCTTCCTTCTTTGGTTCAACTGATTCCACAAGCTCTAAGATCGCTAGTTCCGCCGCGTCGGACATCCTTTGTCCCAGGCGAACTATCCGGGAGTAGCCTGAAGTGCGGGTAGTAAAAGCTTTGGTGTATTTATCAAAGAATTTGTCTGTCCCTAAATCTTCCACGGTTAACCTCCGGGCATTAACCGACCCTTCTTTGGCCCAGTTAATTAGTCTGTCCAAATCTCCTTGGACAGCTTTAGCCCGGGATAAGGTGGTTTGAATTTTACCATGGTCTAAAACCGCCACCAGAAGACTGCGGTACAATCCCTTGGCCGCGTTAGTATCCCGGTGCAACTGGTTTCCAAAAACTCGGTGTTTCATAATTAATTAGACAGACAAGGCGACGCCTTTTTCGCGTAGCTTTTCTTCCACAATACCAAGAGATTTTCCGCCCAGGTTTTTCACCTTCAGCAGATCTTTTCTCGGCGTGCCCAAGAGCTGACCCACGGTTTCAATGCCCCCGTTTTTCAGGGCATTTTCCAGCCGGGTCGGCAGGTCCAGCTCTTCGATGAGCATTTTGAGAACATCATCCGAAACGGTCGGCGTGACTGCCACCGTGGTTTCGGAAATGTCCGCCTTTGGTTCGTAGATTTGCAGGAAATAGGAAGCCAAAAGCTTGGCTGCCTGTTTCAGCGCGTCATACGGAGCAATGGTACCGTCAGTCCAGATTTCGATGACCAAACGGTCAAGGTTAGTCTGGCGCCCAACCCGGGTCGACTCCTGGCGGTAATTCACCCGGACAACCGGAGTGAAAGTCGCATCCAGGGGAATAACCCCGATAACGCCACTGCGCCGCTCGTCAGCCAGAGAATAACCATAGCCCTTTTCGACCGTAATAGTGGCCGAGAGCTTGGCTTTTTTATCCGCCAAAGTCCCCAAATAGAGATCTTTGTTGGCTATTTCGACTGCCGAAGTATCTTCGATACTGGCCGCGGTCACTTCGCCCGGGCCGGTCGCTTCCAACCGGATCGTGGCCTTATCGCCGTCCAGGAGGCGAACCCGCAGTTTTTTCAGATTTAAGACAAACTCCACCACATCTTCCTGAAGGCCGGCAAGAGTTTGAAATTGGTGTTTCACACCATCAATGGTCACGCTGGTGACCGCCGCTCCCGGAAGAGAGGAATACAAAACCCTCCTTAAAGCATTGCCCAAAGTGTAGGCATAACCCGTTTCGAGGGGCTCAATCACAAACCGCCCGTAACTGTCGGTTTGTTCGTCAGTTTTGACTTTGAAAACCGGATCTAACATGATTTTTTTCGCTAACTAAGCTTAAACTAAAAGCAAACTCTACCTTTTAATTTAAACTTATTTAGCGGGAATAAAACTCAATAATTAACTGCTCATCTACTTCCGTAGGAATGTCGTCCCGGCCCGGAATTTTTACCAACCGTCCGGCGGCAGCTTCTCTTTCAAAATAATCCGGAATCTTCGGTTCGGCTACTTCCAGCATTTTCTTTACTGCCGGCATTTCTAAAGCTTTCGGGGAAAGCGTCACGACTTCATTTAATTTCAGAGAATATGACGGAATATTAACTTTTTTGCCGTTTATCAGCACATGACCATGGGAAACCAGTTGCCGGCCCATCGCCCTCGAAGGCACCAGACCCAGGCGATAAACACTGTTATCCAGCCGGCGTTCCAGATTCTGCAAAAGGGCTTCGCCGGTTTTGCCGGGAACTTTTGCCGCAGCTTCATAATAGCGGCGGAACTGCTTTTCCAAAAGTCCGTAAACTCGTTTGGCTTTTTGTTTTTCCCGCAGTTGCAGGTAATACTCTGAGTGTTTACTCCGGCCGCCCTTGGGCCCATGAACTCCCGGCGGAACCGAAAGTCTCCGGCCCAAAGAACCGCTGGCCTTATCCAGAATATTAGCGCCTTCGCGCCTGGCTAATCGATGTTTTGGTCCGGTATATCTTGCCATAGTTAAACCCTTCTTTTCTTCTTCGGCCTTGGCCCGTTATGGGCAATCGGCGTAACATCCGCGATTAAACTAATGTCAAAACCAATGGTTTTCAAAGCCCGTAAGGCGGCATCGCGGCCGGCTCCCGGACCTTTAATGTAGACTTCCACCTGACGCATCCCCTGATCCCAGGCTTTTCTGCCAACATTTTCTACGGTCGCGGTGGCCGCGTACGGTGTCGACTTTCTTGCTCCTTTGAAACCGTTACTACCGGAACTGCCGGCCATCAAAGTGTTCCCGGCAGCGTCAGTTACTGTTACCAAAGTATTGTTGAAAGTTGCCGTCACGTAAACCCTGCCGGAAGTAACTTCCTTGCCGGATTTCTTGGTCACCTTTTTTGTTTCTTTGGTTTCAGTTTTTTTATCAGCCATTTTTTATCTTATTATTACTTTTTTGCTTCCGCTGCCGGCGCGGCTGCAGCTGTGCCAATTCCCAGCTTTTCCGCCATCTCTTTCTTGATCGCGCCAATAGTCACCCGCTTACCGCGTTTTGTCCGGGCGTTGGATTTTGTCCGCTGGCCCCTAACCGGCAAGTTACGGGTATGGCGGATCCCCCGATACGATGCGATCTGCTTTAAGGCGGCAATATTGCCGTGAACTTCCGCCCGCAATTCACCTTCAACCTTGACAGTATCGATAGCTTTTTGCACCCGGTTAACTTCATCTTCTGAAAGATCTTTAACCCGCTTCGCCGGATCAATTCCGGCAATTTTTAACAGGCTGCCGACATTTCTCCGACCAACACCATACAAGCGGGTGAGAGCAATATCGACGCGCTTATTGTTATCCAAATCGATTCCGGCAATTCTTGGCATACTTTAAAAGTTATCCCTGGCGCTGTTTATGCTTCGGGTTTTCGCACACGACATAAACCCGGCCTTTGCGCCGGACAATTTTGCATTTTTTACACCTTGGTTTAACACTAGCCTGTACCTTCATAAACTTACTTAGTCCTGTACACAATTCTTCCGCGATCGATGTCGTATTGAGTCATTTCCACTTTAACTTTGTCACCCGGAAGAATCCGGATATGGTTCATACGCATCTTTCCCGACATTGTGCACAGAATCTCTCGTCCGTCTGACAGCTGTACTTTAAACATGGTGTTAGGCAAATTCTCCAGAACTTGCCCGTCGAATTCCATTGTGCCCTGATGTGCCATTACCACAAAAAAAGACAGCCCAAGGATCCCTTTTCTCTTAGGCTAAGAGGTATTATATATGGGATTAGCCCCTCAAGTCAATACTTTTGGACCCTTCTCAGTAATCGCCACCGTGTGCTCGAAAAGACCGGACGGAGAGTTATCCCGGGTAACAATAGTCCAACCGTCATCGCCGCCATAAACGACAGGGGACTCACCCCGGTTATAAATTACCTCCACCGCCAGGACCATTCCCGTCTTAATTTCCGGAGTATTTTCAATTCTTCCCCGCAGGTAGCAGGGAACTTCGGGGTCTTCATGAAGCGCCCGTCCGATCCCGTGGCCCACCAGTTGCTTAACCGGGCTGTAGCCACTGCCCCTGACTGTGTCTTCAATTGCTTTGGAAATATCCCCGATATGCTTGCCGGGACGGCACTCGCGAATAGCCTTGTTTAAAGCGCTGCGCCCAGTTTCCAGAAATTTTTGTATCTCTTTATCCTGAGTTTCCACCTGAATCGTCCAGCTGGCGTCTGAATGCCAGCCTTTGTAGACTACTCCGGCGTCCACCCCCACAATGTCTCCGTCCTGCAGTTTATAATCCGAGGGGATTCCGTGAACGACGATATCGTTAACGCACATGCAGGTAGTAAAATAGTAACCCTTTTCCATTTTAAACGATGGCTTGCCGCCGGCGGCTAAAATTAATTCCTCGGCGTATTTATCCAGTTCCAAAGTTGTTATTCCCACGGCGGCTTTGGCCAAAACTTTTTTCATCACTTCGGCCAGAATTTTGCCGCTTTCTGCCATCAATTTAATTTCCTGCGGAGTTTTAATTTTTATCATCGAAATTTTTATCAATGAGGGCGGCCACTTCTGGAATTGTCCCGCTGCCATCAACTTCTGATAAAATTCCCTGGCGCCGATAATAATCTAAAATTGGCTGAGTCTGCTGATGATAAATCCCTAACCTTGTTTTAATTGCCTCCGGGGTATCATCACTTCTGTTCTCTTTGCTTATTCTGGACATCATCCTTTGGATACCCACTTCATCAGGAAGATTTATTAAAATTACTTTGTCCATTCTTTTACCGTTATTCTTTAACATCTCTTCAAAAGGGATCGCTTGTTCCATATTTCTCGGGTAGCCATCAAGAACAAAGCCATTAGCTGCTTGTGGACTCAAAAAATACTGTTTTAAACGAGCAAAGAGGATTTCGTCGGGAATAAGTTCACCACGATTATAGTATTCCCAGGCCTTTCGGCCTTCTTCAGAATCTTCATTAATCAGCTGCCGGGCAATATCTCCGGAGGAGATTCTCAGTAGGTTAAGCTTTTTGGCCAGTAAATCTGCCTGTGTAGATTTTCCGGAACCTTGCGGTCCCATTACTGTGATATTCATAGATATTTTTCGTAACTGCGGGAGACCATCATGGTTTCAAATTGCCGAGCTGTTTCCAAAACAACCGAAACGACGATTAAAACTCCCGTGCCGCCAATAGTTAATGTGGCGACATTACTGACTCCCTGGACTAACGACGGAAGGACGGCTACTAATCCCAGAAAAATCGCTCCGGCTAAAGTAATTCTTGTAAGAATGTAGTTTAGATAGTTTGCCGTCGGAGTGCCTGGCCGAATGCCGGGAATAAAACCGCCATACTTTTGGATCTCTTCCGAAATCTTGGCCGGATTAAAAATAATAGCCGTGTAAAAATAGGTAAAACCTAAAACAAGAATAAAGTAAACGACATTGTAAACAAGGCTGGTAGGTTGAAAAGCCGCCGCTAAACTTTGGGCTATCCGGGAAATTTCCGGATTTGGGACTTGTCCCAGATACTGGCCGACCAAAGAGGGGAGTAAAACCAGGGAAACGGCAAAAATAATCGGAATAACTCCGGCTTGGTTGACCCGCAATGGCAAATAGGTCGACTGGCCGCCATACATTTTGTTACCCCGAACTCTTCGGGCATAGACAATCGGAATCTGACGAGTAGCTTCGTTTACCATAACAATGCCGGCAATAACCACCAGCGCTATTGCCCCGAAAACGAAGATGTTTAGTAACTGGTCCCCCGTTACTACCGAAACCGTTTGGCCAATAATTACCGGAAACCGCCCGACAATGCCGCCAAAAATTAACATGGAAATGCCGTTGCCGATACCATATTCGGTAATTAGTTCCCCGAGCCACATTAAGAGCAAGGTTCCCGCTGTCAAGGTAAAAATTAAGCCGATGAGCATCAGGGGATTAAGACCGGAAATAATATTTTGATTTTTTAAAAGCGCGTAAGTGCCCAGGGCCTGAAGAGTCGCCAGAGGAACGGTAATCATTCTCGCGTACTGGTTTATCTTGGTTTGTCCTGATTCACCCTCCTTCGCTAGTTCTTCCAGCGACGGAAAAACCATTTGCAAAAGCTGCAAGATAATCGTGGCGTTAATGTAGGGGTTTAAGCCCAGAGCCATAACCGAGAAGTTTGCCAACGTTCCCCCGGAAAAGATATCGAGTAGTCCCAGGAACTGATTGCTGGCAAAAAGACTTTTTAAAGCTGTAGCGTTAACTCCGGGAACGGGAATATGGGCAAAGAAGCGAAAAACAAAAAAGATCGCCGCCGTAAAAATAATTCTTCGGCGCAGCTCCGGCGTGTTCCAGGCGTTAATAAAAGTTTGCAGAATTCGGTTCACGCTGTAATGATAGCATAATTAAGGAGGTTGGGGGAGTTAGGGATTTTGAGAAGAGACAGTGTATAAAACACCCCTTGTTTTACCTACTTTTGCTATGTAGCCGTTATCAACCAAATATTTTAAATCATATCGAAGCAATCGGGGATCAACGGCTAGAAAACGCCGATGGAGAAAGTCAGCAGAGACACTTTGATGGTCCTGAATCGTTTGAAAAATTTCCTGCCGCCGTGGTGATAACTCCTGTGAATTTCGGATTAGTTGGGCCGTTTCTACTAAAAGCTTGAGAATCTCTTTTTGTTTTTTGGGATACCTAAGTGACTTGAGGGATTTAAGTTTATCTTTTATCAGGAGGCAATTATCCATTAAGCGATTTTACCACCGGCTTTTTCGATTTTCCTGACGGCACCTTTGGAGCAGGGAAGTTTGACTACCAAAGCTACTTTTAAATCCCCGTCGCCTAGGATTTTCACCTTATCAATATTCGTATCAATGATTTTGGCCGCCTGAAGAGATTTCAAGGTCACTTCCGTATTGGGCTTAAGAGAGTTCAGATATTTAACATTAACGATAAACGGCCGGTGATCGTTGTGGGATTTATTTTTGCCTTTGCCCCGGATTAACGGCAATCTTTTTAGCCATGAAGCTTGAAGGGAAGAACCGGCAAAAGTCAGCTTGACATTTTCCCGGGCTTTTTGTCCCTTGGTTCCCCGGCCGGCAGTTTTAACTTTACCACTACCGTGACCCCGACCCAAACGCTTGGCCGAACGAGTTTTCAGAGCTGGTAAGGTCGTCAGATTCGTCATAAGTATCTTAAATTACTTAAGACCCTTAAGAGACTTAAGGGCTTCAAGTGTAGCATAAACATTATTGGCTTGATTATTCGTTCCCAAAATTTTGCTGCTTATATCATGAATTCCGGCAGCTTCCACCACAGCCCGAACCGCGCCCCCGGCGATGACTCCGGACCCGGCCGGAGCCGGCATTAACAGCACCTTGGCCGCCCCGAACTTTTTTTCCACCTGATGGGGGATTGTGGTTCCCCTCATCGGCACGGTTATTAAATGCTTTTGAGCATAACTGACGGCTTTTCGGATTGAGCTTTGAACTTCCGGTCCCTGACCAAGCCCCACTCCCACTCTTCCCTTTTTATCTCCCACAACCACTAAAACACTAAAGCCGATTTTGTTGCCTCCCTGAGTTTTTTTGGAAACCCGGTTGACCTGAACGACTTTTTCTTCAAACTCTTTTGGTTCCTGATGAAAATTATTAGCCATAACTTTTAGAAAACTAATCCGGCTTCTCTCGCGGCTTCAGCAAACTTTTTGACATTGCCGTGATATTTATAACCAGCCCTATCAAAAACCACATTTTTAACTTTCAGCTTTGACGCTTTCTCCGCCAATTCTTTTCCGGCCACAGCGGCGTCGGTAATTTTATCGACTGAGACCAGGGTTTGTCCAGTCGCGTCGTTAATTAATTGGCCATAAATATACCTGTTTGACCGGAACACGACCAACCGCGGGGTTTCCTTTGTTCCCCGAATGGTCTTTTTAATTCTTGCCCGGCGATTATCTCTTTTGTTCATATCTACTTAGCTCCCGGCGCTCCGCCAACAGCTTTAGCTGCTTTCCCCGCTTTTCTTCTAACTACTTCCCCGATATATCTAATGCCCTTGCCTTTATAGGGTTCGGGGGGTCTGATCCGGCGAATCTGAGCGGCCGTCTCCCCAACCAATTGTTTATCAACACCTTTAATGTTAATTTTTGTATTCTCGGTTACTTCAAAAGTAATTCCTGCCGGCGCCGGAAACTTCACCGGGTGGGAAAAACCGACATTCAAAACCAAAGTTGTTCCTTCCAGAGCCGCCCGATACCCTACTCCGACCAACTCCAATCCCTTGTTCCAACCCTGATTAACTCCCATAATGATATTTTCTACCAAAGTCCGGGTTAAACCGTGCAGCGATTTAGCTTTAGGCGTGTCCCCGGCCCGCTCCACCAAAACATCATTACCGGAAACAGTAATCTTAATTTCCGGCTTAATATTCAAGGCCAATTCCCCTTTTGGACCCGCAGCTACCAGCCGGTGATCTTCCGTTTTAACGGTAACGCCGGAGGGAATTTTTACTGGTTTTTTGCCAATTCTGGACATATTTTTACCAAATTTCGCAAATAACTTCGCCGCCAACACCTGCTTTTTTGGCCTGTTTATTAGTCATTAAACCTTTTGGTGTCGAAATTATAGCTGTCCCCGCCCCGCCTAAAACTTTCGGCAAATTGGTATGGGCTGCGTAAATCCGAAGGCTCGGGCGGCTGATCCGCCTGATTTCTGTCAGTCCCGGTTCTTTACCGTTGTATTTTAAGGTTAAGATCAAGCTATTTTTCTCTTTCTTCACTTCTGATATATAACCGCTCTCTTTTAACAATTTGGCGAGACTTTCTTTCATTTTGGACCAGGGAATTTCCACAGAAAGCCTTCCGGCCAGATAGCCATTTTTAATTCTGGAAATCATATCGGAAATCGGATCTATCATGACCACGATGCCCGCAATACCCCCGGAATCTCCCCTTTATGGGCGAGCTCCCGGAAACAAAGCCGGCATAAACCGAACTTTCTCATATAACCCCTGGATCTTCCACACAACCGGCACCGGTTATGAAACCGGACCGTGTATTTTTGTTTTTTTTGAAATTTAACGATATCGCTTGTTTTTGCCATCTTTATTAAATTCTAAGAAATAAGAAACAAATCCTAATTGTTTGTATCTTGTCTCTTGGTTATTGGTTATTATTTTTGAAACGGCATACCTAACTCTTTAAGAAACGCCATTGCCTGGTCATTATCTCTGGCCGTTGTCACAATGGTGATTTCCAAGCCCCGTATTTTATCAATTTTTCCGTAATCTATCTCCGGGAAAACAATCTGCTCCTTAATTCCCAAAGTGTAATTTCCCTGCCCGTCAAGTCCGGAAACCGGCACTCCATGAAAGTCCCGAACCCGCGGCAAAGTGATATTAAATAACTTAGTCAAAAAATCCCGCATTCTTTTTCCCCGCAAAGTTACCATGACTCCGATTGGTTGGCCCTCGCGCAACTTAAAATTAGCGATAGATTTTTTGGCCAGACGAATAGCCGGTTTCTGGCCGGTAATCGCCGCCAGATCCGCTGAAATTATATCCAGGACCTTTTTATCAGTCAGCGCTTCTTTAGCACCCACATTCAAAACTACTTTTTGCAGTCTTGGTTTCGCCATGATGTTATCTGTTTTTGTCATATTTCTTGCTCACACTTTCTGCAAATTCTCACCTTTTCTTTTTCGGTCACCTTAAAACCAACGCGGGTTATCTGTTTACATTTCGGACAAATCAGAGCAACGTTGGCAATTGGCAGTGGCCGAGCAAAGTCGACGATGCCTCCCTTTTGTCCCTCGCTGCGCGGTTTTGAATGGCGTTTGTAAATGTTTACTCCGGCAACGGCAACTCTTCCATCAAGAACTTTTTCCACGGTCCCCTCTTTCCCTCGGTCTTTCCCCGCCATAATTTTTACTTTGTCGCCTTTTTTAAGTTTCATATTAAAGTACCTCCGATGCCATCGAAACTATCTTATTAAATCCTTTATCTTTCAGTTCCCGAGCCACGGGGCCAAAAACCCTGGTACCGATTGGATCCAAATTATCCAAGCCGTTAATAACAACCGCAGCATTGTCATCAAAACGGATATAACTTCCGTCTTTGCGACGCTGCTCTTTATGAGTTCGGGCCACCACGGCAAAGACCATCTGGGAATCCTTAACCATTCCGTTCGGATCCGCCCCGTCAACAACGGCCCGAACGATGTCACCCATATAAGAATATTTTCTTTTTGATCCGCCGTATAAATGGATAACCCGCAATTTGTGGGCGCCGGTGTTATCTGCTGGTTTTAAAATCGTCCTTCTTTGAATCATATGATTAAATTTTCTTTACCACCATAAAGTGTTTATTCTTGCTAAATGGTTTTGATTTAACAATTTCCACAGTATCCCCCTCTTTAATTCCTTCTATCTCGTTATGAGCTAACAGTTTTGTTTTGCGCCGCAATATCTTTTTGTATTTTGGGTGTTGGTAAATATATTCCACTGTCACCGCGACGGTCTTTGGCGTCTTTGCTGACAAAACAGTTGCTTTAAACGTTTGCATGTTCCAGTTCCTTTCTAATTGTTAATATCTGGGCTAAATTCTTTTTCAGATTTTTAGCCAGATTGGTATTTTTACTGTGCCGCATCGAAAGTTCCATTTTGGTCTTGATAATCTCCGTCCTAGTTTTGGCAGCCATGGCTTCCAATTCTTCAACGGTCTTATTTTTCAAATCGTCTAAATCTTTTTGTTTCATAATTATTCTTTGGTAATAAATTTTGTTTTTACTGATAGTTTGTGGCCGGCCCGGCGAATTGCTTCTTTAGCTGATTCTTTGGAAATGCCACCCATTTCGAAAAGAATCAGTCCGGGTCTGACAGTCACCACATGTTCGGCCACCTCGCCCTTTCCCCCACCCTGGCGATGATCCAACGGCTGTTTGGAAATCGGTTTATCCGGAAATACCCGCATCCAAACCCGACCGCCCTTAGCCGTAAAGTGGGTCATGGCCTTGCGAGCTGACTCCAACTGGGCAGCACTCACCCAGCCGCGGGTTTCGGCCATAATAGCGTACTCGCCAAAAGCAATTGTGTTGCCTCGGCAAGCAAACCCAGCCATCTGACCCCGGAAGCCAGTGTGATGTTTTTCTCTTCTTGGTGCTAATAATGGCATATGTTTTTACTTATTTATCCAGACTTTAATTCCGATATACCCCGACCGGGTTCGTGCCGGAACGGAGGCAAAATCAATGTTTTCCTTAATTGAGCTAAACGGTAAAACTCCGGCCTGAACATGTTCCACCCGGGCAATCTCCGCGCCGTTAATCCGGCCCCCGAGCCGAATCCGAACACCTTTAGCCCCGGCCGCCATCACTTTTTCCAACGATTGTTTCAGAACTCTTTTAGCCGGCATTCTTTTAATCAGCTGATCAGCGATATTAACTCCCACCAGGTAGGCATCAAGGTTTGGTTCTTTAATCTGTTCAACTTTAATCTCCACTTTCGGCGCATTTTTTGTGTCCGAAGGACGCGAGCTTCGCTCATCGTTATCTTTAATGTGCAATAAATCTTTAGCCACGTATTTCTTCAGGTCTTCCAGGCCGGTTCCTCCGCGACCAATAACCACGCCGGGGCGGGAAACAAATAAGGTTAATCCCAAACGGTTAATCGACCTTTCAATCTCGACCCGGGAAATTCCGGCCGGACGCAACTTGGCCATTAGAGCCCGTCGGAGCTTTACGTCTTCAACCAAAAGGTCAGAATACCGACTCCGTGTCGCAAACCATCTTGAAGTCCAAGTGTAAACCGGACCAAGTCTAAAACCGATTGGATGTATCTTGTTGCCCATATTAGTCGGTTAAAACTACTTTAATGTGGGATGCTTTTTTATTAATGACGCCTCCGCCAAATCTGGCTCCATGGCTGGTATCGCGTCTTTTCATTTTTATGCCCTCGTCCACCAGAATGTTTTTAACCATTAAATTTTCTTTCCCTTTGGCATTGGCTACAGCCGATTTAATTACTTTAGCAATCGGCGTGGAAGCACTTTTTGCCAAAAACTGCAGTTTATTCATTGCCATCGTTGCCGGCATACCTTTGACCACCGATGCTACCAGTCGCGCTTTTCGCGGAGCAACTCGGATATTTTTAGCGGTAGCTGTAAATTCCATAAGTTTTTAAGTTTTACTTAAGACTCGGGCAACCACTTTTCCGTGACCACGGAAAGTCCTCGTCGGAGCAAATTCTCCTAATCTGTGGCCTACCATAGCCTCGGTAACAAATACGGGAATGTGCACTCGACCATTATGGACACCAATGGTTACGCCGACAAACTCCGGCGGAATCTGGCAATCTCTTGACCAGGTCTTAACCGGATTTTTATTTCCGGTATTTTTAGCCGCGATAACTTTGGCCAAAAGCTTCTGGTCAATGTATGGTCCTTTTTTAGAACTTCTTGCCATAAACTACTTACCCCTTCTAGAAATTATATATTTATCGCTCCATTTTCCGTGTTTACGGGTTTTTAGTCCGCGGGCCGGTTTGCCCCAGGGAGTCTTCGGCTGTTTTAAGCCTTCACCGGAGCGCCCTTCACCACCGCCATGCGGATGGGTCCGCGGGTTTTGGGCCGTTCCCCGGACTTCGGGACGACGACCCATGTGCCGGGATCTTCCCGCTTTACCGATAACCACATTTTTCCAGTCAACATTCCCCACGACACCAACAGTAGCAAAATTAGTCTTGAAAACTTTACGGGTCTCACCAGACGGGAGCTTAATGGTAACATAATCGCCCTCTTTAGCCAAGAGGGTTGCTCCGGTACCGGCTCCCCGGACAATTTGGCCGCCACGCCCCGCTGTCAGTTCAATGTTATGAACTACAGTTCCAATAGGCATCCGGTCCAAGGGCAACGCATTGCCCAGTTTGGCTTCAGCGTTTACTCCGGCGGTAATGATATCGTTAACTTTTAGTCCTTCCGCGTGCAAAATGTAGCGTTTTTCGCCGTCAGCATATTGAACCAGAGCAATATTAGCGCTGCGATTAGGATCATATTCGATAGAAATGACCCTTCCGGCTACATCCAGTTTATCCCGTTTAAAATCAATCACCCGGTAATATCTTTTCTCCCGGCCACCATGATGGCGCGCTGAGACCCTGCCCCCCGCGTCCCGTCCGGATTTCTTCGGCAGAATTTCTACCAGAGTTTTTTCCGGCGCGGTGACCGTTAAAACCGCCCGGTTATCCAATCCGGTCATAAACCTTCGCGATAGTGTTCCGCTCATTTTCTTAAGCATGGCTTACCTCCTGTCCGGCTGTATCAAATAAATCAATTTTTTGTTCTTTAGGTAATTCCACGATCGCTTTTTTCCAGTCGGTTTTTCGGGAAACTTCCCGGGTTTTTCGTGACAGGGATGTTTTGCCTTTGACGGTAATAGTTTTGACCGACAATGGCGTAACACTAAAAGCTTTGGTAATTTCGGCCAGGATTTGCGCTTTGTTGGCTTCTTTAGTCACGGCAAAAGTATAGCGGTTGACTGCCGCATCTTTCATGGATTTTTCCGTGACTACCGGTCTTAATAAAATATTACTCTTCATAAATTTTCTCGGCTTTCATAACCTCATAAACGTTTAACTGATTTTTTGGCATTATTGTTAGATTGGCAATGTTTCTTCCTGCCAGCCAAACCTTCGGGTTGTATTCTTTGGTAACCAGTAAGGTACTTTTCTTCGTGTCCAAGAGTTTCGCTAAAGTCTTCGTTTTACCATCGACTTTAGTTAAAGTTATTTTTTCCGCCTTTTTCAGTTTCAGCGCTTCTTCCAGAGCTTTCTGCTTCATTTGCTTAGACAATTTCAGGCTATAATCCCGCGGTTTAGGAGCAAAAGACACGCCGCCGCCAACAAAAATCGGAGCCTTCCGGTCGCCATGTCGCGCGCCGCCGGTGCCTTTTTGCTTATAAAGTTTTTTCCGGGTTCGATTTACTTCCGCCCGGGTTTTAGCATTTTGAGTCCCCTGCCTTTGGTTAGCTAGGTAAACTCTAACTGCTTGCGCTATAAATTTCGCTGGGTTGTTTTTCTTTTCTGCCATGTTTTTATTCTTTAGTAATTTTAATTAATCCGCCTTTGTTCCCCGGAACAAGACCTCTTATTAAGAGTAAATTCTCTTCTGGTTTTACATCGAATATCTGTAAACCGGTCACGGTTCTTTGGACATTCCCCATGTGTCCGGCCATTCTTTTTCCGCGGTAAACTCTTCCCGGAGTAGTTGACTGGCCGATGGAACCCGGATGTCGGGCCCGCACCGACTGGCCATGAGTCTTCGGACCGCCATGAAAATGATGGCGTTTCATCACCCCGGCAAAACCTTTACCCTTTGATATACCGGTAACTTTTACTTTATCTCCCGCAACAAAAACATCGGAGGCTTTTATTGGCTCTCCGACGGTTAAAGTTTCTCCGAGTTCCCGAGTGTATTTACCAACAGTCACCTGACGGGAATTTTTAATGGCTAGAGGCTCGGCCTTTATCATGGTAACCGGCACGCGGAAGCCTTCCTTATCATAGGCTTGTGACTGTCCGACTTTAAAACCGTAAAAAGTGTCCATAACCATCAAAAAAGCCCCGGACTAAGGGGGCTTTCAATTAGCTCCTCCCTACTTCCGACTACACTAGTTAGTGAGTTTAGGGCCTACTAACATTCAAATCCAATTTTACTACATCTTGATCTCGATGTCCACTCCGGCAGGAAGTTCGAGATGCATTAAGCTGTCGATGGTTTTGTCGGTGGGTTCAATGATGTCGATGAGGCGTTTGTGAGTTTTAATCCAGAAGTGTTCTTGGGAGTCTTTGTCGGTAAAGGGCGATTGGCCAACGGTGATATGGGAAGTTTCAGTTGGAAGAGGGATGGGACCCACAATGGAAGCGCCGGTCCTGATGGCGGCGTCTAAAATTTGCTGACAGGTCGAGTCCAAGACCCGACCATCATAAGCCTTTAACCGAACTCGAATTCGTCCTTTTGGCATAAGGTTTTCCCTCCCGACCCCCAACCGTCAAGGTGCGACTAAAAAAGCGGGCACCGATTTGTGATGCCCGCTTGGGACTTATCAAAATTAGGCGATAATTTTTGTGACCACTCCGGATCCCACAGTCTTGCCGCCTTCGCGAATGGCAAAGCGCATCCCATCCTCCATGGCAACCGGTTGAATGAGCTTGATTTTCATCTTCGCGTTATCTCCCGGCATCACCATTTCCACACCCTGCTCCAAGGTGACTTCCCCGGTCACATCCGTGGTGCGGATGTAGAACTGCGGGCGATACCCGGAAAAGAACGGCGTGTGACGGCCACCTTCTTCTTTGGCCAGGATATATACCTGAGCCTCGAACTCCGTGTGCGGCGTCACTGAGCCCGGTTTGGCAATCACCTGACCGCGCTCCACCTGGTCTTTTTCCACGCCGCGCAAAAGCAGTCCGACATTATCGCCGGCCTGGCCTTCATCCAACTGTTTGCGAAACATTTCGACCCCGGTAACGACGGTCTTTTGAGTCGCTTTCAGACCAACGATTTCCATTTCTTCGTTAACCTTGACGACACCACGCTCGATTCTTCCAGTCACGACCGTGCCGCGGCCTTTGATCGAGAAAACATCCTCCACCGGCATCAGGAATGGTTTATCCAGTTCCCGAACGGGAGTGGGAATGTAGCTGTCGACCGCATCCATTAGCTCCATGATGTGTTTTTCCTGTTCGGCATCACCTTCCAAGGCTTTGAGGGCCGAACCTCGAATGATCGGCGCTTTGTCGCCGTCAAAACCATATTTGGTTAACAGCTCCCTAACTTCGACCTCAACCAAATCGAGTAGTTCCGGATCCGACACCATGTCGACTTTGTTTAAGAAGACGACAATGGCCGGCACATTAACCTGCTTGGCCAACAGCAAGTGCTCCCGGGTTTGAGCCATCGGACCATCAGCGGCGGACACGACCAAAATCGCGCCGTCAACCTGAGCCGCGCCGGTGATCATGTTCTTGATGTAATCGGCATGGCCCGGCATATCAATGTGGGCATAGTGCCGTTTCTCGGTTTCATACTCAACATGGGTGATATTAATCGTGACGCCACGGGCTTTTTCTTCCGGAGCGTTATCGATTTGATCGTAGGCCAAAGCTTTCGCAAAGCCTTTCTTGGCCAAAACGGTCGTAATGGCTGAAGTTAAAGTGGTCTTACCGTGGTCGACATGACCAATGGTCCCAATGTTAACATGGGGCTTGGAACGAGTGAATTTTGCGGCATCTGCCATATTCTTTTAATTTATTAATTGATAAATAACTAATAGAGCCAAAAGATGGCTCTCTTACGCGATTGTTACGATTTTAAAGCAGAGCTCAAACGATTGCAATAGGGAAACTAGCAGGCGAAGACTTTATTCTCCAACCGCTTTAGCCTTGGCAAAATGTTCTTATCTATTTCCGTGTTTGTAGCCGTAACCGCATCGAAAAGGGTATCAAAACCCTCGGTCATCTCCTTATGCAAACTGTCTATTTTTGTGTTTAACCTAATATCAACGTCAGTGATTTGCTGCTTGATACCATCTAACTCGCCATAGATGCCGACTATCTTTCTGTCGATAGGCACCAGTTTTTGGTCAATTAATTTCCCGATATTTTCTAGCGTAAGGTCGTTTTTCTTCGGAGACTTCATGTCATCATGATCTCACAACTTTTGCTTAAAAACAATCCATCCAACTAAATTCTTATAATAGGATTACAAACACTTTACTTATTTGCTTCTGGCCTATAAACTGTAATAAATATGGCAACAAAGACACAAAAGATCGTAAAGGGAAAAGAAACCAACGTTAACGTATGGCTTGGTCTAATATTTTTTATTTCGATCGTCTACAAAATAATCGAGTCAAACCCCAGTGGCGCAATATCGGTAGTAGCGATTGGTATATCAGTAATCTGGAATTTAGTCAGCTCCCCAATTATTGTCTTAGCGATAATAGCTTCAATTTTCTTTGGAAACTGGCAAAACTGGTTTAAAACAGACATAGAAAAGGAGTACGACAAAGAGCAGATGGGTTGGCTGTTGAGTAAAATCGGAGATATTCTTAATTGGATATTTCTTCTTTATGGTATTCAAATAGCGTTTATGATAATAAAAACGCTATGGAGACTAGCCTGAAATAGCTTCGATAATTCCCCCGGAATCCTAAAATTCTTGAAGCTCCGAAACTTTAGCTAACGGAACTTGACCATACTGATTTAATTGATATATAAGGAGGTGATTATATGGACGACCAAGAAAAAATAAAGACTTCGATAACGGATTCAGGTGGAAACATCGATCCGGACAAATTGGCTTACATGCTCTACATGATCCAAAAGGAGTTAAAAGATCTTAACAAGATAGCGAACGTTGAGAGGTGAGCTGTTCTTGGCAAATACCCGCAGGGAAAAGATCCTCTTTTTAGGGAGTAAGCATTAGTCTCGTTTTACCCAGATACCATTTTTTATGATATATGGGCCATCGACGGGGCTCTGGCTTACGACCATGAGCAAAATCCAAAATACCATACCTTTTCACCTCCTCTCGTAATTTTTAGTGGCTAACTGCCACCCTCCCCCGAGAGGGGTGCTTTCCCCTGCAGATTTTTACCTGCAACTTTTCAAAGTGCAATAAAAAAGCCAACCATAAAAGGTTGACTAAGTGGTTATATTTTGGCACTCTAACGGTTAGAGTGCAAGGCCAAAAATCGACGAAAAAAGAGCGAATTATTTAAGAATTACTTCTTCGCAACAATTTGTCAGTTGCTGGTTAACTCTGTCTCACAGTTCCTGATTTTGAAACCAGCTGTTCCTGGATGTTTCGCGGGACTTCTTCGTAGTGGGAAGCTTCCATGTAATAGGAAGCCCGGCCCTGGGTGATCGAGCGCAGTTTGGTCGCGTAGCCGGAAAGTTCGGCCAGCGGGACCATAGCCAAAATGATCGTGGCGTTACCCCGTTTAGAAGTGCCAAGTATCTGGGACCTTTTAGCGGATAAATCGCCGATAACATCACCCATGAATTCGTCGGGGGTGGTCACTTCGACCTTCATTATTGGTTCCAGAAGAACCATATCCGCCTTTTTACAAGCGTCCTGAAGAGCCATAGAACCCGCTATTTGAAATGCGACATCGGAGGAATCAACATCATGATAGGACCCGTCGTACAAAGTAACTTTAATATCGGTCATCGGATAGCCGGCCAAAATGCCGTTATCAGCGCATTCTTTCGAACCTTTTTCAACCGGCGGAATGAATTCAGCCGGGATGGCACCACCCTTGATGGCGTTCACAAATTCCCAGCCTTCGCCGCGCGGTTTCGGTTCTACTTTCAGAAGAGCATGGCCATATTGCCCGCGGCCACCGGTCTGGCGGATATATTTCCCTTCGCCATTGGCATCATGCTTAATAGTTTCTTTATAAGCGACTTGCGGTGCCCCAACATTAGTGTCGACACCCATTTCGTCTTTCATTCTTCTGACCCAAACTTCCAGTTGTAACTCTCCGACTCCGGCAATAATCGTCTGGCCGGTTTCTTTATCGCTTCTGACATGAACCGTCGGGTCTTCTTCCATAACCCGCTGTAGGGCATAGCCCATTTTCTCCTGATCGGATTTAGTCTTGGGTTCAATAGCCAAAGAAATAACCGGCTCGGGGAAAGTAATTCCTTCCAGAACAATCGGATGTTGCGGGTCAGAAAGAGTGTCGCCGGTGCGGGTATCTTTGAGACCAACTACCGCCACAATTTCTCCGGCGTAAGCTTCCTCGATATCTTCCCGGTTATTGGCGTGCATCAACAACAGGCGGCCAATTCTTTCCTGCTGACCTTTAGTCGCGTTATAAACATAAGAGCCGGATTTGATAACTCCCGAATAGACCCGGACATAATAAAGTTTTCCCACATGCGGATCGAGTTGGGCCTTAAAGGCCAGACCGGTAAACGGCGCGTCGATTTTCTGTTCCCGAGTTTCTTCCTGACCGGTTTTCGGATTGGTCCCGGTAATGGCCGGTCTTTCCAACGGCGAGGGCAGATAGTCAACAATGGCGTCCAAAAGCGGCTGGACTCCCTTATTGCGAAGAGATGTTCCGGTGTACATCGGCACCAGTTGGTAGGAAATAACCGCTTTGCGCAGTCCCGCTTTTAATTCTTCCAGACTTAATGTTTCGCCGTTGAGATATTTTTCCAGAAGAACCTCATCGCTTTCGGCAATCTGTTCGACCAGTTGATGGCGATATTTATCGACTTCGGCTTTGTCCAATCCTTCCGGTATCTCTTTTTTGACCTCAAATTTGGCCCCAAGTTCGTCGCCGCCCCAAACATAGGCTTCTTCGGCCAATAAATCGTAAACACCCTTGAAGGTGTTCTCTACCCCGATTGGGAGTACCATTACCGCCGGTTTAACGCCTAATCTTTGTTTTACCGCCTCGACGGTTTTAAAGAAATTAGCCCCCAGTTTGTCGATCTTATTCACAAAAATAATCCGCGGGACTTTATATTTATCCGCCTGCCGCCAGACAGTTTCCGTTTGTGATTGCACGGTCTCCTCAGCATCAAGAATCGTGACCGCCCCGTCAAGAACCCGCAAGGACCGTTCCACTTCCGCCGTGAAGTCTACATGACCCGGAGTATCAATAATGTTAATGCGGTAGTCACGCCAGAAAGTGGTCGTGGCGGCAGAGACAATGGTAATTCCCCGTTCCCGTTCCTGAGTCATCCAGTCCATCTGGGTCGAGCCTTCATCAATGTCTCCGATTTTGTAAGTTTTGCCGGTGTAATACAAAATCCGCTCGGTCGTGGTGGTTTTGCCCGCGTCAATATGAGCAATGATCCCGATGTTACGGACCTTGTCTAAAGAAACATTGCGATTTTTGGTGGTGTCAGCCATTTTTACAAAAAATTCGTGCCGAACTTCCGGCACGAGATAATTATACAAAATTAACTTCGCCTAATCCAAGTTAATCCGAATAAACATTCGTAGAAAGTCTGGCAGCTCTTCTTCTTTTTAATCTTCGTCTGCTCTTCTCGACAAGGTTACTCGGGGTAGGTATTTCCACAACCTGCAACTGTCTTTCTATGCCATCTTTATCAGTAAAAACAATTTTCTTAATGGTCGATTCGTTAGCTTCTGTCATATTTTTACCACCTCAGGTGGGCAAAGACTTTGTTGGCTTCAGCCATTTTTTGAACCTGGTCACGCTTTTTTAAGGCGTTGCCGGTTCCGGCCAAAACATCATTCATTTCTGCCGACAGTTTTTCTGCGAAAGTATGGTATTCCTTATTTGAGCGGCTTCGGGCAGCCTCCAATAACCATTTGATGGCCAGATGGATTTTGCGGTCGCCTTTCACCTCTGTCGGAACTTGATACGAGGCACCTCCCACCCGGCGAGGCCGGACTTCCATCTTCGGAGCAATGGTATTAATAACCGTTTCCAGGGTTTTTGCCGGCTCTTCAAACTTTTTAAAAGCTTCGTAGATTTGGGCGGCAGCCACACTCTTTTTCCCGTTAAACATCGACTTGTTGATGAGTTTGGTCATCAATTTGCTGTTATAAACGGGATCCGGTGGTGTCTCTCTTTTGGTAATTTTTCTTGATCTTGGCATAAATTTTTAGGCAGCGGCTGCCGATTTGGGTCCGGTTTCGCCGGCCTTGGCACCATATTTACTGCGCGATTGTTTTCTTCCCACTACTCCGCCGGTATCAAACTTCCCGCGGACAATGTGGTATTTCACACCAGGCAAATCTTTTACCCGGCCGCCACGGACTAAAACTATCGAATGTTCCGCAAGAGTGTGGCCGACACCCTGGATGTAAGCCGTTACTTCCTGCTTATTGGATAAGCGGACCCGGGCGACTTTTCGCAAAGCCGAGTTTGGTTTTTTCGGCGTCATCGTTTTGACCACAGTACAGACTCCCCGCTTAAAGGGAGATTCAATATTTTCCATCTGCCGGTCCTTGGCGTTAAAAAATTTCCGCAGGGCTGTCGCCCGGACTTTTTTAGCCTTGGATTTACGGCCCTTTTTGATAAGCTGATTAATAGTTGGCATGGAATTATTGCTCCAATCGGGCTCTTTCCGCGCTCGTCGGAATTAAGCGTCCAATTATAACATTCTCTTTCAGACCTGTCAGACTGTCATCGGCGCCGTGCAAAGCCGAATCGGACAAAACTTCGGTCGTGCGTTCAAAAGACGCGGCCGACAGCCAGGAGCTGGTATATAGTGCTGCCCGCGAAACCCCCAGCATGGTTACCTGAGCGGTCGCCGGTTCTCCTCCGGCAGCAATAACCCGGGCGTTTTCATCTTCAAAACGCACTTTTTCGGCAAATTCACCCGGCAGAAAAACGGTATCACCCGAAGTTTCGAGCCGGACCTTGTCCGACATCTTCCGGACAATAACCTCAAAATGCTTGTCATTAATGGGAATCCCCTGGGATTCGTAAACCGCCTGCAACTCTTCGATTAAGTATTTCTGAGCACCAAACAATCCCCGGGCGGCCAGGACATCTTTAATATCCAGATAGCCGGAAGCCAGTTGTGTTCCGGCCGAAACCAAGTCGCCGTCACTGACTTTAAGCTGAGAAGTTAAAGGAATAATGTATTCCCGTTCCTCAACCGGTTTGACACCATGGCTGCGAACCCGAACTTTGTAGCCGTCGGGCGTTTCGGTAACTTCAACTTTCCCGGCAATTTCGGCAATCGGCGACAAAACCTTGGGCGAGCGGGTTTCAAAGAGCTCTTCTACCCGCGGCAAACCCTGAGTCACATCCGCCGCGACAGTACCTCCGGTATGCTTGGATTTTAGCGTCAGCTGGGTTCCCGGTTCACCAATGGACTGAGCAGCCACAATCCCGACCGGCACGCCAATTTCCACCAGTTGGCGGCTGCTAAAGTCCCGGCCGTAACACTTCTGGCACAAACCGTACTTGGCTTTACATTTCAAGGGCGAACGGACCAAAACGGACTCAATCTTTTCTTTTTCAATTTCGGCGACGGCCGCTTCGTCAATTTCCGCGCCTGCGGCCACAATGGCTTTTTTGCCACTCTTGATATCAACGGCGGCTACCCGGCCCAAAATCCGGGAAGCAAACGAGGCAGGTCGGTTATCACTGCGGAAAATCTCAATACCATCGTCCGTTCGGCAATCCTCGAGCCGGATAATCATATCATGCGAGACATCCACCAGCCGGCGGGTCAAGTAGCCGGCATCGGCAGTTCTGATGGCAATATCAGCCAAACCTTTGCGGGAACCCCGGGTTCCGGTGACATATTCAAAAACAGATAAGCCTTCGCGGAAGTTTGTCTTGGTCGGAAGAGAAACAATTTTTCCGGTCGGATCTACCATCAGTCCCCGCATACCGGAAACCTGCTTAACATTATCCCGGCTGGATTTACCAGCACCGGATTCCAGAATCGTTTTAACCGGATTATCTTTGCCGTAAGCTTCCCAAGTTAGATCTGTCACTCTATCCGTTACCCGAATCCAAATATCAATCTGCAGCCGGCGCATTTCTTCAGCGGTAATTAAACCGGCTTTGTAATTTTCTTCCACTTCGGCTGCTTCCCGATCCCCTTCGGCAATAATTTCCTCTTTATTGGGAATCATGATCATGTCAAAGATTCCGACGGAAATACCGGAAGCCATTGAGCCGGAGAAACCAAGGTTTTTCAGGTTATCTAAAAGTTTAACCAGTTCACTCTTTTCGACCAGATCCATCGCTTTGTTAAGGATAGACTTTAGTTTGCCGATGGTAATGGTTTCATTAATGTAACCAAGCTCTTTCGGAACAAATTCGTTAAGCATGATCCGACCCGCAGTGATTTCCATAGTCTGGTTTTCCTGGCGGACTTTAATTTTCTGGCGTAACTCAATCTTATGCTGTTGGTATGCAGTGATTACCTCTGCAAAATCGGCAAAAATTGTCTCGCTGACGGGCAGTTTCTCGTCAATCGAAGTAAAGTAATAAATTCCCAGAATCATTTCTTTGTTGGGGAACGCCACCGGCATGCCGTCAGCCGGTTTAAGAAGATTATGCTCAGCCATCATCAGATTGACCGCTTCGCTCTTGGCGGCACTTGACAAGGGCACATGAACCGCCATTTGGTCACCGTCAAAGTCCGCGTTATAACCCGTACAAACCAGCGGGTGAACCTGAATAGCCGAGCCCTCAATCAGAACCGGATAAAAAGCCTGAATTCCCAGTTTATGCAGGGTCGGCGCCCGGTTTAAGAGAACCGGATGATTCTTGGTAATTTCTTCCAGAATGTCAAAAACTTCCGGAGTCCGTTTCTCCAAAACATACTTGGCCGAGCGAACATTCGGGGAAGTTCCGCGCATAATAAGTTCCCGCAAAACGAACGGCTTAAACATTTCCAGCGCCATTTCCTTGGGCAATCCGCATTCAGACAAAGCCAGTTTCGGCCCGACGACAATGACCGACCGGCCGGAGTAATCGACCCGTTTTCCCAAAAGGTTCTGACGGAATCGCCCCTGTTTGCCCCGAAGCATGTCAGACAGACTTTTTAGCTCGTTTGTATTTGCCCGGGTACTGCTTCGCTGTGAAGCGTCAATTAACGCATCCACGGCTTCCTGAAGCATCCGTTTTTCGTTACGAAGAATTATGTTCGGCGCACCCAAATCGATCAGGTGCTTGAGACGGTTATTGCGGTTAATAACCCGGCGGTATAAATCATTCAGGTCTGAAGTGGCGAACCGGCCGCCAGTTAACTGGACCATCGGCCGCAAATCCGGCGGGATTACCGGGAGCACCGACATAACCGTCCATTCCGGACGGATGGCGTTTCGGCGCATTCCGTCAATCACTCGTAGCCGCTTTGTGGCTTTAACTTTTTTCTGGCCGGTAGCTTCAACCAGTTCTTCCCGAAGGCTAGCCGCGATTTTTTCCAGGTCCAGCTCTTTCAAAACTTTTTCGATGGCTTCGGCTCCCATTCCGACCTCAATAAAGTCGGCTGCGCCGTATTGGTCAAGCTTGAGATATTCGTCTTCAGTCAGTTCCGAAATCTTTTTGACGCTTTTAACTAGATCTAAAAGAGTCCGGTAAATCTCGCCCAGGCGCTGTTTTTCCAGAGCGTTTTCGCTCTCCAGTTTGGCGATTTTTTGTTTGCTGGACAGTTCGATTTCCGAGATTGTCAGCCCCAACTGGTCTTTATCTTTAATCTTGGCTCTTTGCTCTTTGATTTTCTCGTCACGCTCTTTTTCTTCTTCCTTCACCTGGCGATCAAAAGTCGTCGCCAACTCTTTTTGGCGCTCTTCCATGGTCTCTTTCAAAGTGGAAATCGCTTCATCACGCTTGCTTTCATCCACACTCAAGACAAGGTAGGAAGCAAAGTAAACGACGTTTTCCAGTGCCTTTGGTGAAAGGTCCAGTATCAATGACAACTTTGAAGGAGCTCCCTTAAAGTACCACACATGAACCACGGGAACCGCCAGGGAAATATGACCCATCCGTTCCCGGCGGACCTTTGACTGGGTTACTTCCACCCCGCACTTATCGCAGATAATTCCACGGTAGCGGATCCTCTTATATTTACCACAGTAACATTCCCAGTCCTTGGTTGGTCCGAAAATATTCTCACTGAACAGTCCGTCTTTCTCCGGCTTCAAGGTCCGGTAATTAATGGTTTCCGGTTTGGTTACTTCACCGTGCGACCACGCCAGAATCTGGGCCGGTGAAGCCAAAGTAATCTTCAAGCCCTTAAAGTCGACGATATTTGCCAGATTATCCTGCTGTGGTTTAGGATTGGTTAAATTATTCATGGGTTTCCTCCTTTATCTCTTCTTCACTTTTTTCTTCTTCAAGATTTTCGCCTTTTTCATGCGCTTCATGGGCTGAAGTTTCGGCAACATCGGTTTTGGCCTCCAGAACTTCTTCCATTTCCTTTACTTCTTTATCAGTTTTTTCTTTCGTTGGCAATGGGGTAGTCGTGGTTTGGGTTGTAGTCACAACCCCGGTCGGATTTATAGCCAAGCCCAAACTTTGCAGTTCTTTCACCAGAACTTTGAATGATTCCGGTATGGAAGACTGCGGAATATCCGTTCCTTTAACGATAGCTTCAAATGCTTTGGCCCGTCCGACGACATCATCGGATTTAATCGTCAGCATTTCCTGCAGAGTGTAAGCAGCCCGGTGCGCTTCCAGAGCCCAAACTTCCATTTCTCCCAACCGCTGACCACCCATTTGAGCTTTACCGCCGAGAGGCTGTTGGGTTACCAGTGAGTACGGTCCGGTCGAGCGGGCGTGCGTCTTGTCCTCGACCATGTGAATGAGTTTGAGGAAATAGCCCGTCCCCACAACTACCTTTTGAGCATAAGGATCACCGGTCCGTCCGTCATAGACAGTCACTTTGCCGTCGACCGGCAGCTTTGCTTCTTCTAAAGCTTTGACAATCCAGTCTTCAGCAATCTTTTCGAATACCGGCACGGCCACTCTTTTACCCGCTCCACTCATGGCCCAACCCAAGTGGGTTTCCAGAAGCTGACCCAAATTCATCCGGCCTAAAACCGACAACGGCGAAATAATAACGTCCACCGGAGTACCATCCGCCAGATGGGGCATATCCGCAATCGGCACAATCCGGCTGATAACCCCTTTGTTTCCGTGGCGCCCGGCAACTTTATCGCCGATCGAAATCTTTCTGAATTGGGCAACTTTTACTTTAATGAGTTTATTAGTTCCCGGCGGCAGCTCGTCTCCGACGCTTTTGTCCAGAATATTAATGCCGATGACTGTACCGCGTTCGCCGTGCGGCATGCGAAGCGAAGTGTCGCGTACTTCCCGGGCTTTTTCGCCAAAAATAGCGCGCAGAAGTCTTTCTTCCGCTGATAATTCTGTCTCGCCTTTCGGGGCAATTTTTCCAACCAGAATGTCCCCCGGCCCGACTTCCGCGCCAATGACCACAATTCCGGTTTCGTCCAGATTGGCCAGATCAGATTCGCCGACATTGGGAATGTCCCGGGTAATTTCTTCCGGTCCCAGTTTGGTATCCACCAGTTCGCACTCGTGTTCCTCAATGTGGATACTGGACAAAACATCATCGCGTACCAGTCTTTCGGAAATAATAACCGCATCTTCATAGCCATAGCCGTCAAAGTGCATGTAAGCAATCCGCAGATTAGCCCCCAGGGCCAGCTCGCCATGGTCCGAAGCCGGACCGTCAATAATAACCTGACCTGCTTTAACCTTGTCGCCGACTTTTACCAGAGTTCTTTGGGAATAACAGGCGCCGTTGGGGTTAGTCCGGTAGAATTTCGTCACTTTGTAGGTATCAGCCGTCTTTTCGCCAGTTTTAATCACGACTTTATCTCCGTCAGCAAAAGAAACTTCACCACCATGTTCGGCTTTAACCACCCAGCCCATGGCCCCCGCAACAGCATCTTCTACCCCGGTTCCGACAACCGGAGCCTGAGGACGCACCAAGGGCACGGCCTGAGCCTGCATATTTGAACCCATCAAAGCCCGGACACCATCATCATGCTGCAGGAACGGAATCAAAGAAGCCGCCGCCCCCACTACCTGTCGGGGAACTACATCGATTAAATCAGCTTCGTCAGTGTTTACTTCAATGAATTCACCTTTGTAGCGGACCGGCACCCGGCTGTCAGTAATGACTCCGTGACTGTCGATACCTACTCCGGCATGCGTAATTTTGGATTCGCGTTCGTCATCAGCGGCCAGATAAACAATTTCGTCAGTTAAAGCTACTTTATTGCCGGTCTTTTTCAGTTTCCGGTACGGCGCCAGTAAAAATCCATACTCGTCAACCCGGGCGTAAAGGCTCATGTAAGTAACCAGGCCAATGTTTGGTCCTTCAGGAGAACGAACCGGACAAATCCGGCTGTACTGGGAAGAATTAATATCCCGAATTGAAAAAGAGGCCCGGTCCCGGGAAATTCCGCCGACACCCATGACAGTTAACCGACGCAGACTGTCGACTTCCGACAGCGGATTGGTCTGATCCAAAATTGACGAGAGCTGCGAAGTCCGGAAAAATTCGTTCACGGCCGAAATAATCGGCCGGGCGTTAACCACCTGGTTGGGCATCACCTTGGTTTTCGGATCCAGAAGGCTCATCCGCTCTTTAACCGCCCGTTCCAATCTCAAAAGCCCGTCACGGAAAGCGACATTGCCCACCAGTTCCCCAACCCGGCGCAGCCGCCGGTTACCCAGATTATCAATATCGTCAGTGTAAGTGTCGGGATCGTTTTTTTGCAGGCGAATGAGGTATTTGATCGTCGCCACAATATCTTGCCGAGTAATAATCTGATTTTCCGGAATATTGGGAACATTTAATCCCAGGCGTTTATTAATCTTATAGCGGCCGACTTTGCCTAAATTGTAGCGGCGCGGCTGGAAAAATAGCGAGGCAATATAGTCCATGGCAGTTTCGGCCACCACCGGTTCGCCCGGGCGCATCTTTTTATAAATTTCCATGGCGCCTTCGGCGCTGCCGTGAGTCACATCTTTTTTAAGGGTAGCTTCAACCAGTTCGTCATCACCCAGAGCTCTTTTAATTTCTTCGTCAGAGCCAATGCCGATGGCCCGCAGGAAGGTAGTGACCGGGAATTTGCGCCGGCGGTCAATCCGGACAGAAATCACATTATTGCGGCTGATGTTAAATTCCAGCCAGCTTCCTCTCAGGGGCCGGACCTCCGAAAAATAAAGCATTCTGCCGGTGACGGGATCAATGTCGCCCAGGAAATAGACACCCGCAGAACGAACGAGCTGGTGAATAACCGCCCGCTCAATGCCATTAATAATGAAGGTGCCCGAGGGAGTCATTACCGGCACCTCGCCAAGGAATACTTCCTGAGAAGTGGTTTCGCCGGTTCGCTTATTGAGAAGGGTAGCTTGGACCCGGATCGGCATGTCAAAGGTAACACCTTTCAGGGCTGCGGAGACCGCCGTGTATTTCGGCTCGCCGAAAGTGTATTTACCTAAGGATAATTCCCAGTTCTTGCCGGTGAAATCAGAAATGGGCGAAACTTCGGCTAAAAGTTCGCCGATACCCTCATCGAGAAATTGCTGATAAGATTCGCGGTGGATAGAAACGAAGTCTAACTGCGGTAAAGAAGGATAGGATTTACCCCAATAAAGCCGTTCTACGGGCTTGGAGTCGGAAATTTTCGCAGCCGGTTTTTGGTTTTTCTTGGCCATCAACAAAAAGTGTCCCGAAGGACTACAAAAACTAGCGAACCTACAATATGTTCGCCTAAAGACTTCTATTCAACTGAAGCTATTTTAGCAGAAAATCAGGTTTCGTCAAGAGGGAAACTACTGGACATAATTAGCCACATTGGCGTTGTGTTCCTGGAGGGTTTTGGCAAAATGAGAGACGCCGTTTTTGTCGGCCACATAATATAAATAGTCGGTCTTGGCCGGATTAATCGCGGCCTGAATAGAAGCCAAGCCTGGATTACTGATTGGCCCTGGCGGCAAACCGGCATTTTGGTAGGTATTGTAAAGTGATTTAATTTTAAGATCGTCGAGAGTTAAATTCTGTTTCCAGTATCCAAGAGCATATTGGACTGTGGCATCAATATCCAAGGACATCCCTGCTTCCAGGCGGTTGTAAATGACACTGGCAATGAGTGGCCGGTCCTGTGGGTGTTTGGCTTCCCGTTCAACCATCGACGCGACAATTAGTTGTTGCGGGGTAACACTGGCGACTCTTGCGTCAAAAGTTTGCCGCATCAGTTGACGGACACTATCAATGGTGGCTGTCCGGGGAACCAAGTAAGTTTCAGGGAAATATTTTCCCTCTTCGTTCCAAGTACCAACAGGCTCGGAAAGACCTTGTTTTTGCAGGTAACTAATGATTTCTGAACTTCGCCAGCCTTCAGGAATAGTAATTTTCACCTGTTCTTCCATGCCAAAAGTCAACGCTTTGGCAATTTCGGGAGTACTCATGGCCGGGGTAAGTTCAAAGGTTCCTGCCTGCGGATTTTTTTCCAGCCCCAGCCGGACCAAGAGAAAATAAACAATCTGGTTACGAATAAGCCCTTTTTCTTTGAGGTTATTGGAAACTTCCCTGACGGTATCGCCTTTGGCGACCACAAAAGTCAGGTTAGTTTTGTCCGAAGTATTCACCGGCAGGAGGGAAACTTTCCACCAAAAAGCAGTCCCGATAACCAGAAGCACGAGGAGCCCGCCGGCCAGAATTAGCCTTTTCATGGTTTCAGACCTCATCCATTTTGGCCCGACGGAATTTTCCACTTTCTTCAACATAAACCCGTTTGCATTTACAAATCACCATTTTCCCGTCTTTTTTACCTTTGGCCAGCGGCATACCGCAACCAACGCATTTGCCCTGGGAAAGTAACCACGCCTGAACGGGAGAAATTAAATTCTTAAACATGTTTACATGTTATCTAAGTAACGCTGCAAAATCAAGGCCGCAGCCACAGCGTGCTGTTTTTGCTTATCTTTAGTTTTTATTCCGGCCGCTTCCACGCTGGTTAAAGTTTCGTCGACCGTTTCGATGGGCATTTTTGTCCAGGCCGCCAGCTTGTCGACAAAGACAAGGGTCTTTTTGGCCATGTTTTTCTCCGAAATACCCACCACCACTTTTTCAGGCTTTAGTCGTTCTACTTCTGCAAAAATATTTTTCGTGGGGACGGTTTTAAGCGGATCGGCCAAACTCCCTTCCGAAGTGGCTATACCGCACCAGCTTTCACCATAATCTACTCCTAGAATCATATCTGTATTAATTTAGCCCGGATAATGCCCCGTTTCCAGATTGTTCCCGGGGGAACGCAGGTGATTAAAGTGACATAAGAGGTATCGAATTTTTGCTCCAGAACGGAAATATCGTCCGGATCGACCACTTTTTTGTCAAAAACCTGATAATGGTAACGGACTCCGTCGGAATTAATATAAATATCGTCACCTTCGTTTAAATCCATGAGAAAAGTAAAAATCCCGGAATAATTTGTCGGGCTGGCAAACTGGGGCAGCTCCGAATGGCCGAAAATAATGTTATTCCCCCACTGCCCCGGCCCCGGTGAAGTCGGCCAGGCAACCAGAGATTTTTTTAGGTCTCCGCCAACTACAACATTAGCACCGTTTATTTTCAATTTCGGGATAGTGAGGGTATAGGCTTTCGCCACCGCTGACTGTGCCGCTAATACTTGACCTGAATTGGCAAACCAGGTAGAAGGATCATAAGATTGGTCCTCCTGCGCCCGGACTAACGGCCCAAAGGTCGAAGCCAACGGAGAAACTATTTTTGTACTTACCGACGGCATGACAAAGAAATACCACCCGACCACCGGCCAGGCTGCCTGAAAAATTAAAAAAATCCCTAAAACCAATAACAGGAGTGAGAAAATTCCGGCGGTTTTCGGATGCCGACGGGGAGGCTTAATTACCCGGGCCGGTCCTTTTACATAAGTGTCCATTAATCAGTTACCGTTTCCAATTTTAAGTTTTGAGCACGCCAGGGGAGGAAGTAATTAATAATACTTTGGAAAACCCGAGGCTTTGCTTCGATATCAACACTGTCAACCCCTGTCTGGGCCGTCAAAATTTCCGTCGCTTTAGTCGGGTTCTTCCCGACAATCTCCCGACTTAGTTGATCCAAATCCACCTGAGGCAGCATTGAAGCCGCCAGTTGAACATCCAAAACGGCGTTTCCTGATTTATCCAGCTTCGTCGATTTAATCTCGGGTTTAGCCGTATCTTTGGCCAAATAGTAACCAGAGGGGACATCGCTGCCAAATTTTTCCAGGAATTTATCGGTCAAATCATCCCGGGAAACAGTTACCCCTTTAAAATTAATTGTCAGATCGAGGCTGACCATATCGGCTTCAGCATCAACATCTTTAGAATAGCGTTTTTGAGTAATTTGCGAAGTTATGGCGTTAGGTAAAAGAGTCTGACCGCTGTCCAGCTTGGTATTAAGATCGGCGGCAGCTTTTTGCTGCAGTTCCGCCGAAAGCGTCGCCAGCAGTCGATCCTGGTCGGCTTTTGTTACTACCGTCGCTTCGTGACTGTTACCTCCGGTTAAAGCCGCGTCATTTTTAGCCTGATAGGAACTGCTGGAAAAACTGCCAATGGTAAACAGAGTTCCGGCCGGCAGGTTATACTTATCCCCGATATCGGCCCCGGTAATCGCGGCGGTCGCAGTCACCTGAGAAGCTGCCCCCGAACCGGACGCCACGGATACATCACTGTTTAAAGTGAATTTTAATCCTTGCGGCGAGGTTAAAACGGTACCCGCCGAAAAGTTTTTGCTATCAGCCGTGCTATAAATTGTCACGCTGCCGTGCGCCTTGTCCCCGACCAGTTTGTTTCCCGTGGCCACGCTTTTCTTGGTTCCCATTTCTGACACGCTGACCATTTGTCCCGAAATTGTCGCTTCCATTTCCCGGTCAAAAGTTTCCGGTTTCAGATGAATAATTACCTTAGCCTGAGGCACCAGGTAGATTATTAATCCCCCGGCCACAAGAATCACCGCCAAGACCGCGGCCGCCAGAAACACCGGAACCGGCGGTTTTTTGGAAGAAAATGCCGGCGCGTTCACATTTACCATCTTTTTGTTTGGTTTCAGATTTTTAACCTGGGCCAAAATTTTTTCGATCATAGGATTAAGACTGCCAAAAATTTTTTTAAAATTAACCTTAGGCATCATCTTGGGCGCTTCAGCCTTAAACGGCATCGCCGGAACCGCCCTTTCCTCATGGGTCATCTCCTGTAATTTCCCGAAGTCTCCGTCGGTCACAAAACCGGCTTCTTCGGCAGTTACTTCTTCCAGCTCCGGTTCTATCCCTTCTTCCATTTCTTCAATTGCCTTTGCCTCCCGGACCTTTTCTTCTTCATTCTCTGCGTTATTTTTTCTTTCTTCTATCTTCTTTTCCGGCTCCCCTTCTTCCGCCGGGGCGCCCATCACATCAATTCTTCCTCCCATCTGTGTTCCTCCGGCAATGGCAATCGCTTTGACAATGAGGTCCCCGGACAAAACTTCTACCCGCGGGAAATGCAAAAAAGGTAAACTTTTTGTCCAGGGATGAGCCATGATTTTTTCTTCCAGAGTCTTAAGATCCCGGCGCCCATCATAAAGAATAATTCTGGCCGGAAGCACCTCTACCTGGGTAAACCGGCGCAAGGCCACTTCGATTCCGGCAGCCAGATTATTTACTCCGTCCGCGCTTTCCGGAATCGGAATCGTTCCCAAATTTTTGCCGGCTCTAAAAAGCGTGACCCAGCCGTTATCTCCGTCCAGACCAACTAAAACCGCGGTTAACGGTGCTCCTTCCGTTTCTTTCAGATAGTTTTCCAAAGCTTCAAAAAGCTGGACATAACCCAGGGGTCGCAAATCAAGTTCCTTACAAAGTTTGCGTAAAAGCTGCAGTTTCTCAGTGATAATTTTTCCCTCATTAATCCAATCCGGGCTAACCCCAAAAATAGTTTTGGCTGCCGGTAATTGCCTTTCTCCTAAAGCCGTCGAAACTGCCGCATCTGCTGCCGCAAGCAGTCCTTCATAACTTTGACTGTCAATCTTCTCGCCGCCGGTATTTTCCACCACCACCCGACCTTCCGAAACAGCCCAAACCGTGGCCAGAACCTCCGTCGAAGAAATTTTTACTGCCAGATACTGCTCTGCCGACTCTGACCGGGCAGATTTCCCTCCCACGCGAGAAAGAACGGAACTTAAATCCATTAACTCAGACTAGCACAAATGGTACAATTCTTCAAAGATGAAACACATTACCCAATCTGACGCCTGGGCCAGATTTCGGCTGAGCACTCCGAATGTCAAAAAAGTTCTGGAAATTGCCGGAACCAAAGTCTATTTCCACCGAATCCCCCATCTGCCTTTTACCGTGGCCTATATTCCCCGGGCTGATGTTAAAGTTGACGACCATCTGAAAAACCTTTGTCGCAAAGAAGGAGCTATCTATTTAAAAGTCGAACCTCTGACCGGCCCCGGCGGCGACGGCAAACCGATCCTGCCCCAACATACTATTTATATTGACCTGACAAAATCCGAAGAAGACCTCCTAAAGAATATGCATGAGAAAACCCGCTATAACATCCGTCTGGCCGCAAAAAAAGGCGTGGTCGTAAAACAAAGTGACGATCTTGAAACTTTCATGAAAATTTTGGAGAAAACGGAAGCCCGCCAGGGTTTTTACTCTCATTATCCCGACTACTACCGCAAGCTTTGGCAAATCATTAAACCAATCATATTAATAGCTTATGTCGAAGATAAACCAGTGGCCGCCATCATGCTTTTTCATTATGACGAAGTTTTGTATTACCCCTATGGCGGCTCTGATCCGAAATACCGGGAATACATGGCTCCCAATCTTCTTCATTGGGAAGCTATTAAACTGGGAAAAAAACTGGGCTGTAAAATTTACGATTTATGGGGAAGCTATAAAAATTCCAAAGACGAATCCGATCCCTGGTGGGGCATTTACCGCTTTAAATCCGGTTTCGGCGGCTATGAAGTGAATTTCCCTCAGGCCATTGATATCCCCTTATCTCCCTTATATCCCCTATATCCTTTAGTCGATAATTTTCGTTGGAAAATTCTGAAGATTCTTCGATGAGCGCTCTTCGCCAATCAAAAAATTATGCCAAATATATGGAGTCTTTGGGCTGGACTGTCGACCACGGCGCTTTTATTAAAAAACTGTGGTTTACATCAATCGTCAAAATTCAGCACCCTGACAAAATTGATTTGACACCTCTCAAAAAATACCACCCCTTTTTAATAAAAGTCGAACCCAACTTAAGTGACTTAAGTCACTTAAGTTCCTTAAGAAACTTAGGTTTCAAGCGTGACAACTGGCCGCTCATTCCTTCAAAAACTTTGGTCTTAAACCTTAACAAAATAAACCTTTCGAAGGATGTTCGTTACGAAATCCGCAAAGCCGAAAAAGCCGGACTAAAAGTTGAAGAATCAAAAGACCCGCAGCTGTTTTACAAAATTCTTCAGGAAACCATGAAGATTGGTAAATGGTCTGTCCCGATTAAAAAAGAGGTTATCAATCTCTGGAAAAGTTTTCAGCCAAACAACTCTGTCCTATTAATTGCCCGTAACGTTATTAATAACGTTACTAATAACGTTCCTGCTGCTGGTTGTCTTTTGGTTTGGAATGGCGACACGGCCCACTACATGTACGCCGCCAATACTGCCGAAGGCCGCAAATGCGGCGCTGCTTATCTCACTCTTTGGGAAGCCATTAAATTTTGTCAAAAGAAAAAACTAAAGTATTTGGATTTGGAAGGCATTTATGACGAACGCTATCCATCATCGACCAAAAACTGGCAAGGTTTCACGGCATTTAAAAAACAATGGGGCGGAAAAGTTGTCGAATATCCCGGAAGCTATTCGAAGTATCGTCTACCCACATAACATTTTAAACTCGCAATTTTCGCAAAACAGAGAATGAGAACAGGCGAAATTTGAATTCTGGATCTCGTCACGAATCTTTAAAAGATCTTTCTTGGTTTGTTCCAGTTGGTCTTTAGTCCGGATCGTGGTTACCTTGGTCGCGTTATCAAAAAAGTAGAAGGATAATTTTACTTTACTGATATCTTTACCTAAAACCCCCGGATCGGCGGCAGCCAAAGCATAAATCGTTATCTGTAAATCTATGTCTATGTCCTTTTGTGATGGCACATTAGCTCCGGTTTTATAATCGATTATTTCAATTTCTCCATTTCCCAAGTCGTCTACCCGGTCAATTTTTCCACCGACTTTTAATGTTGGGTCTACTCTTAAAGTGAATGGTTGTTCAAGAAATATCGGCTTAGCCTTTTTGTGAATTTCCGTTTCCAGATAGCCAGTCAGGAATTTTTTGGCTTTTTCCAAAGTTTCCTGTTCGTGTTTCTTACTGGCATAACCTTCAACAATCCAATTTCGTTCCAGACACTCTAAAATATTTCCGCCGTCGCGGTGATAATCCTTCAGGGCAAGATGGATTGAGTTTCCCATGGAAAGCGGCGCAGTTGTCGGGGTAGGAATTCGTAAAATGTACCGGAGTTTGAAATGCAGAGGGCAATCTTTGAAAGCCTGAATGGCGGAATACGAAAGGTAATCAATCTTGACCGGTTCCGTGTTTTGGTGAACCGGTTCCAGAATCGGCTTTTCCCATTCAAACAGCGGTATCTGTCTTCCTTTTTCCTGTTTATTATTCCATATCTTTAATCCGTTATCTCCCAGCGCCTCAATGACAAAAGGGGAAATTTTTCTTTCCCTTTTCCCCTCCCCATAATAGTTGGCCGCGGCCAAATACAGTCGCTCTTTTGTCCTTGTCATACCGACATAAAACAATCGCCGCTCCTCCTCCAAGTGATAGTCGCCTTGGGGTAGAACTTCTTTGATAAGTTTATCCGGCACCGGAATTTGTTCCTTGCGTTCTCTAGTCGGAAATCTCCCTTCTACCAGGTTAGTCAAAAATACTACCGGAAATTCCAGACCCTTAGCCGAATGGACCGTTAAAATATTCACGGCATTATTACTGCTCCAATCGGTTTCGGCCGCTAACGGACTTTCGCCCATATCCATCGCTAAATCCAGATAATCAACAATTGCAAAAACACTGGCGTCAGCGTTAACCGATTCAAAAGTTTTCAGCCGGTCAAAAAATTTTGTGATGTTTAGCGCTTTGCGTTCTTCGGCCGCTGTTTTATAGTTGGCAACCATTTGCAACAGCCCCGAGTCCTGTAAAAAGTAATAAAGAATTTGTCCCCCGGTTTCTTTGGGAATTAATTTTTGGTGACGGTGGACCATGTCGACAAACTTTATTATTACCTCGTTGCGAGGCGCGAACGCAGTGAGCGCCGTGGCAATCTCACCTGATCCGGAAATTGCAGAAGCTACCGCACTTGCCGCTGCACTGGTCTGTAGTTCCAACTCTTCAAACAAGGAAACATTTTTCCTTTTGGCACTGTTTAAATAGTAAATCAGATCCCGTTGCGGGATATTCCAAACATCCATCGAAAGTACCCGGTATAAACTGACTGAATCTGTAAAGTCCGCCAAGACCTTAAGATAGGCGATTAAATCTTTAACTTCCGGCTGTTTAAAAAGCGCCCCCGGCCCTAAAAACTGAAAAGGTATCCTGGCTCTTTCCAGAGCTTTCACAAACGGTTCGCTGTGATTATTTGCCCGGACAAGGATGGCAAAATCCTTCCATTCGTGTTTTTCTTTTTTCCCTATTTCTTTAATTTTCCCAATTACCATTTCCGCTTCTTCCTCCAGTCTGTCCGTATGAATCAACTCCGCCCCCGGCCCGTCTTTCACTTGCGAAACAAGATTTTTATTTATTCCCAGTCTCGCTTCCAAAGTATCAGGATCGTTATTTTTTATTAACCTGTAAGCCGCGTCGAGTATCGTCTGGGTAGAACGGTAATTTTTAGTTAAAACAATTTGTTTGGCTTTCGGGTAGTCTTTCATAAAAGAGAGGATATTGGAAATAGCCGCGCCGCGGAATTTATAAATGGACTGGCTGTCATCACCGACAACTGTCAAATTGGGGTTACCCGCTGCCGGAGCCAGAAGTTTAATCAGGTCATATTGAGCAAAGTTGGTGTCCTGAAACTCATCAACCAGAATATATTTAAACTGCTTCCGGTATCTTTCCAAAACATTTTTTCTTTCCCGGAAAAGTTTTAAAGTATTGCTGATTAAATCCGCAAAATCCATTACTCCTTCATCAACTTTCAGTTGTTCGTAGACCTTGTAAGCTTCTTCCAGTTCCGGATACTCCTCATTCTTGTATTCCGTTGGTTTTATGTCTTCATCTTTTAACCGGCTAAAATGGCTGACCATGCCATCGATAAATTTATAAGGGTTACCGCTGGGCCGAAAATTTTTCAAATTAAATTTCCAGAAATTTTTCTTAACCAGAAGGTAAGTTTCCGCCTCCGTGAGCAATTTATAGTGGGGGCTTAGGCCAATTTGCAACGCTTCGCTTTTGAGAATCCGGTCGCAAAAAGAGTGGAAGGTCATAATCCACATTCCGAAAGTCCCGTAGGGCAGCGCCTGATCTACCCGCTCTTCCATCTCCCGCGCCGCTTTTTCCGTAAAAGTGAGGGCTAAAATTTCTTCCGGGCGGGCCAGATTTTTTTCCAGAAGATGCTTAATTTTTTCGGTGACTACCGTGGTTTTCCCCGTCCCCGCTCCCGCCACTATCAACAGCGGCCCCGTTGTGTCCTCTACTGCCGCTAACTGCTCGGGGTTAAGCATATTTCCATATTAGGTTTTTAGTGCGAAAATACAATCTGTTATAAGGTTTCAAACTGGAACAAATGAGGAAAATTGCCGGCTGGCTGTCAGATTACGAAGAACAACTTCTGGCCTATTTTGCCAAAAAAAGTCCCGGAACCATTGTTGAAATCGGCAGTTTTCAGGGGAAATCGACGGTGGCCATGGGACTGGCGACCAGAAATCTCATCTACGCCATCGATCCGCATCAAGGCCAAACTCAGGCTAATGGCAAAAAGGGCCTGCCGACTTACACCGTTTTTCTTAAAAACATTAAGAAATATCACTTGGATAAAGTTGTTCCCATCCGCAAAACTTCGGAAACCGCTAACAAGGGTTGGAAAAAGAAAATTTCCTTACTGCACATTGACGGACTACATGAATACGAATTCGCCAAACAGGATTTAAAACTCTGGCTGCCCCATTTGGAAAATAATGGAGTTGTGATTTGCCACGACGCCTTTGCCCCTTTCCCTGAAGTCTGGCGTGCCGTGAGAGAAGAAATTTTTAACGGAAAATTTAGTTATATTGGTGTTTTGGATTCCCAGGTTTTTGCCGTTAAAGGCCGGGGGTGGAATTACCAGCAGCCGTTTATTATTCTGGCGTCAAATATCTGGCACAGCAATTTGCCGTATTCGGTTCGGGACTTTTTAGTAAAGCGAGTATTGAAGTCTTTCTATCTGAACAAATTTATTCTAAAAGAGATTTTTCGTCGGCCTCTTTAAATTTTTGCACGCTATCAACCTTTGTCGAAAGACTTAAAAATTGCGAGGAAACTTTAGACATGGTGGCGTAACTATTATTAATGTGAGTTTGTAAGGTAGAGAGCACTTCGGCAAACTTCGAAGTTTCGGTGTGAATGGCCCGCAGTGCCTGCTGAATGGTTTTAATCTCAGAGGCAATTTTTTGGCCTTCAAAAGACAGAAGGACTGACCGCAAAAAGGCGTAAAAAGTTGACGGGCTAACGGGCATAACCCGCTGTTTGTAGGCATAATCCATGAGATTACTGTTGACGATTTCGTAGTACACCGCTTCTGAAGGAACATACATTAAGGCAAAATCCACGGTTCCTTCGTCCGGCAAAATATATTTTTTAGAAATTTCATCAATGCGGTCTTTGACATCTCTTTGAAAGTCTTTTTCGTAGGTTTTGTCTTCGCACATGCGTTTGAAATTTTCCAGGGGAAATTTGGAATCGATGGGGATGATTCCGGAGGCGGTTTTAATGGCCGCGTCAACTTTGACCCCCGACCGAAAGCCATACTGTAGGTTAAAACTTTGCTTGGGCAGGCTCTCTTCTAGCAGTGTTTTTAACACCTGTTCCCCCAGCCCTCCTCGCAGCTTTGGCGACGCCAGGAAACTTTGCAGATCCTTCATACTCCGGCCAATTTCTGAAAACTCCCCAATAGATTTAGCTGTCTGGGCCATCTGCCGGGTTTGTTCGTCCAGGCGGGTATTGGTGGACTTGAGCCATTCCACCAGAGCCTTGTCGTCAGCCGATTTAGTCTTTCGAAGAAGCAGAAAAACTATGATTATTGAGGATATAATGATAGCGGCAGTATTAATATCCATCGGCTTATGTTTTTTACCATATTTCTGCGCCGAATTCAAAAATTCCTCCTTCCCCTTAAATTGTTTTTCCTCCTTATTCTGGTTTCTCTCATCGTTCTTATCGTTCTCAAGGCTCCGCCGGACATCGGCCTGATTACCCTGGTGGCCGTCTTGCTATTCTTGGTCCTGGCGATTATTGTCAGTTTTTTCCAAAGTAGCAAGACCTCCTTGTTTATTTCTCTAACCGCTTCCTTTCTTCTTTTTCTGCGGGCAGTCAGTCTGTTTAGTTTAATTAATATTGGCCTTTTTGCCGTTTTCCTGCTCCTTTTGGGTTTATATCTTCATAAAAAGTAGTAAAATTAGCTTCATGGAAAAGAAATTCTATGTCACGACCGCCATCGACTACACCAATGACGTAATTCACATTGGCCACGCGTACCAAAAGATTCTGGCGGACGCCTTGGCCAGATATCACCGGCTCATTGGTAATCCGACCCGCCTACTGACGGGAACGGATGAACATGGGCAAAAAGTGCAAAAAAGCGCCGAGGCTAAAGGCATTTCGCCGAAAGAATACACCGACAAAATTGCCGCCGCGGATAAAAAAGAATGGGACAGCTTAAACATTTCTTACGACAGATTTATCAGAACTACCGACCAAGACCACATCGAATTCTCCCAGGAGTTTTACAAAAAATGTCAGGAGAACGGAGATATTTATCTGGGAAAATACGAAGGTTTGTATTGTGAAGGCTGCGAAGCCTACTATGAAGAATCCGATTTAATTGAAGGTAAATGCCCGTTTCACCCTAACAGAGAAATTCTGAAAATATCTGAAGAAAACTATTTCTTCAGGTTGTCAAAATACCAGGACTGGCTGGAAAAATACATCGAAAAACATCCGGAATTTATCTGGCCGGAAAAGCACCGTAACGAAATTCTGAGTTTTATTAGAAGTGGCTTGCGGGATTTTTCCGTCAGTAGAAATAAAAAGAATTTATCCTGGGGCATTCCCGTCCCCGGCGACGACAATCAGGTGATCTATGTTTGGTTCGATGCCCTCATAAATTATCTAACTTATGGTGATGAAGAAGATTTCTGGCCGGCAAATGTTCATGTTCTTGGTAAAGACAACCAGAGATTTCATGCCATCTATTGGCCCGCCATGTTGAAATCGGCGGGCTACGCCTTGCCGAAAACAATTTTAGTCCATGAATTTATCAGTCTGAATGGCCAAAAAGTCAGTAAAAGCCTGGGGAACGTTATCCTTCCATCAGAGCTGGTAGAAAAATACGGAACCGATGCCGTTCGATATTACTTTTTGCGCTATGGTCCTTTGACCGCGGATATTGATATTACCGACGAAAAACTGACGGAAGTTTATAACGCCGATTTGGCTAATGGATTGGGAAATCTTATCTCCCGTATTGGCCGGCTGGGAGAAAAAGCCGCTTATGTTCCCAAAAGTGTTAATCACGAACTCTATCCGGAAGTGCAAAAAGCCCTGGAAAATTTTCGGGTCGATCAGGCCTTGGAATTTATCTGGACCAAAGTTAGAGAGTGTGATGTCGATCTGGATACTGCTAAACCTTGGGCCGTTCCCGGTACTCAGTTACGCGCGTTTTTAGACAGTATCGTTCCGAAAATCCAAAACTTGAGTTATAACCTGACGCCATTTTTGCCCGAGGTTTCCAAAAAAATTGAGGATCAGTTTTCCCAGCGGATTTACTATCAAGATCCCCTTTTCCCGAGGATTAGTATATGACCACTGTAATCACTACTTCGTGGGTACTTCGCACAAAGAATGAAGAAAAACACATCGGAGAAGTTCTAGAGATGCTTAAAAACCAGACACGAAAGGATTTTGAAATAATTGTTATTGATTCGGGTTCAACAGATGGAACACTGGAAATAGTCAGGAAGTACCCTATCAGACTAATTAGTATTAAGCCTGAAGAGTTTAATTATAGTTACGCCTTGAATCGAGCCATCAAATTCGCCCGCGGGCAATATATTGGCATTCTTAGCGGTCACAGCATACCAATAACTGCTTCTTTCTATGAAGATGGTCTAAAGCTTTTCTCGGATTCTAAAGTTGCCGCTATCTCAGGACATTATGTCGATGAAAATTTTAAAATAGGAAAGAAACTTGTGTTGCGTAGAAAAGAACAACATTTTATTGCGGACATGACGAATACTAATAGTATGATTAGAAAGAAACTTTGGAAAAGTTATCATTTTGACGAAAAACTAATGTTTGGGTGCGAAGATTATGATTGGGCCTTAGAAATGCTTGCCCGCGGCTATGATGTTGTTAAAGTTCCTGCTTTCTCTACAATCTATTATCGAGTAAACGGCAAACCATCTTATTGGAAAATGAAACCTATCTGGAATCAGGTTTGTAAGGAACTTCGCCAAAAACGCCGGCCATCAAAATCGTTTAGTATTCTTAACTAAAATGCTCGTCGATACTCATGCCCATATTAGCGGACCGGTTACGGGAGTAGATAAGGTTATTAATGTCGGAACTTCCCTGGAAGACAGCGAAAAAGCTATCGAGTTGGCCAAAAAATATGACAATATTTTCGCGGCTGTCGGCATTCATCCGGTCGACAATCCGACCTTAACTATTAATAGTATTGACTGGCTAAAGTTTGAAGAGCTGGCCAAACAACCAAAAGTCGTCGCCATTGGTGAATGCGGTTTGGACTATCACCAAAACCAGGACAAGGACAGACAGAGGGCAATATTTTCTAAACAAATCGAAATTGCCGCGAAGTTAAATCTGCCGTTATCTATACATATTCGTGATGCTCGGGCAGATTTAATGGAGAGATTTGGAGAGATTTTATCCGGTAATCAGGGTGTCTTTCACTGCTTTAGCGGCGATACGAATTACCTGAATTTTATTCTGGAGAAATTACCGACTTTTTACATCTCTTTTGCCGGCAATCTAACTTTTAGGAATGCCAAGGAACTGCAGGAGTTGGCTAAAATAGTACCTTTTGAAAAAATACTGATAGAAACCGACTCGCCATATTTGGCCCCCGAACCCTACCGTGGTTCGCAAAACTCCCCGGCGAATGTTAAAATTGTGGCGTCAAAACTGGCTGAACTGAAAGGCGTTAGTTTGGAAGAAATTGAAACAATTACGGCCACTAATGCCGCTTTTTTGTTCGGAATATGAACGAAAGAATTATTAATTACATTAACTACCACCCCGTCAAAACTCAGCGGGCCCTGGAAATTGCCACCGGCCTGGTTCCCTGGCTGATTATCGCCTGGGTCATCGGGGGCAGTTTTGTTATTCCGGAAATTGTCGCCTATTTTGTCATCGCCTTTAATATCTACTGGCTTTACCGCTCAGCCCAGCTGGCCTGGCACGCCACTTTAGGATATCTCAACATCCGGGCTACCCAAAAAGTTGACTGGCGCCAAAAATTCGACGCTCTTCCCGATCATCAAAAAATCTGGAACATTGTTATTATTCCCAATGTCAAAGAACCAGTGGAACTTTTGGAACGGAATTTAAATTCTCTTTTAACCCAAAATTTTCCGGTTAAAAAATTAATAGTAGTTTTGGCAATGGAAGAACGGGCCGGCGAGGAAGCCCACCGGCGGGCGGATTATTTGCTGAAAAAATATCGCGGCAAATTTGGAGAGCTGATTGCTACCTTTCATTCCCTAAAACCCGGCGAAACTATCGGCAAACACAGTAATGAAGCTTACGCGGCCAAAGTGGCCAAGAAACTTTTGATTGATAAAGAGCGTGTCCCGATCGAAAATGTTTTAATTACAACGAGCGACATCGATTGTGTTTTCCCGCCACAATATTTTTCCCTCTTAACCTACAAATTCCTGACTTCCAAACAGCCGTTTAACGAATTTTTCCAGGCCCCGCTTTTTATGTACAACAACATTTCCCGCGTTCCGCTTTTGATCCGTTTCCCCGCTATTATCAGCGGCGTTTATTTTCTGTCAATTTTGCAAAAATACAGCAAACGCTTTTTGAATTTTTCGACTTATTCGCTTTCCCTCAAACTTTTGGACAGCGTCGGCTACTGGGATCTGGATGTTATTCCCGAAGACGCCCATTTGTATTACAAATGCTACTTTGCTAACAAAGGTAACATCACTGTGGTCCCGATTTTTCTGCCCATTACCATTGACGCCGCCGAATCGTCATCCCGCTGGCAAACTTATAAAAACAGTTATCAGCAAAACAAACGTTGGGCGTGGGGCGTGGTAGATATTCCCTATGTTGTTAAAAACTTTTTCCTCCATCCGGAAATTCCTTTGTGGGATAAACTGGTGAAATTATCTTTGGCTTTGGAATGGCATTTTTCCTGGTCCACTTCTTGGTTTTTGATTACTCTCGGAGCCACTATTCCGACTGTTTTAAATCCCGCTTTCGCCCGGACCACTCTGGGCTACAATCTCTCCCGAACTAGCAGTTTGATTTTGACGATTTGCGTTATCGGAGCCATTGCTATTACCGTTTATGATAATTTACTTAATCCGCAGAAGAAAAATAAAGTCCTCGTCTTTTTTCATCCCCTAACTTATTTGCAATGGTTGTTACTGCCGGTAACCGGCTTGATTTTTGGGTCACTGCCGGGTCTGGAATCCCAAACCAGGTTAATGCTTGGAAGATATCTCGGGTACCACGTAACTGAGAAGAAGGCCTAAAACAACGATACCAAAAACTCCAAGTGATAAAAGATCTACTGTTTTTCGTAGCGGTGTTTCTGTAAAGATTGTTTTTATCTGATGGGTTCCCGGCAAAACAAGGTAATTTATTTTGCCGTTATCATAGTTTATCGGCGTCTCCACTCCGTCAACAAAAACCTCCCAGCCGGGATAATACATGGTGTTTTCCGTTACTAAACCGGACTTACCGACGTTATTAATCACGTAATCATGTTCGTTGGTTTTCCAAAGAGTGATCTGATAGTTGGCGTTTTCAATTTTTTGCGCGGGGATACTATCTGGTTTAGGAACCAGCCAACGGGTCGCCTGTTCGTGTGCCCAAGTGGTCGAGCCAGGAATGGCATCGCCGGGAAAAACTGGAGCATATTCCGTCTGGTTGCGCCACCAAGTGTAACTGACGGACAGAATAGTTAGGACTACTAAAATAATAACGGCTTTTCTTGAAGCTTTAGCCGCCGCTACCCCCATTGCCCCCAAGACCGCCATGGCCGGTAGTGTCAGCATGGTAAACCGCCAGGGGAACTGGACAAACGGCAGGAGAGGCACATGATCCCAAAATATTTTAGAGATCGGAAGCATGAAGAAAATCGAAACCAAAAACATTAACAGGGAAAAGACCAGCAGAATGTTCCGGCGAATATACCTCAAGGCGACAACAACCAGCGCCAGTTGGATCCAACCAAGATTTAAAGGTACTGCTCCAAAACTCCAGCGCGGATCGATTAGCTGTAACGGACTGACGAAATAGTTGGGATAATCTTTGGCAATCGTTAAATCCAGAAAGGTCCATTTCTTCTCATAAAGGGCTGGCACCAGGAAAAAGGCCGCCATTAAAATTCCCAGAGCAAAAGCGACCGCACCTTTAACCAAAGGAATAATTGATTTGTTAGCTACTCCCAAAATTGCCAGATAGCCAAAGAAAAAAGCGGCCAAAAGCATGGCCGAAATATTGTGAGAAACCCCCAAAGCTCCGACTATTAAAGCCACCCATAAAATATTTCTTTTACCTTTCGTTGTTAATGTTTCCGCACTCCAAAGAAGAAGTGGCGGAAAAATAAATGCTATTGCTTCAGCCACTGACCCCCGGACATAAATATTACTCATTCGGTAAGGGGCATACATATAAAGCACCGCTCCCAAAACCGCATACTCCCCCTTTATTTTGCGCCGCAGATACCAGTACATTAGAAGTCCTGAAAGAACAAAAGATCCGGCCGTTTCCAGTTTCATAGCGTCCGCGGCCGAAAGACCCGGAGCCATAAGAGCCGCGCCGAGGTAATAAATTGACGGATAATTAAAATTAAAGAAAGGATAACCATATCCGTAATAAAGCCTTTCCGACCAGCGCACCGGAATATTGCCATCTTTTAAGGAGCGATAAAACTCTTCCATCCGGATTACATGGCCGATGCCGTCGTGGGAAGAGTAATAGCCGGGCAGGGCCAGATCCATAATTCCAAAGAGAGAAAGAAGGAGTACAATTATAATTGTGAGCCGCTTCATAAGACTACTAAAACCATTATACCCGCTTCTGGTTGTTCTTGGTATCGTCTTGCTCTTACGCCTCCCCTCTTTGTTTGAACCTTACTGGTATGGCGATGAAGGAATTTATTTAGCTTTGGGGCAGGCCATGCGCCGGGGCGCCGTTTTATACCGTGATATCTGGGATAACAAGCCGCCGCTTTTGTACATGATTTACGCCATTATTCCTACTCTCTTGTGGGCAAAGATTACTGCGACCGTCTTTGTCCTGGGAACCACCGCGGTTGTTTATAAAATTTCCCGAAACTTTTTAGCGGCCCTGCTAGCGGGAGTTCTGCTTTCGATACCATTATTAGAAGGCACCATTGCCAACGCCGAATTGTATTTTACTTTGCCGATTGCCCTGGCCGCTTATTTTTTTCTTATTAACCGGCTTAAACCGGGGTTCATCGGTATCTTGCTGGCAATCGCTTTTCTTTTAAAAGTTCCGGCCGCTTTTGATTTCCTCGGAATGTTTGCGGCCTATTTACTTATAGATTTTATTGAAGTTCACCCCCGAAACGGCCGGGCCTTCTTTAGTTTTATTTTAAAACAAGTTAAGTTTTTTCTGGCCGTGGCTCTGATCCCCTTACTTTCCCTTGTTATCCTAACGGTTTATTTTCAGCTCCATCACGCCCTCCCCGATTTTCTCCTGGCAGTGTTTTTCCAAAACGCTTCTTATGTCACCGTTGATTCCGGCCCCCTCTCGAAATTATCTAATCCTTTATTTATAAAAGGCTTATTGCTCCTGTTTTCCTTATTAATCTTATTGGTTCTTTTCCTCAAAAAGCGTGTTTCCAAAGAATTTCTGTTCCTTTCTTTCTGGTTTGGTTTTTCGCTCTACGGCGCCTTGCTGTCTAACCGTCCTTATTTGCATTATCTCCTCCAGATTGTCCCCCCTGGAGTTATCCTGCTTTTTTACATGTTAAGAAATATCCGCCAATACCTAATCCTTAATACTCTATATTTAATACTTTTGCTCCTCCTCGCCCGAATGTTTACCGGTGCTTTTGCCTTGGATACCCGGTCCTATTATGCCAACTGGTTTGACTATCTTTCCGAAAGAAAATCCTGGATGGATTATGTCAATTATTTTGACAGCCGGACTTCTAATAATTATGACCTGGCAAAGTATATTGATCAAAACACGGGTCCCAATGATCCGATTTTTTTCTGGGGTGACAACGCTTTTGTTTATGTTGTTTCCAACCGGCCGGCGGCTACCAAGTTTATTCAGGCCCACCATTTGACCACTATCCCCCCGAAAAATTATGATTTAATCATGCAGCGTTTGGAGAAATATCAGCCAAAATTAATTCTGGTTTCCCGCCCCGCCGGTTTTGCTTTCCCGACTCTGGAAGATTTCCTGAAAAAGAATTATCGCCCGACCCAAACTTTTGAAAGTGTTTACGTCTACCGCAGTATCCTTCCCGCCAATCCACCAACTTTTAATCCCCAATATACGAACTAAATTGTACTTCCAACAAGTGTTCCGGAATGTCGGCAATAAAGCGGCTGATCATGTTTTCCGAGCGGGTACCAAAAAACAATCGCCGCCGCGCGTAGGTCAGGTATAACTTTTGTTTAGCCCGGGTGATGCCCACATAGCAGAGTCGGCGTTCTTCTTCCATTTCCAGTCTATCCATTAACGCCCGGCTGTGGGGAAACAACCCCTCTTCCATTCCCACCATAAAGACCACCGGAAATTCCAGACCCTTAGCGCTGTGGAGAGTCATGAGAGTCACGGCGTTGTTACTGACCCGGCGGTTACTTTCTCTTTCTACCAGAGCGACATTTTCCAAAAATTCCTCAAGCTTCGGAAATTCCTGGGCCACTGATCGCAACTCTTTAATGTTTTCCAATCTTGCCAGATCTTCTTCGTTCTCTTGGTCAAACAGTTCCAGATAACCGGTAGCTTTCAAAACATCGTCGAGTAGTTCCAATGTTTGTTTCTTGCTGTAGTCGGTGGTCTGTAATCGGTAGTCTTCAAATTTCTCCAGTCTTCCCTTACCAAGTTTCTCGATTCTTTTATAGGAAACCGCGTCTTTGGGATTATGAAAATAGCGAAGATAGGACAGGACATCTTTTATTTCTTTTCTTTCGTAAAATCGGGTACCTCCAACCAACAAATAAGGTATGCCCTCGTGTAAAAACGCTTCTTCCAGAACCCGTGATTGGGCGTTGGTCCTGTAAAGCACCGCGTAATTAGAGTAGTTTATTGGTTTACTGGGTGACTGCTTTATTGTTTTTATTATATAGAGCGCTTCATCTTGTTCGTTTCTCGCTTCGTATAAATGAATTTTTTCTCCTCCATTAGATTCAGTCCACAACTTGAGTATCGGGTGGGACTTATTTTTGGAAATCACATGGAAAGCAGCGTCGAGAATTTTTTGCGTGGACCGGTAGTTTTGTTCCAGATTAAAAGTTTGGACCCGGGGAAACTCCGCTTTAAATTTTAAGAGATTGCGGTAGTCGGCTCCCCGCCAGGAATAAATGCTTTGGGAAAAATCCCCGACAACGCAAATGTTTTGGTATTTTTTAGCCAACAGCCGCGTCAGTTCAAATTGGGCGTTATTGGTGTCCTGATATTCGTCAACCAGAACATATTTCCAGCGCTCCTGGTATTTTTCTAAAGTATTTTTAGAGGTACGAAACAGCCGCACTGTCTCCATTATCAGATCGTCAAAATCCAAGGCATCGGCTTCCTTTAGGGCTTTTTGATAACTAAGGTATATCTGAGCCACGGTTTCCTGCCAGAAACCCCGGGCGTATTGGGGATAGTCCGTTGCGGATATCAGTTGGTTTTTGGCCCCGTTAATGGTTGCCAACACCGCGTTCGGATTGAAATTTTTTGTCGAGATGTCCATTTTCTTCATGATATCTTTAATCAGGTCCGAAGAATCGTTGTCGTCATAAATAACATACTTGGAAGAAATGCCGATTTCTTTGCCGTCGACGCGCAAAATTTTGGCGCAAATACTATGGAAAGTACCAGCTAACGGCGAGCGGCCGTCAACCAATTGCAGTAACCGCTCCTTCATTTCGTTGGCCGCTTTATTGGTGAAAGTTACCAGGAGAATTTCTTCCGGGGCCACCTTTTTCTCCGCCATCAGGTACGCAACTCGGTATGTTAAGACCCGGGTTTTACCTGACCCCGCCCCGGCCAAAACCAAGACCGGTCCCTCGGTTGCCCGCACCGCTTCCTGCTGTTTACTGTTTAGTTTAGATAAAAGCTCTTCCATCGTGTTAGAATATTTTAGTCGTAATGGAAAACAATTTCTTAATCGTCGCCAATTGGAAAGCCTTCACACCTGAAACTAAAAAATGGTTTCAGGAATTTTCAATTCGAAATTTACAATTCGAAAACAAAATCGAAATTGCGATCGCCCCCTCATTCCCATTAATTTCCAGTGTTTCTCAAGAAATTCAAATTTCAAATTTAAAATTTCAAATTGCTTCGCAGGATGTTTCCCGATTTCCCGAAGGGCCGTATACCGGTGAAGTCCCGGCCGCTATTTTAGCAAAAATTGGCGTGAAATATTGCCTCGTGGGCCACTCGGAACGACGCAAAAATTTTGGCGAAATGGCAGATATTGTAGCCGAAAAAGTTAAACAACTTTTGGCAAACGGAATTACTCCGATTGTCTGCGCCCGCAATCTGTCAGATATTCCCGATGTTCCTAATTTGCCCTATGTCATGTACGAACCCGAAGAAGCCATCAGCACCAACGGAATTTATCATCCGGAGTCGCCGGAAAACATTAATAAAGTCCTGTCTGAGTGGCAAACCATTCTTCCCGGGACGAAATTTTTATATGGCGGCAGTGTTAATCCTGATTTCAAATTTCAAATTTCAAATTTCAAATTAATCTCTGGTCTTGTTGTCGGTCACGCCTCTTTAGATTCGGCTTCGTTTTCTGCTATTATTAATTCTCTGCAATCATAAACATGCCCTGGAAACGATTCAAGCGAAAAATTTTTTCCCGGCCACGGCTAATCCGGTCAATTGGCATTGGAATTATTTGTTTCGCTTTCCTGGCTTTTATTTTTTATCTTTTATCCCCGTATTTGTCCCCCGTAGTAAAAACCGGCCAGAAAATTATTCTGCCGCAAAATAACTTTACTCTGAAAAATGATAACGGCCGAACCAATATCCTGGTTTTGGGCGTGGGCGGAGGAACTCACGACGGGCCGAATCTAACAGATACGATGATTGTCGTTTCGGCTGTAACTAAACTACCAAAAGATAACACTCCCGTACCGCCAATAACCTTAATTTCTATTCCCAGAGATATCTACCTGGACTCTTTGCCGGGAAAAATCAACAGCGCTTATGACCTTGGAGGCTTAACCCAGGCGGAAACTGCCGTGGCTACGGTTACCGGTCTGCCAATCCATTATGCCGTGAGGATTGATTTTTCGGTCTTCGAAAAAATTATTGACACCATCGGCGGCATTGATGTGAATGTGACAAATACTTTAGACGACTATCAGTATCCTATTGATGGTAAAGAAAATGATACCTGCGGTTTTTCTGAGGCGGAAGTGGCTTCCCGGGCAGCAACTATTATTGACGACCAGACAGCCTTTGCCGCTTTCCCCTGCCGCTATGAACATTTGCATTTTGATCCCGGTCTGCAACACATGGACGGAACCACGGCTCTAAAATTTGTCCGCAGCCGCCATGCTCAGTGGCCGGAAGGCTCGGATTTTGCCCGTTCCCAGCGTCAGCAGCTGGTGATTAAAGCCATCCGGGACAAGGTTTTTACTTTACCGTCGCTTCTCAATGTCGGCCAGGATCTGGCCATTTATAACCAGCTGAAATCCCATATCGACACCGATTTTGATTTTTCCTCGCCGCAGGATCTTCTAAACTTGGCTCTAAAATACCGCAGCGCCTCGCTACGCAGCATCACTCTGGACGAAAATGTCTTAGTTAATCCTCCACAAGACCAAAGGGGTTGGATCCTAATACCCAAAAACGGCTCCTGGGATGAAATTCACCAGCTGATCGCTACAGAATCAGGCCAAGCCCAATAACTATTGCCCCTATTCCACCGCCAAGAATCAACAGGGTGGTTTCCAAAGCTCCGGTCGTTGGCGTTTGCGGAGGTTGAGCCGGCGGCTGGTTTTCCGGGGTAGCGGTGGGCGTGGCCGGCGGTTCCTCAATTGGTTGCGGCGTCGGTGTGGGTGCCGGCGCACAATCAGCGTCAGCGGAGCAGGTGTCCTGGCCCAGGCCATTTACTTTAACACAGGCGTTATTTACGCAGGCAAAGTGCGAAGTCGTGGCCGAAGGTGTTCCTGAAGTCACCGGCAAGATGGAAGTGTCCGCGGAGACATAAAAAGTTCTGGTGATGGTTTGGGTTGTTCCGTCAGGATTAACCACCGTGATTGTGGCCGTGTGCTGCCCGGGAGAAAGGGCGGCCGGCGGGGTCCAGGACCAGTTGCCGCTTGGATCAGCTTTTACCGTTCCTGAATAAACCGTCGACGAATGCACGGTAATAGAGACCATCTGGTTGGGTCCGGCAGTGCCTTTAATTGTGGGTAGCGGCGTTGACACCGTTTCGTTATTTTTTAAAGTCACCTCTAAAGTTCCGCCGCTGGGAGAAGCAGAACCAGTATTAAGACTTACCTGAAAACCTGTCGCGCCGGAAGAAGTCGCTGTCGGTGCCTGAACCTGGCCGTTTTGTCCACAACTGGTGCTGTCACCGATTTTAACCGTCGGCAGCGGTTTATCCTGGCCATTAGTACAACTTATGGTTGCCGCGGTTCCGTCAGCCGCATAAATCTTCACTGTTTCCGCCTGACCTGCCGTAGTTACTACCGGCAGAACATAACTTCCCGAGGCGTTCGTTAAAGCTGCTACTTTCTCTGTTGGTTTATCGGTCTGCCAGACCACAATCGCATCAGACAGCGGCACACCCGTCGTGTCCGTCACTTTGCCAAAAATCGGATCGGTTACCTGATTATCAGGAACCATTTTGGTTGTCACCTGAAGCGGTTGCCCTGAAGGAGCGTCGCTGACTTTGACATAATAAGTCGTAGCCGCCGTAAGACCGGTTACCCGGATAAAATGGCTTGCTGACTGACCATTGTCGGTCGCCGTTTCATTTGTTGCCCCTTCACTAAGACCGTAGGAAACCACGCCCACTGTCTTGCTCTGGGCAACCCAAAAAACCGTGAAGCTGGTGTCGGAAACATTGGCGATATCAGCTGGCACCAGCAAAATCTGGTCGGAACTGGCTTTGGAAAATAAACTGGTCACATTTTTAACCAGAGAGGTTGTCACGGCCATTACTCCCACCAGAGCGACAACCATTATTAATCCGACAGCCGTAGGAATTTTTCTCATGGCTCCTTTTTACTTAAAGTAGTAAAGATATCCTGATTAATTGTCGGCGAGAGTGGCGTCATAATTTTTTCCACATCTGCCGGGATAGTTGACCGGCGAATGTTTGCCGCGGCAGAAGTAATCGCCCAGGATGCCGCCAGAGCAAAAGCTAAAACCGCGATAATCAACCAGTTGCGATTCTTTTTCATTGGCTTCTGTAATAATATCCCTGACCGGAAACATTAATCGATAGCCCGCCTGCTTGGCTCTCTATCCAGGAAAAAGACAGCGACGAAAGTCGGATATAGCGCAGTTGGTTTTCCAGTCTTCCCAGGAAATCTCGGGTCTGAAGCTCAGTGCCGTTAACCGCCAGAGAAAAATTAACCGTCGGTAAGTTTGCCACTGTCACTGCTTTCTTCTCCGTTTTACCGGCGGTTTTGGCCGCTTCCGTTGACAAGGGAATATCCTCAAACTGTAAACCGGAAAGCGTGACTCCCGCGGCCGTGGCTGTTTTATGCAAATCAAAAATCAAATCCTGGGGTTGGGGTTCCGTTGGCAGTGCAGTCTCCAAAAGGGGCAGCTGCGGGCTAATGCGCTGATAGACATCCTCTGCCAAAACCAGCGCGTTAACTTTATCGTTAAGCGCTTTCAGGATCCGGTTCTGATCGTCAATCTTTTTGCGCAGCCCCAGAATAATATTGATTGTCGGCGACAGGGCAAACAAAATCAGGAAAGTGATTAAAATCAACGAGGCAATCAGGGCAAAATAACTGCGGACAACCGGATCCGTCAGGACAGGCTGGATGTAGGCAAAGTAGCGCCGGTATCGGGCTGAATTACTGCTTGTGGCCATAGTCTGCTTTCAAAGAAAAATCAACAACACCGTAAACATCCTTCTTAGCGATCCGCTCGACATTAATATTGGAAAAGTTCGGTGAGTTTTGAAACCCGGTTACCATGGTTTCCAAAAGATTTTCGTCGGCGCTTCCGGCAAAGGCAATCATTTGCGGGTTAATGCTCAGCTGAACCAAAGTTACTCCATTGGGAATCAGTTTTTTAGTCTGATCGTAAACCGTCAGAGTAGAAGTTGCTTTTTCCAGCTGGCCGGCTTTGTCTACCTTGTCCGAAACTGTCCGAAATTCTTTCTCAAAATCCGCCAGGGCCAAAACAACCGCCTTTTGCCGGTCAATTTTGTCGTTTAAATCCGCCACCACCGTATCCAGCCAAAAGCGGGATAAAAAGGCCCCGATAACAATTAATTCTGTTAAAACTACAATCCGCCGGCCCCAGGTCAGCGCCCATTTAATAAATTTTCCTCCCGAGGTGTTTTCCAGTTCATCCCCAGACAACAGATTTAATTCCGGTGTGGGAAATTTTTCCTCCGGCATAACTTTAATCAGAATAGATTATCCGAGGCAAAGAATCAATGTAGCAGAAGAAAAAATCCGGAGCTATTTCTTGGCAGTTTTCGTCTTGGCAGCTTTTGGTTTAGCTTCGCCTTTGGCTTTAGTCTCAGTTTTGGGCAAACGCTTAGACAGCCGGCTCTTTAGACGGGCTGCTTTATTTTTGTGAATCACGTTATTTTTTGCCGCCTTATCCAAAGCGGATACCGCCTTTGAGTAGGCCGCTACCGTCGGGTTTTTTTTAAAGGCATCGATCAGTTCTTTGACCTGCTTTTTGACCCCACGGTTCTGGGCCTCGTGACTTCGGGCCTGTTTTAATTTCTTAATGGCTGACTGGATTACTGGCATATGTTAATTCTGATTTTAGCATAGTACAATGCTTCGTAGCAATGGTTAACAACCTGATTAAAAACGGCCGGGATCTTCTCTTTAGGCGCCAAACAAATATCCTTTCTGCCGCCACGGTTATTGCCGCCGCCGTTTTGCTCTCCCGTCTCCTGGGTCTTTTTAAATACCGTCTCTTGACCGGCCGGTTTTCCGTTTCGGATATCGGAGTTTTCATTACTGCTTTCCGTTTGCCCAACACCGTCTTTGATCTGATTGTTATGGGCGCTTTGACGACTGCTTTTATCCCGGTTTTTACTTCATACATTGCCAAAGATAAAACTGAAGATGCCAACCGCATCGCCTCAACTGTCTTAAATCTGAGTATCCTCATTTTTCTTCTTTTTTCTTTCCTGTTTTTCGTTTTTACCGACCCGCTGATGCATCTTATTGCCCCGGGCCTGTCGCCACGGGAAATGTCTTTAGCCATTCCTTTCACCCGGATCATGCTTTTGGGCCAAACCCTGCCGCTCATTTTAGGCAACTTCTTGACCGGAATCCTGCAATCACACAAGCGGTTTCTGGTTCCGGCTCTGGCTCCGGTGGTCTATAACATCGGCATAATTTTGGGCATTCTTTTCCTGTCGCCGAGTTTAGGGTTGTATGGTGCGGTTTGGGGCGTGGTTCTGGGTGCGTTTCTTTTCATGCTGATCCAGATTCCCCTGTGCGCCCATTTGGATTTTCATTATCAGCTTAAGTTTGACCTGAGACATCCCGGCGTAACCGAAATCGGCCGACTGATTGTCCCGCGCACTTTGGGCCTGGCCGTGACCCAGTTGAACTATTTTGCCAACCTGGCTATTTCTTCCTTAATTTCCACCCGGGCGATCACCATCTTTTCTTTTGCCCAGCAACTGGAACAACTCCCTATCGGGGTTTTTGCTGCTACTATCGCTCAGGCCGCTTTGCCAACTTTATCTGAAGAACATGGCAAAGATGATAATTTTGCTAACTTTAAAAAAACTTTTCTTACCTCGCTCCACCAGATTCTGTTTCTGGTTTGCCCGGCCGCGGCCATTCTGATTGTTTTGCGCATTCCGATCGTTCGCCTGGTTTACGGAGCTTCCAAGTTTGACTGGCCGGCAACTGTCGAAACCGGCCGGACCCTGGCTTTTTTAAGCATTGGCTTAATTGCCGAAGCGGCCATCAATTTATTAGTCCGGGGATTTTATGCGTTGCATAACAGCAAAACCCCGGTGATTGTGGGCAGCCTGACTGTTTTACTTAATATTGCCCTGTCCTTTAGTTTTATTTTCCTATTTCCCATCTGGGGAAAATCGGTTCTCGGTCTGGCTGCCGCTTCCGCCATCGCCGATAGTCTTTACGCCTTAATTTTAATTTACCTGCTTAACCGGGCCGTCCATTCCTTCGAGCCGCAAGCGTTGCTTTTGCCCGCCGGCAAAATTCTCTTTGCCGCCGCCTTGACCGGTTTTTCCCTCTATGTTCCCATGAAACTTTTAGACCAGCTGGTTTTTGACACCACCCGCACCGCGCCGTTAATTATGCTTTCCGCCACTGTCAGTCTGATCGGCTTAACCGTTTATCTCTTTTTAACCTGGGTTCTCCAAATCGAAGAACTGAAGTCTTTCCTGAGCCTGTTTGGCCAGCTCGGGCATGTCTTCTTTGCTGCCGAAGATCAGGTGGAACGGGCGGTTTCCGATGTCGTCACCGAGACCGCTCCGGTGGAAATTCCCCCACAAACTCCCGAAGTAAGGTAAAATTAGCCTCATGGATCAAAAGCTCATCCGCAATTTTGCCATTATTGCGCACATCGACCACGGAAAATCGACCCTGGCCGACCGATTTTTGGAACTGACCGGCACTGTTGACCGGCGAAATCTCGTGGAACAAACCCTCGATACTCACCCGGTTTCCCGACAGCGCGGGATTACGATACGGCTTTCGCCTGTGACCATGAATTTCAAATTTCAAAATTCAAATTTCAAATTGAATTTGATTGACACTCCCGGCCATGTGGATTTTTCCTATGAAGTCGAGCGCAGTCTGGCTGCTTGCGAAGGGGCGATTTTATTAGTCGATGCCACTCAAGGCATTCAGGCTCAGACTCTTTCTCATTTTGATAAAGCCAAAAAATTAGGGTTAAAAATTATTCCGGCCATTAACAAAATCGACATGCCCAACACCCGGGTGGAAGAAACTATTGCCGAGCTGGCTCAATTAGTCCAATTAGACAAATCCGCAATTTTTAAAATCTCTGCCAGAACCGGAGACGGAGTAAAAGCGTTATTGGAAGAAGTTATCAAAAATGTTCCTCCGCCGGCCGGTAATCCTGATGGCCCTACCAAAACTCAGATCTTTTCTTCGCAATATAACCAACAGCGCGGCGTCGTGGCTTTCGTTAAAGTTCTGGAGGGAAAACTGACCGGCGAGGTCGGCCACTTCACTCCGTTCATGACCCCGGCCCCATATCTCTCTACAGGCGAAGTCGGTTACCTGTTAACCAACATTAAAGATCCGGAAAAAATCCACCTGTGGGAAGGCTACCAGCCGCCTAAACCCATGGTCTTCGTCAGTTTTTTTCCGGTTAATCAGGATGAATTCAATTTACTTGAGGACGCTTTAAAAAAGCTGCGCCTCAACGACGCGGCCATTACTTTTTCCCCTACCAGTTCCAAAGCCTTGGGGCGAGGTTTTCGCTGCGGTTTCCTGGGTCATTTGCACGCTGAGGTCTCCCAGGAAAGATTAGAAACTGACTTTAATCTCTCAATTATTGCCACCGCTCCGACTGTAGAGTACAAGATTTTGGGTGACAGCGAGACGAATTCCTTAACTCCGAGCGGCCACCTCGGCGGAGCCGCGAGCCATGAGCCAGAAGCGAATAGCTCGTTTGCAGCGCAGGAAGTTAAGGATGGTCGAGCTGGCAGGACCCAAAATCTTTGGGCAGAGCCTTGGATCAAAGCAACAATTATTACGCCTCAGGCTTATGTCGGTGCAGTCATTACCCTTTGTGAAGAACGCCGGGGAAAACTGATAAACATGGAGTACCACGGCACCGGGGTCACTTTATTTTACGAACTGCCCTTGGCGGAAATCATTACCGATTTTTTTGACCAGTTAAAAAGCAAGTCATCAGGCTTTGCCAGTTTTGATTACGAATTCTGGGAATACCGGCCTTTTGACGCCGTACAACTGGTTATCCTGATTAATCATGAATCTATTGACGCTTTTTCTCAGATGATGGAAAAGACCCGGGCGGAAAAATTCGGAAAGAGAATCGTAGAAAAACTGGCGGAAATCATTCCCCGCCAACAAATTCCTATTCCTATCCAGGCAAGTATTAATGGTCAGGTCGTCGCCCGGGCGGACATTAAGTCTTTCCGTAAAGATGTCACGGCGAAATTATACGGCGGAGATGTTACCCGGCGGATGAAATTATTGGAAAAACAAAAAAAAGGCAAGGAAAAGATGAAGCAAATCGGTAAGGTCCAAATCCCGGGTGATACCTTCCTCAAGGTCTTCAAAACATGATATTCTGAAAGCGATGAAGATCGGTCTGGCCGTTCTTATTTTGCTGTTATTTGTTCTTGTTCCTAAACCCGTGCTGGCTGATGCCGATTTTTGTCCCGGTCCGGGAAATAATCTCATTGACAATATCAGCCCGCAGGTTCTGGAAAATTTGCATACCAACGCCGGCAGTCCCAACTGTTGGCTCACGGCTACTTTTCTTCTGCGCACCAACGACCTTTCCAGCCCCAATTTGAAAATTTTTTTCCAGAAAGCGGCGGAAAATAAAATCTTTCCCATCATCAGAATCGGCACGGAAAATAGCGGTTCTAAATGGCCGGCTTTTACCACCCAACTCGCCCAAACTGACGCGACTTATTTAAATCAGGCCGTGGCCGCCTCCGGTTTTCCCAAAGAGATTTATGTGGAAATGGGCAATGAAGTAAATGCCGCTGACGAATGGGGCGGTAATCCGAGTCCGGAAAGTTATGCCGCCACTTTTATTCCGTTTGCCGAAAATCTTTCCGCCGTGAAAATAATGCTGCCCCCTTTAATTCTTAACCCGGCGGCAGCTATCGACTACAACACCTATTATCTGAAGCTCAAACAAGCTCTCGACCAGCAACTGTCACAAAAATTCAGCTGCAGTTTGGATATTGATCCTCTCGACCGGTGCCGTCAAAAGATTGACGACTGGCTGGATACCAATATTTCCGCTTACGCCTTAAATCTTTATCCACCCCCGGGTGTTGAAGACACGGGACAAAAGACCGGCTATATTTTGGCGGACAAAGACAAAGTCCTGAAGGCCTTGCAGGACACAGGCTTTAAAATTGACAGTAAAAAATTTCTCATTACAGAAATTGGTCTGGCCAACGGTGTCTATCCTCCACCGGCCGGAGAGCAAGCCTGTCATTTTTATCAGGCCATTTTAAATTCCAGCCAGGGAAACAACTTCCTGGCGGCCACTATCTACTCGCGTGATGACCGACTGCGGGTTCACGCGTACTACTATCCCACCGGCGCTTGTTCTTCCAGTACCGAGTATGACAAAGGCAACGAAAAAAGCGTCATTAATCTTGGCGGCTCAGTTACTTATGGTTCCGGTAGTGGCTACCCACAGGATACCAGCATTGTTTATCCTCCTTTGGGTTCTTTAGAGCAATGTCCGGATGCTACCAAGGCCCAAACCACTCAAACCTGTTCGCCGACCAACCAACCGGGCAACATTTGTAATTCCGAATGCAGTCCGCCGCTGGAAATTGACCAGAATCTGCAACTTTCCGATACCGGCAGTTGTTTGACTAACGGCTCAGGCACCTGCTACGCCCAAATTAAAATCCAGGACAATAAGATTCCGGTGCCGGGACAAATCCAGCAGTTGGGCGATTATTTTGAAAGATTGGTGCCCTATTTTACTTCTCCGACCCAGCAAAACGACTTGCGCTGTAAATTCATTAAATATGTCAAGGACAATCCCAATTCCAAATATAAAGATCTGAAAATCGACGGGAAACTGGTTTCATCTCTGCCTTGCGATCCGACCCTTGCCGGCTGGTCCCAAATCCCGCTTGTCCCCAATGACGATTCTCTGGGCAAGATCGAATTTGTCAGTCCCAGTCTGGCCACTGTTCAGCCCGTCACCGTTTCCCTGCCGGAAATCCAACGACTGAACCTCTCCACTAAAATTTTGCAGCAAGCTCTGGTGCCAACCCAAACCTATCAACCTAAAACCTACGGCAAAGCTATTACTTTAAATTTGGAAAACAACGCCTGTAATCCGACGCCGACCTGGGAAAATCTTTACGGCGCCGATCTGGATCGGGGCGTCAGCTGTAACTTCGGCAATTTAAAACCGCTGGCCGGGCAAGATAATCTTTCCGGTTGCGTTCTTTTGCCAGACGGCACTTTGGAATGTCAGCGCAACGAAGCCGGAGGGACTCCGGGTTATCGTCAGGTGGCCGGAGCCCAAGCCACCGTTCAGATCCGCACCGTTTTCCCCCATCTTTTTGAAGCTTCTGAACAGTCTATTTCCTTCATGCAGGGCTTTTTGCAGCTCTTCCGCCCCGAAGAAGTGGAAAAGTTTAAAGAAGCCTACACTCCGATTCCGGCTGCGGTCGACGGCGTCAAGTATGAATTAACAGGAAGCTCCGGCCTGGCGATTAATGACGCCGGCCACAAACAAAATGGCTGGCAGCTGTTTTTCTATAACCTTGGCGGCATCTGGAACGCCCGCAATTTTGTCTTCCAAACTCTCGGTCTGCCGGTTAGCAAGTAGATATGATATTCTGAAAATAATGAAGAAAATTGTCGGGCTTTTAATTTTTTTCTTAATCATCTTCGCCAAACCGGCCTTGGCTGTTGATACCTGCGACGCAACCCAATACAATAAGAGCGCAAGCCATCTTGTAGAATGGTTCAAAACCGAAACTCCAAAAAGCTGCCCGTCTGATGAGTGTCTAAACAGCCGTTCAGACCAATTAACCAAAGTGGTTTTAGAATGCTGGCCAAAAGGGTCGACAACCCAATCACCAGAGTGTTGGCCAGGATGTACAATATTAAATCCCGCAATTCACGCTTCACTTCTGCTTCCAGGAGTAGGAGGACAAGCATGGCATTGTTACCAAAGTGCAGCAATCCCCGGCTCCATTAATCTGCCGCTGGCAGAGTGTCCCAAGACTAATTGTGGTAGCGATGGGCTTTACCAGTATGATAAAAAAAGCGATACCTGCGTTCGAAGGGTAAATACCCCCTGGGACTTGAATACCACTACTTGCCCCGGCGGCGATGTCGGTGTTGCCACCGCCATTGGCTGCATTCCCACTGGAAACATGGTCGGACCGAGTGGTTTCTTAAGCTTCATTTTGAAATTTGCCCTGGGCATTTCCGGGGCGGTCATTTTGTTTATGATTATTATGTCCGGCTACACTCTTCTCACTTCCGGCGGCAATCCGGAAAAACTCCAGGTGGTCAAAGAAAACCTGGTCGCGATTTTTACCGGGCTTCTTATGATTGCTTTCTCCCTGATTTTATTGCAAACTATTGGCGCAGACATTTTGCGCCTGCCGACTTTCTAAACATGACCGGAAAAATTTTGGCTGCGATACCAGAAGACACCGGAGGGGTGCCTTTTACTAATCCTCGGGGCTGGCTGGGCACCCTCGACCCGGGCAACGGCTGGCCCAAAGCCCAGGGTATTGATTTTTTTACCAAGCAACTCATTCCTTTTCTCATTTCCGGCGCTCTGTTTATTGTTTTTGTTCTGTCACTGATATTTTTAGTCTGGGGCGGTATTATGTGGATTACCTCTGGGGGGAACAAGGAGGGCGCCGCCAAAGCCAAAGCCACAATCACTTACGCTTTAGTGGGGTTAATCATTGCTATTTTGGCTTTTCTCGCCCTGAACATTATTGGGCAATTTTTTGGAGTTAATTTATTAGGTGACCAACCGCCAAGATGTGTTGGGAGCTATTGTAATCTTTAACCCTGACTCTTGACTTGTCCGTGAAAAAGCCTGTATTCTTAATCTATAAACGGGGGAGGTGAAAACATGAAGAAAAATTTAGTTAAATTTGGAGTTGGAGCAGGAGCCGCTCTGACCACCCTTTATTGGGGGGTTTTACCGGCGTTGGCCGACACAGTGGGCCTTTGCCCGACTCAAGCTCCCTTTCCGCCCGGATGTGACAACGGAAAAGCCACTGCAATTAGCGTCGGATCGATTATTTCGTCAGTTTTAAATCTTTTGCTGTTTGTCGCTTTCGTGGCCGCTTTGATTTTCCTGATTATCGGCGGTATTAAATGGATCCTAAGCGGCGGCGATAAAGAAGGTACCAGCAAAGCCAAGGAAACAGTCACTTCTGCTTTAATTGGTTTGGCTGTGGTTCTCGCTGCCTGGATTTTGATTAACATTTTGCTAAGTTTCTTTGGGGTGAGCAGCGGATTAACTGGCCTGACTGTACCAACACTGAATGTTGGCACGGGCACAACTCACTAATTTTGATTATGGGAATATCTAACCCGCCCGATTAAGGGCGGGTTTTGCGTGGAAATATGCTAGAATAAATTCATGAAAGAGGATTTGAGTCAAGGTTGTATATTTACCGGCCAGAGTGTAGGTTCGAACGATATCCCCTCACTTGGTTGTCTGGCTCAAGTCATTGTCAGTGTCATTAACTGGGCTTTCGTTTTTCTCGGCGCCGTGACCTTACTCATGCTCCTTTGGGGTGCCATCCGTTTTGTCACTTCCGGCGGTGATCCAAAAGCCGTCCAAGGAGCCCAAAAAACCATTACCTACGCAATCGTCGGTATTATCGTTGTTCTGGGCGCTTATGTGATCGTCAGCGTGATCACTACCGCCCTCGGTCTTCCTAACCCGCTTCAAAATTTCCGTCTCTACCAGCCTTGACTTAATCCTTCAAAAATGCCATTCTGAATGTAATGAAAAAGGCCGTTTTTTTTGGCCTGGCTTTAGCAGTTTTATTTTTGACCCCAAAACCAGCCCTAGCCAAGACTGCGCCCAGGTCGGGCAGCTGTTCCACAACTTCATATAATTGTATTGCCGGTACCACTGTAGGAAGCAGCACTTGCAACTGCGACGCCACCGGTTCCAATTGTTCTTGGTCCAGTGGAACACCTACAGATACTGATGCTCAAAACAATTCGGGTTGTACCGCCACATCAAATTTATATCCAGGGAGTTACACCTTTTTTAATCCCACTCCCCAGTCTTTTTCTAACGACCTCTATGGTCAAGCCGGAGCCGATGCCGGAACGGAAATAAACAGCTCAAGATGGGTAAAGATGGTGGCGTCGGATATTGGCCTTTCTATTGCTGCCGATGCCATTGGCTTGCCCGGCCAACCGAACTCCGTTCAAGCTAGTGCTGTAGGTTTTTTAGCCCGGGGCATTGATACTTTGGCTTTTAATCCGCCGGCTTCATCGATCCAGTATCTGGCGTACATGGGACGGGAGTTCCATGTACCCGGCACCCCGGAAACCGCTTACGCCGCGGATAATATCGGCGGCGTGGGTTTCAGCCAACTTAGTCCCATTCTCCAGCTTTGGACTATCGCCCGTAATCTTGCCTATCTGGTCTTTGCCATCATTTTCGTAATTATCGGTTTAATGATTATGCTGCGGGTTAAAATTGATCCCAAAACCGCTGCTACCATTCAAAATTCCCTGCCAAAAATTGTCATTGCTCTGGTTTTGGTGACTTTCTCCTACGCCATTGCCGGATTTTTGATCGATATCATGTATGTGTTCCTGGCCTTAATTGTAACTTTAATGAGTCCGGTTGCCGGCGGTAAGGATATTTTGGAAAACCTTCTTAGCGGTAGCATTTTCAACTATGTAGCCAATGGCCAATTCATGGATGTTTCTACCAGTGCCGCAGCAGCAGTCGGAAACATTGTTAACGGAATCGTTACTGGCATAAGAGGGGGTAATTCCGTACAAGGCTCTGTTTTAGGACTAGTAACCTCAGGACTTGCCTTCTTAGTTGTTGCTATTGCCATTTTGGTCGCCCTTTTCCGCACCTGGCTATCCTTGATCGGGGCTTATGCCAATATTATTCTGGCCATTATTGGTTCGCCCTTAATGCTTATGATGGACGCTATTCCCGGTCAAAACCAGTTTAGTGCGTGGCTTCGGAATATGCTCTCCAACCTCCTGGCTTTTCCAGTAGTTTTTGTCATGCTAACCATCGGCTCAGCAATCACGACTAATTTAGGGAGCGGCACGGGTAACGTCGGCACCTCAGGAGGCTTTGTTCCGCCCCTTCTCGGCGCCGGGAATATGGAAGCAGCTTCCAGTCTTATCGGATTAGGCATCCTTTTAACTATTCCCAAAGCTGTCAATATTGTCCAGGAAATGCTTAAAACCCCGCCGTTTAAGTATGGCAACGCCTGGCAAGAGTCTCTGACTGCAGGAGCTACCGGTGCTCAGTTTGCTGGCCGAGGAGCCTTGGAACTTGGTAATGCCGAAATTTTGCCTGGAGCAAGAGAAGGAGCCAGGAGAAGAGGAATTGTACCGGTAGCTACAGGTTGGATAAGGTCTCAGTTTAGTTAGCCTTACCTTTTTCCGCCGCCAAATTTGATGCCGGTAATCGTGCCGGCTACACCCAAGACATCTTGAAGGGCTCTACTGCCCCAGCCTTTTGCAGCATTCTGGGCAAAATACGAGATAACATCGCCTCGTATATTCTTTGGTATTTCGATTCCATACATATTTCTGATTTCCTGGAAAAATGCCCTGGAATCGCCGGGTTTGAGAAGTTTTCCAGCCGGCCGCATATACTCAGCCATGGTCGATTCCAAAAGAACTATTCCTCCCAGAGTGCTTCTCTTGGCGTTTTCTTTAAGTCGGCCGGTATATTGTAGAGTTACCCGGGCATAGTTATCCACCGATTTGAGAGCGGCACCAACCTTGCCAAAATCGCCCAAAGCAGCAATGAAACCCTCCGTCGCTGCCTGGCCCCGCTCTAAGGCTTTAAAATAACTTTTTAAACCAATCTTTCGCCCCTCATTGTCGCGCATTTCCTCATCCCGAGCTCCAGCATCAACCAGAGACCAGAGCGCAGGCGGCGCTCCGGCAGGACGGGATACTGGTACTGCTGAACGGGAGTCAATTTCCTTTTTTGCATAAGACGGTAGATCAAACGCCTCAGAATAGCGCCGCAGCGCTGGCATCATCGCCTCAGTAATCATTTCTCCACGAACATAGAGAGCATATCGATGGGGGTACATTATGTTCGCCACGGGATCATTTGTTGTCCAGGCGCCAAATTCAATTGTGTTTTCATCCCAATGTCCGGTCCTCGTATTTATCCGGTTCCAATAGCCCACATAACCTAAGATCTGAGCCAGTTGTAGCGTCATCGCAAATTGATATTCCGGAATAATCGTGTCCCAGCTGTTGACCCAAGCTGTTCTGGCTGGTCGCCCGGCAAACATCGCTTTCGAAGTCGCCAGCCATCTGGCCTCAATCTCAAAGCGGTCATCGGGGGCACCGCCATTGGCAATCATAGCAGCGAAAGCTTCTTCTTGCCATTGTTTCGCGTTAGTATCCAAAAAACGGAAAGATTGCTGAACTCCTCTGGAAAAATAAATTATTTGCGCCAGCTCATCCTCCTTGAACCAGTCTTTGTCCTCCGAACCGGCAGTTACTGCCTTAATGAATTCTCCGGCGTTACCGTTTGACTGCAGAAAAGCATTATCCAGATTATGTAATTTATGCAAACCTCGGGCTAACCCCAAAATATCCAGATAATCTTGTTCTGACAAGGTCCAAGGCCGCACTCCGGTTCGAGCCAACTGAGCCCTTTTCTCTAGTTCCTGTGACACTCGAGTGCCGATTCCCTCTGTCAATTTTCCCCGGTTCTCATAAACCGAGCCGTAAATCATCAAGACCCAGTTAGAAATATCGCGTAAATTGTTTCCTACGGCTTCGGCAGAAAAAATCTTTTCTCCAGTTAAGCCGGTGTCTCGGGGAGGAAAACCCGCTGCAGTAATCATAGAAGGCATATTTTTAGCCGGTATATCCGGCGGCGTTGCTACACCAATGTAGCTCATCCAATCCGGAGTTTTAGCAGCTAGGGCATTAAAAACATCTTCTTCCGTTTGTGGTACCGAAGCCCCGAGTCCTGATAAAATTTCGCCAGAAATGCTTGGCATAAGAGCATTTTAACACACGCCTAGATAAATCTCTCCACAGTGTTTACACCGGTAGCCTTTGGTAATCCAATCATTAATTTCTTTTCCGCAGATTCCACAGGCGCGGGCAAAAACTTGGATTTTTCCATCGGGTCCGATCCGCTTCTGGGTAACTTCGACTGCCTTTGGGCAAGCTTTATCAATGTCTACCCCCTCTTTTTTCAAAAAATAAGCCTTTGGGTCATTTTGATGCTGAATCTCTTCAACTTCCTGATTAAACTTTATTTCCGCCTGGTCGTTTCGGATACTTTCCCAGATAACCGACATGGGAATAACCTCTTCAAGTATCTTCGGGTCCGGCAAAAAATAATAGCCCTCACGGGAAAATCCGGCTAAGGAAGTTATAAACGAGGCAAAATCCCGGCCGGAAAAGGTCTGGCCAGTAATGTCATATTCTACAATCTGATTTCCTTCTCTTATCGCCACCAAAATTTTTCCCCGGTTATAAAAACTATCCGGAGGGCTCAGCCAAACCCCGGTCCCCGAATTTTTTTGCAATTCGTTAAGCATGGCCAAATTAACTTGGGTTTCCCGCTCTTCCCGATGGTTGTGGGCCGCAAAAGTTTGTTCAATCCTTTTTCCGGAAAGCGGGTCAACAATTCCCAAATTGGTGAGATTTAGTCTAATAACCGAGGTGTTTAAACCGGGAAGAAGCTCATTTTTAGCAGAGACGGCGTTAACGGCTTCAAGACGGGAAATCATATCTTGCTCGAGACGGGCAGATTGCTAGTTTTCCGGCTTTAACGGTTGCGGCACAGCGTCGGAGTTACACCGACTTCCTTAAACACAATCCAGGGTTAATATGCCAAATCCTAGGGGATATTGCAATACTGAGGTTTGGCAGTTGACCAAGCCTTCCATGTCTGACCGTTATTTGAAAGCCTGGCTGCAGCAGCAGCATTGTGATCGTCTTGCCTCCAATAGTCCGCACATTGCTTTAAAAGATTCTCATCTCTATCACAAGCATCGCCGCAATCTTTGCCACAGTAAGGTTTTAAGAACGGATTTTTGCCACCAGGAATTTCTTTACATAAATAATCATGGGCGAATAAATTAATTTGGAAAATGCCGACGCTGTATTCGTTGTGACGATTAGTTCCATCGTTGCAGCCGTCGTTCGTTTTGGTACTCTTACCACCGGATTCCCTATAACAAATTCTCGAAGCATTTTCGACCTGATCACTAGTAAAAGTTGATGAGAGATTAGCTACAGAACAGGCGTTGCCAATTGGCGCTACTGGACAGCGACTGGCCGTGTAGTTCGGACTGCCGACCGCTACCGTTGCTTCAGCGGTCAGGGTTTCTTCTTTGTCGCCCGCTTTGACCGTTACGGTAGCTATATTTACCAAATTGCTGTTATTGTCCGCAGCCGTTGTCGTGTAGGAAGTCATCACCGTTGTGGAATCGCCCTTTAGGACGGTTGGCGGAAAAACCGGATTGGCTGACAATTTCAACGGCGTGCTGGCATTATTTTCCCGGGTAAACTTATCGTCAACCTTAACAATGCTGATATCGTTATCTTTTCCGGCAGTAATTTTAAGGGAAAAGGTTACGGTAGCACTCGTCCCCCCGGCAACCGAAGTTTGATCAACGGTTTTTTCCAGCGTAAATAAAGTGCCTTCCTCTTTGCTTAAATCCGCCTGCTGAGAAGTCGCGGCCACGGTGCCAAAAGCCGTCCAGGTCGAAATAACCACTACCAATGAACCGACAGCGGTTGCCGCCACCGAAGCGATTACCGGAAGAGCTCCGCCACCTAACAAAGATGTGAGCGACAGCCCGCTAATGCCCAAAAAGCCGCCGGACGCCGCTGCTCCAACCGCGCCCGTCCCCGTTCCCAAAGCTCCCGCGCCACCAATTGTCGCCGCGCTGGCCACTGGAGCCGTAGCTACGGCCGACCCGAAACCCGCCCCGAAACCAAAAGAACTGCTCACAACATAACCAATGGCTGCTCCCGAAACTCCTCCCAAACCAAAACCGATTAGGCTGCCGATTGGTCCGCCTGCCAGAGCTCCCAGAGCCATTCCGGTCAGCGCCCCGGCCGCGCTGAAGCCGATCACTATGGCGTTTGAAAGCAAAGCTTGGATAAAAACATAGACGGCTAGACCGGTCCCGACACCAGCATTAAGCATTAAGTCCCGCATTTCTTTGCTGGAGAGCAGTTTTTTGACCAGTTTGGCTCCTTCCCAAATTAAGCCAATGGCGGCTATGACCTGGCCCGCGCCGGGAATTGCTCCCAAAGCACCTTTAATCAGCATTCCCCACGACTTCTTTTTGATTTCGCCGGTAACAACCTTGCCGGTTTCTTTCCCGGCTTTTTTTAAACTCTCCCCGCCCACTTTACCGGCCAACTTCAGGTCTTTTTTAGAAACAAACCGCCCGGTCAGTCTTTGCCATATATTTTGCGGTTTAGCCGGCGGGGGGGTAAGCGTTTCCGGCGGAGTAGTAACCGGCTGTTCAGTCTTACTTTTACTAAATGTTCGTTCCCAGGAACCGACAAAAAAATCTCTAAACCAGGGCACCAGAAGTGATGGACTGTGCACTACGGCCCGCCAACTAAGCTGCCTGGCGCCAATTTCTTCCAGGGTGCGACGTTCCTGAGCTTGGACCACCGATCCCGGCTTTGTCTGTTCAACTGACTTTTTCTCCGGCACCGGAGTTTGAACAATGCGCTCGCCGGACGCTACTCCAATTGGCTGCTCTTCCTGCTTTTTTTTGGCTTCTTCCTCCTCCAGTTCTACAGCCCTTTGAGCGTCGCGGGCCGCGTTTTTCTCAGCCTCAGCAGTTGCCAGGCCGGGTTTGTCCAGCCAACGCTCCAAATAAACCGCGTATAGCGCCTGGAAACGATCCATTCGGTGCTTAGCTTCACTCTGCTGGTTATCCAATCTTGCTTTTTGGGCTTTTAGTGACTCCAGAAGGGTTTTATCCGGCTGTTTAAGAAAAATAACATCACTCAGGTTGACACCAACTAAATTCCGCAGTCCTGCTTCATACTTAGCTAATAACTCCTCTAGGGCTAAATATTCCTCCCGAAAAATGTTGATAATAACCGGCCAGTTCTGAGTTTCAAAAGCTGGTTTATACTCCGGCGCCTTGCCAATTTTTGGCGGCTTTCTTTTAATGACATGATCAAATAAAAATTCTTCGAAATTAGCCTGAGATTGCTGTTGGGAAGTTTGGCTTTGATTTGTTCCGACCCTTAGTGCATTTACCCAGTCGACAATAGCATTGTCTAAATTAACTGTTTCTATATATGACGCCCTAGAATCCATTAGAAGTGCGGTCGTGCCATATATGGCATCTGGCGAATGGTCTTTTGCCAGAATATAGGCTTTTTCCAATTCGGCTAATTGTTCACGAAGTGCCTCGATGCCGGAAATCAAACCTTCCCCAATCGCCGCCCCAAAAGTAGCTTGCAGCAAAGCCTTCTCATGATCGGCCCGTTCCTTGTCAAAGTATGCCTGTTGCCCACTAACCTTTTTTTCTTCAGCGGCCAATAGAACATTAACCCCGGTATTCGAATCATTCAGGTCATGTTCCAACCTATCAATATCCTTTTGCAATTGCGCTTCATACGAACCCAAAACAGGTTCAACATCGGCCATACAACCATCTTAGCAAAAATTCTCTTCTTAAGATAATGTATACTAGACGTATGCCCGAGCATGCCACTTTTTTTGGTCATGCCGCCAGTTTCGACTCGTTTCAGGTGGTCGCGCCGGATTTTAACGCGCTGCACAAAATCGAAAAAACCATTGAACAGTCGCCCCAAAGCGCTCCGACAGAATTGATTGATTCCGTTCCGAACACTCATTTACTAATTGCCAAAATTGACGGCGATGTTTTGGAAGTAGCCGCAACGAACGGCATGAGAGCCAAACTCTTCCGCGGCGGAAAGATTATTAATCTTCTCCTGACTCCGGGAAAAATTGCCGGCCATATTAAAAACGGGGACATTCTGGTTTTGGGAACTGAAGATTTTTTTAATAAGATTTTTAGTTCCGAGAATGTCCATAATCCTGAAGAATTATCTCTAAAACTGGAAGGCCTGGAAGATAAAGACAATGTTGCCGGTTTAATTCTGAAACTGGACAATGTTTCTTTGGATACTAGTCTCCGACCCCCATTATCCAGCCCTACCAGTTCTCCTCGCCGCCCGCTGTTCCCCTCCAGTTTTGACCGGCCAAAAATCTTAACTCAAACCCCTTCCAAGCGCACGCTTTACGGTGCCGGGGTCATTCTGGTTTTTCTGATTTCGCTTATCGCCTTTCAGCTGCGCGGCCGTAATCTGGAACAGCGCACTCAAAACGCCGCGGTGATCGAAAAACAGGCCCGGGACAGTTTGAATCAAGCCTCTAACTTTGCCGGGCTGAACGACAACATGGCCAGAAACACTCTCATTACCGCCAAAAATAATTTCCTGACCCAGGCCCAAACGGATTTTGGCCCCAACTGGCAAAAAGACCCAAGCCCGGAAACTAAAAAGTTGCAGGCGGTTTTAGCCGATTTGGATAATCAGCTGGCCCAGGTTTCGCATATTTATAATTTATCCGCCCTGGATCTTTTTTCTGATTTCAGTCTACTGCGGGCCGATGCTAACATTACTGCTGCTTCTCTAGACAAAAACGAAATTGTTGCCCTGGATTCCAATAACGGCGCCGTTTATTCTCTCGGCACCAAATCAAAAACGGCAGCCATTGTCGGCGGCGCTGCGGATTTTAAGAGTAACAATTATATTGATGCGACGGCCGACACCGTTTATGTATATACACCATCCGGAATTGAAAGTATTAACCGGACCACCAATTCCGTCAAAGTTTTATTGCCTTTATCAAGTGATTTTGTCAAAATCCGGGGCCTCAAGACTTTCGGGGGAAACTTATATCTTCTGGACACCGACGGTTCGCAAATTTGGAAATATCAGGGGACGGATTTTGGTTTTTCGGCCTCGCCCTCGGCGTATCTTCGCGCCGGTTCCGCTGACTTTACCAATGTGAATTCTTTTGCCATTGACGGCACCATTTTTGTTTTAAGTAATAGCGGCAATGTGGCCAATTTTTCCGGCGGCTACGCGCAGGATTTTAGCGTTTCCGGTTTAGACAAACCCCTGAACAACCCTACTAGCATTTTTACTTCCGACGAAACCAATAATTTGTATATTCTCGATTCCGGCAACAACCGGGTCGTCGTTTTAGATAAAAAAGGCAATTATCAGGCCCAGTATGTTTCGCCGGATATTAAGGGCAGCCTCATTCTTGCCGACGAAACCGTAAAGAAGGTATTTTTGCTTTCTGGGGCAAAAGTCTATTCCTTTGATCTCAAATAGTGGAGATGGAGGGTGTGACCCCTCGTGTGAAAAAGTGACTTTTAAACATCTACAAGCTTAGTTAGTTCTGACTCTTGGTACTGCCGGTCAAACTAACAAGAAAGCAGTACCGTGGTTGTTCGTCTTAGGATTACTAAGAAAACCAAACTTAATAACCAGCATTCCGGCTGTGTTTATGCTCCAGAAACCCCACCGGGAGAAGGTTTAAGAAACAGCTTTAACCCTTTTAGCTATAGATGGGATACCCATCTTGATCCAATTGGGCGTAGGCAAATGCTAGTTTTTGATTAGCACTTATCTTTTGAAACCGTCTTTTACGAAGTAGATTTCTTCTTCGGCTTGCCGTTGTCAAAGTGCTTTTTCGTCGATTCGTACATCCCCAAGAACAATTTTCAATTTACAATTTTAAATTTTCAATGAATTCTTAATTTTCAATTTTCAAACTTCTCTCAAGATCGCGCTTTTTGATCGCTTCTCTTTTATCCCATTGTTTTTTGCCTCGGGCCAGGGCGATTTCCACCTTAAAGATATTGCCTTTATTATACAGCGCGACAGGCACCAAAGTCAAGCCCATAGTTTGCATTTTTGAGGCTAAACCGAGCAATTCTTTCTTATGCAAAAGCAAGCGGCGCGAGCGAGTGGGACTAATCGTCTCGATAGAATTTTGGTACGGGTGAATGTGGGCATTAACCAGATATGCTTGCCCATCACGAATGTGGACAAAAGCCTCGTTTAAAGAAACCTGTCCTTCGCGCACAGATTTGACCTCGGGACCTAAAAGATCTATCCCGGCTTCAAATTTTTCGAGTAAATTATAGTTATACCGTGCCGCGCGGTTTTCAATCCTCATATTTCTATTATCCCACAATAGGAGCAGCGTGGCGAAGTTTTGCAGCGCGAGGGTAAGCTGCGCAGGCACTTGGTACCTCGCCATAGCGGCCGAGCGCGAAAAACTTTGCGGGCCGCTCCACCTTCATCCTCCTCTCGCCACACAAATTGCAAAGACTTTAGAAGCGCCCGCTTTTTTTAAAATCTTGGCACACTCAAAAATTGTGGAGCCGGTAGTACTCACATCATCAACCAGACAAAAACTGGTTTGCTGGACACTGGAGACTGGATACTGGTTAGAAAGAGTAAACGCTTCGTGAACATTTTTCTGCCGCTCGCTGTATTTCAAATCAAACTGCGGCTTTGTTTCCCTGGTTCTTTTCAACAAATTTACTACAGTCAGTCGTCGGTGGTCAGTAGTCCGTAGACATTTCACCAATTCTCCCGCTAATTTTTCCGCCTGATTAAACCCTCTTTTCCTTTCCCTTTTGGGAGCCAGGGGTACCGGCACCAGATAGTCGAAATTATATTTATCGTGATAATTTTTCCCGATCAGTTCCGCCAGCTCCTGACAGATTGCCCAGGAGTTGCGATATTTTATTAATTGGATTGCTTTTTGAATCGGCCCGCGATAATGGGCTAAGGTGTACATTCCATCAATACCAAAGGCTTTTTGACAGCGAGGATGAGTTAAACCGTAGGGACTGGGCCGTTCGCAGTACGGACAAACCTGATCGGTGAAGTAATCTATTTTAGTGACGCATTTGTCGCAAAAATATTTCCCCCACTTCCCGCACCCGACACAAGTCCGGGGAAAAATTAAATCCAGAAGAAAGTTAAGCACTATTCAAGTATAATATGGAAAACTGGAGAGTGGGCAGGACGGTAATGCGGCGGCTTGCTAAGCCGCTGAGTTGTATAAACTCTAACAGGTTCAACTCCTGTACTCTCCGCCAACTATACTCCTCCCGGTTCGTAGACCGGGCGAAGTTCCTGAAGACCTTGGGTTTGGGGTTTTTCTTCTTTTTCTTTTACCTTCTTCCCAAAAACAATAATATCGATTTGCAGGGTTTGCCTCGTCCGTCTGATCGCTTCGCAGGACTCCTTGTTCATCCAAGTCGCCAGGCTTTCATCCAAGAGAATCCCCGGTTTCCCCACTTCGTATTCAATTCCGGTTTTATTTCTTTTAAGAACCCGTTTGCTTAGCGTCATTTTGTCCGGACCCAAGAGCTGATAGATTGGGGAAGTGTGAAAGTAGTGCCCTGGCGGATTACCAGTAAAAGGAGTTGAATCGCATAAGACCGTTTCCACACTTTCGTTATTTTTTTGTGTCCTCCCGACAAAATACCAGATATACACCGGTTCGCTCAGATCGTTATCTTCATATTTCTCCCGCAGGATTGTCCCGGAACGCAGCTCTGACAAAATTAGGGTTGTCCCCGCCCCATAACTGGCCATCGGCTCCTGACCCCCAGCTCCAGCCGCCGACAGCAGGCAAAATGCCTCGTGAGCTTGAGCAAGGGTTTCATCGTCTGAAGTTTCTTTCTGACGGAACCGACCGAGAAAATCTTTAAATTCCATTAAGCTAATGATATCAAAAGGACCGCAAGCGTACCAATAAAGTATAATATGCCTTACGGAGGGTTGGCCGAACGGTAAGGCGTCAGTCTTGAAAACTGATACTCGTAAGGGTTAACAGGTTCGACTCCTGTACCCTCCGCCCTCGCCCCTTTACTTTCTGTAAAAAATCTTCTTATACTAGTTATATGAAGACAAAGTCCCACAAGAGGACTAGCCACGCGTCTGCCCGGTCGCGCCGGTTTTTCGGCACCCAGGAGTTAGCCCTTCTGGCCGCGGTAGTTGTCGCCCTGCTGGTTTTCTTTGCCTGGCAAACAAACTCTTTGCCGACATTCCTAAAACCATAAATTTCCCTTCTCCGATCGCTAAAGGTATAATATGCCTGCAACGCATAAATTTTTCGTGGCTCAGCACTTGTTGAATGTCAGTAAAGTTTATAAACTGATAAAGGAACAATATGCCGGAAAGGGATGAGTTAGGTTCAATTCTTCACGAGACTCAGGATAATATGGGCAAGGAAAACTTGCCGAAAGCTCCCGGACCAAAAATAGGGACGCCCATTCCTTCTGAACCTCAAGCCCGAGCCAGCAACCCACTCTCAGAAAATATTATGAGAAAAAACAATCAAGAGAAAACTCCTCCTTCGCCGGAACCAAGGTATTCCTCAGAAGAGTTGGAACTGATTAGAGAAACTGAAATTGCCGACAAAACGAATGATTTCTTCGATGAAATTGCAACAATAACGACCGATGACAAAGGCCGGGAAACTTGCACTATTACAGACAGTGAAACCGGAGACAAATTCAGCTTCGCAGTTGAGGCTAATTCCGAGGAAGAATACTACAAGAATGTAGCGGCAATCCGCTTTGCCGCCGGGGTCGCCGAGCACCAAAACAAAGAGGATATTGCTAACAATTTACAACAGGAAGCTGATAAGCTGGAGGAAAAAATTAAATCTACCGTCCAAAAACCGCCGGCTGAAGTTGTTCCGCCGATCCCTGAACCGGCGGTTACCCCGCCGCCAGTCCCTCCTGTGCCCAATGAACCCCAAGGACCGGAGAATCCCCCAGCCCCGGAACCGGAAAAAAGTCTGCCGGAAAATCCCGAAGACGACAAACAAAATGCTTTGGAAGACTTGGCTCGTCTTCAGCAAATGGGAGCCAACCGAAACACCACTTTGGATAACCAACAAATGGATATTCAAGACCGCTTAAGAGAAAGGCGCCAGAAAAACAAAGGCAAAGGAAGCCGGACCCTGAAAAGAACCGTTGCGATGACCAAAGAGGCGCTCGCGGCAACCCGGGAAACCAGTGACCGGAATTTCCATTTGCGCCAAGAACTTAATCTCTGGGACTATTACATCCGCAATGCAGACCGGATTGAGCAGGAACGAGCCACGATTACCGATCCGGAAAAACGCGCGACTTTTGATAAGAAGAACATTCCCCCGGAATTACGCGGGGAAAAAACCGTCACTAGTGAAAACCCCAATACTATCGAGCGTGAAGCCTTGGCGGTTATTCCGCGATTGATCAAAGTAGCCCACCGGGAACAAATCCTAGCCGGGTCAAAAATTTTGGAAACCAATACACCGGAAGCGGTTAAAGACGCGCTGGACCTGGAGGTTCGGCTGCGCGAAACTCAGGCTCAAGCCAAAGCGGCTGAAGAGCAACTTGCCCAACTGCGGGAACAAGCAGCCAGCGGACAATTGCCGGAAATTAAAGCCGCCCAAGAACAGGCCAAGAAAGCGACCGAAACTGCCGGCGAAGCAACCAGAAAGGTTTTGGAAGCTCAGCAAGAACGCAACCGGGAAAAAGCCCGGGCCGACGCCCTGGCCGCCGAACGACAGGCTAATATCGCCCAGACTGCCGCTGCGGCCAAAGCCGATCAAAAGGCTCGGGATCAAGAAACTATCGATCATCTTCAAGAAGAATTGGAACGAACCAAAAGAGAAGCTCAGCGTAAGGAAGATGAGTTTCTAGACCGCATGACTCTGATTATCCGAAGGGAAAAAGGGGAACCCCTCACTGTCGACCAGCTGGATGAATTGATTAATCGGGGACTTATTAACCCCGATCATCTAACCTACCGGGAGCGAGTGCTTTTGGTGGATTCCTATCCGGACAAATACCAATTAATAACCAGAGAACGAATCCGGGCCAATGCGGAAAAATTTCTGGAAAACTTGCCAAAAAATTTAAGCGACTTCGCTAAAAACAACGGAGAATTGCTTGCTCTCTTTGTTGGCGGCGCAGGACTGCGGATGATCCTATCTCATGCCGGAGCTGATCTTTATAACCCCGATATACTTAATATGTCCCTTGCGTTCCTTGGTTTCTCGACTAATGTCGCCATTAGGGCAGCTGAGCAAAATCCTGAAACCCTGGCGCTAGAAGCAAAACACCCGATAGCTACCAGGCGGATTAAGCGTTTTGCCGCTGGCGCCACCGCTGTCCTTATGGGCTGGAGCGCCGAAAGCATTGGTGAGCACGCTTTGTCCGGCTTGGCCAGCCATTTAACAGCCGAAACTCAGCCGGCAGAAACCACTACCCCCACTCATAGCCCAACCGCCGAACCAACACCACCACCCGGAAAACCGTCAACAGCTGGAACGGCAGTTCCAACTCCCCCAAAAGCGGAAACACCTCCCGTCTCTCCCACCCCCGGTGCCACACCCCCTGTCGGTCCGGAAGTAACCGGGGTCCCGCCGGTTGTTCCACCGGGCATCGAGCACCTGATTGCCCCCAATGGCGCCGTCATTAACGGTTCGGTAGTTAATAACACATTAACTTACAATGGTGAGCCTTGGCACCTTTTAGATAACGGCTCCCTTCACCTGCACCAACTGGCCGGCGGCGAAATGATTAACGAAACCGTTTTGGCCGAAAAGCTTCAGGAAGCAGTTAATCTATGGAGTCGTGGCGAACTAAGCGCCGCCGATCACCCCGATCTCTGGGCAATTTTCCAAATCAGTAACGGCACCCAAAGTGTCTTTAACAATCTCATGAACCATGGTTCGGCTGTTGCTCAGGCTATGCAACATCTGAGTATAATTAAATAAAATGCAGGACGATATTTTTCAAAAATTCATTGATAAGGTCAAGGCTGACAAAAATCCTGAGGAAGCCGAAAAGTTTTTTCAAGATTTTCTTAACTTTAGCGCGGCAGAACTCTATGTTGTTATCATGAGCCAAATGACGGAAGAGGATATGCAAGCTATCGAAAAAATCAGCGACGACGCCCTGGCCGAAGAAGAAATCAAAAAACGCTTTAAAGACCACACACAAATGACCCCGGAAGAGTTTTTAATTAAGCTTCGCGACCGGGTGTCCCAGCAATATTTAACTCCCGGCAAAAACTAAAACGGCTTTACTTCCCCGGCCTCAAAAAGTATAGTTATATTAATGGAAGAAACTCCTCTGCCCAATAGCCAAGAGTCACCGAAACCACCGCGGGTTCGGGATCTTTTTACTTGGCAATCTCTCTCCCGGCCGACCCTAAATTATCCCAAAGGCACTTTTCTCACTCTGGGCAGTTTAGTCTTTTTAGTTACTGTTATTTTTACTTTCTTTCAGGAATGGCTGGCCATAGCCGTAACCTGGGCTGCCTATTTCCTCTTTTTTGCTTTGACCAAGATTCCTCAGGAATCCGTGGAACATAAAATTACCACCGAAGGAATAATTTCTATGAACCACGCCTATCTTTGGGGCGAACTTGGACCGTTCTGGTTTATGCCCCGAAATAACGAATTAATCCTCCATATTGCCAACCGGAATGTTTTTGGCCATCTGACGATTCTTATAAACTCGGCAGACAAAGAAAAAATCCGGGATATTCTGGCCCAATATCTGCCTTTTATCGAAGTCCCGGAAAAATCCGTCGTCGACAAGATCTCCGACTGGTTTAGTCAGAAGGTTCTTCGCGCCTAACTTGGTACGCCCGAGTGGAATTGAACCACCATCACTTCCTTCGGAGGGAAGTACTCTATCCGTTGAGCTACGGGCGCATAAATAATCTTGCGGAGGATAGAGGAGTTGAACCTCTTAGTCCTTGCGAACACTGGTTTTCGAAACCAGCGCATTACCGTCCTGCCCATCCTCCATCCAGCGCGCCTGGTGAGACTTGAACTCACAGTCTCTTGGTCCGCAACCAAGTGCTCGATCCAGTTAAGCTACAGGCGCCCGGCGGAGGAGGCGAGATTCGAACTCGCGCGAGCTTACGCTCACTTGCTTTCCAAGCAAGCGGAATGGGCCACTATCCGACTCCTCCAATTATAGCGCTATTATACCTTTTTCTGTTAATATATGGACTTCTAACTAATTTATAGTTTTTCACTCATATCTAGCCTATAGAATCTGCTCCGCTAAACAGTTTCCATGTCATTTACCCTTTCCAGAACGATCCCTGCTTATTTCTGGCTCGCGGCAGCCGGGGTGCTATTACTATTGGCGCCGAAGATTTCCGTCAGTTTGCCAACAACTGATGAAGATTATTCCTACACTATTGTTCACGATCACATTTCCTCCACCCTGGACTGGGAAGAAAAAATTGCCACTTTTTCGGTTAAACCTAGACCAAAACCCGCTCCGGTAGCAGTGAAACCAGTCGTGGTCGTAAATTATCCCGCTCCCACCGATCTGGAGGCGATTTTTAGCGAGGCCGCTAAAATCTATAATGTCGATAAGGACTTACTCACCAAAATTGCCAAATGCGAGTCTAATTTCCACTCCGATTCTATTAATCCCGGCGGCCCTTATTTGGGTATGTTTCAGTACCTGGAGAGTACCTGGATATCTACCCGTAAGGCCATGGGTGCTGATCCCAACCCTTCTTTAGTTTTTAACGCCGAAGAAGCCATTAAAACCTCTGCCTGGAAAATTGCCCACGGCGGCCTGGACGCCTGGCCCGTTTGCGGAAAGTAGTGTATACTCCGGCCAAATGACCGACCTCGATCAGATTAAGCAAAAGATTGATATTGTCACTCTGATCGGCGAATATGTCCAGTTAAAAAAGACCGGGGCCAACTTCAAGGGTCTTTGTCCTTTCCACTCCGAAAAAACCCCCAGCTTTATTGTTTCCCCGGAGCGGCAAATTTGGCACTGTTTCGGCGGCTGCCAGGACGGCGGCGACATCTTTAAGTTTTTAATGCGGGCCGAAAATCTGGAGTTTCCCGAAGCCTTAAAAATACTGGCCAAACGGGCCGGAGTCACTTTAACTTCATACCAGCCGTCAAAGGCTACGGAACTAAAAGAAAGAATTTATGCCGCCAATCACCTGGCGTCGGAGTTTTACAATTACCTTTTAACGAAACATCCCTTGGGCAAGAACGGTCTTGATTATGTGCAAAACCGTAAAATCAGCCCCAACTCGATTAACCTTTTTAAAATCGGCTACGCTCCCAATTCCTGGGACTCCCTCATGAAGTTTTTGCTTAAAAAAGGCTACTCGGGCGCGGAAATGGAAGCTGCCGGGTTAGTCTCGAAGTCCGGCATCGGCAAGTACTTTGACCGCTTCCGCGGCCGGGTAATGTTTACACTCTGCGACCACCGGGGTAATGTCGTCGGCTTTGCCGGCAGACTTTTGGATCCGGAGGCTAAAGAGGCGAAGTATATCAACACGGCGGAAACGGCCGCTTACACCAAAGGCAATGTGCTGTACGGTTTGGACATCACTCATGACGAAATTAAAAAAGCCGGATTTGCCGTAGTGGTTGAGGGAGAAATTGACGCGATCTCATCGTATCAGGCCGGGGTGCGCAATGTCGTGGCCATTAAAGGATCGGCTCTAACGGCCGGGCATATCAGCCTACTTAAAAGGTACACGGAAAATGTGTATTTATCTTTAGACTCTGACTTTGCCGGCGACGCCGCCGCCCACCGCGGAATCGAGATGGCCGACCAGGCCGGACTGAATATTAAAGTGGTAACTTTCTCCCAGGCTAAAGACCCGGACGAACTGGTTAAAATTGATCCCAAACTTTGGCGTGAAGCTGTAGAGAAAGCCGTGCCGTTTTATGACTATGTGATTGATAACGCCGCGACAAAATACGCAGCAGACTCCGCCGACGGCGGCAAGAAAATTCTTAGCGAGGTTACAAAGTTTATTGAACCGATCGATAATTTAATTGTCAAAAATCACTACCTGAAAAAACTGGCCAGGGTTTTGGGCGTCAGCCAAGAAGTCGTTCAGGCCCAACTGGCCAAGGAATACAAGAAGCTTACCCTCCCCCATTCCTCCAGTTCCCCCAATGTCCCTAGTTCTCCAAGTCCCAAATCCCGCAGTGAACTTCTGGAAGAGTATCTGCTTTCCCTGCTTCTCCAGTCTTCCCGACCGTCAGACTATCTGCTACTGATTTCTCCCAGGCTAAAACCTGAAGATTTCACTAACCAGGCGTTGGGAAAGATTTATCAGCTGATGGTTTCCCTGGTCGATAACCCCAAATCGGACATTGCCATGCCCGGCAAAAAGTTTGACATTAAGGATTTTGTGAATGTCGTTCCGCCGGAAGCTCTTGATCTGGTCGATCGGCTCTATTTACAGGAAAATAAAATCGATTTAACTGCCGACGCCGCAACTTTAGAAGAAATTCAGCGGACAGTCTGGGAAATTAAGGAGCTGACTCTACGGGAAAAATTAAAAAAAGCCGGTGAAGCGATCAAGAAGCACCCCGACGACACCGTCTTGGAAGAGACTTTTACCGAAACCACTGCTGTCCTGCAACAACTCCGGCAGGAGCGCCAACTCTTGACAAAAAATTAATAAGAGCCTAAAATAGGCTCCAATATGCCCAAAAAATCTCCCGCCAAGGTATTGACACCGGTAAAAAAATCCCCCGTCGGGGCAAAAATTGAATTGCCCGATAAGGCCACGGATCTGCTTAAGAAGGGCAAGTCTTCCGGCTTTGTCACTCAGGAAGAAATCCTCCAAATTTTTCCTAAAGCCGAAGAGCACCTGGAAGAACTCGACGAACTCTATGACCGCCTCATTAACGCCAATGTCGACATATTTGAAACCACGGCCGACGACATCGAAAACGAAACCAAAACCGCCTCTGATTTGGAAAAAGAACTGGAATCCATTGCCGCTTTAGAATCCGGCGGAGTCACCGATCCGGTCCGAATGTACCTTAAAGAAATCGGCCGCATTCCGCTTCTTAACGCCAAAGAGGAAGTCGACTTGGCCAAAAGATCGGAAAAGGGCGAAAAACGGGCCAAAGACAAACTGATTTCTTCTAATTTAAGGCTGGTCGTGTCCATTGCCAAAAAATATCTCGGCCGGGGCATGACCATGCTTGACCTTATTCAGGAGGGCAATCAGGGCTTAATCCGGGCCACCGAAAAATATGACTGGCGCCGGGGCTACAAGTTTTCCACTTACGCTACCTGGTGGATTAGACAGGCTATTACCCGGGCGATTGCTGACCAGGCCAGGACCATTCGTATCCCCGTGCATATGGTCGAGACAATCAATCGGTACGTTCGGACTCGCAACCGCCTTACTTCAGAACTTGGAAGAGATCCTCTGCCTCAAGAAGTAGCCAAGGAAATGGAAATTGATGTGTCGAAAATTTTAGAGATACAGAAAATCTCCCAGGAGCCTACTTCCCTGCAGACTAAAATCGGCGACGAGGAAGATTCCCAGCTGGGCGATTTTATTGCTGACGAAAGAGCTCCGTCTCCTGAGGACCAAACCAGCAAAGCTTTACTAAAAGAGCATTTGGAAGAAGCTTTGGGTACCTTAAATGATAGAGAGCGCAAGGTACTCATCATGCGTTTTGGTCTGGAAGATGGCCGGCCCCGAACCCTGGAAGAAGTCGGCAAGGCCTTCGGTGTCACCCGTGAACGCATTCGCCAAATCGAGGCCAAAGCCATTAGAAAGCTTAAACACCCCAGCCGTTCTAAAAAACTCAAAGACTATCTGGAATAAGTCCGAATCTGTCTTCGCTGGTTGCGCAGGTATCTCTGAAGAATTTTATAAGTATCTAAATCAAAATCTTCCCCGACGAGACACCAGTTATCGACCAGATATTTATTTTCCAAAAGTCTGGGGCCTTTGAAGGGCCAGTGCTTAATGCGGGAGTTCATAAAAGCCAACGCAAACCGGGCGTTATAAAGGGCCGGTTTTTCTTTTTTGACACAGGCGCCTTTACATCGACCGAGACGGTAGCCAAAACAGGCGCGATTGGTAGTTTCTACACCAAGTAGCCGCTCACACAGTTTTTGCTCTTTGGCCAAATTTACTAAGGTATCTTTGGCCTGTTTAACACTGCGGAACACCCCCAAGATTTCTTCGACTTCGCCGGGCATTATTTTATTAACCGTGTCGATCTTGACCGTGTTGTAGTCCCCGCTTTTATCTTGTTTTAAGACCACAAGCTTTTGGGTTTTTCTTAGCATCCGGTTATGGAGCGGCTGCAGTTCTTTAATTTTTTTGGATTCTAAAAGCAACGCTTCAAGCTCTGTTTTCGTCTCAATCGTTTCGATACTGGCTACCTGGCCGGAAAGTTTTATCTCATTATCAGAAGCGAAGTGGGACAGGACCCTATCATTAATATTGACACTTTTACCGACATACAAAGGCGCGCCGTCTTGATCATAAAAAATATAAACCCCCGGTCCTTCCGGTAAATTATCCAGTATTTTTTCAGAAACATTTATCGGCCGGTTAGGTTTACGCAAAACCTGATTAATAATTATTTCAAATTTTTCTTCAGGGATTTCTTTTAAAAGTTTCTTATAAAAATCCCAAAGAACGGCCGCGTCATCAAAAGCCCGGTGACGCCGCTCACAGTTTAAACTAAATTGTTCGATTAGATTGTCAAGTTTGTGATGCCGGTTTTGAGGAAACAAAAGCCGGGAGAGTTTAACGGTACACAAATTTTTTGCCCGATACTTAATGCCATATCCCGCCAGTTGCTGTCTGATAAATCCATAATCAAACCGGGCGTTATGAGCCGCGAAAACGCAGCCATCTAGGATTTCTGTCAAATTACGGGCCACTTCGGAAAAAGTCGGGGCGTTTTCCAAATCCGAAGTTTTAATACCGGTCAACAGGGTTATCTCTGGGGGTAAATAGGTTTCGGGGTTAACTAAAGTTTGATAGGTGTCTGTCAGTTTATTTTTTTCAACGCGTAAAACCCCGATTTCGATAATGCGGTCTCGTCTTAAACTAGTCCCGGTAGTTTCAATATCGACGAAGGCAATTTTGGGTGGGAGCATGGATCGTATACTAACACAGGGGTCAACTATTGTTCGCAGATTTCGTCGATGAGGCCGTGTTTACCAAAATGCAGCGCTTCTTCGGGGGTAAGGTATTTTCGGGGCGCGTAAATTTTTTCAAACTCTTCCCGGCTCATTCCCGACCGTTCAATTGATAAATTAACAAAAAGATCGTGGTTCTTTTTAAACTGGTCGACAATGGAAATAAATTCCGGATAGGTTTTTTCTTCCAGAGAAGTGATGGTCGGATGGACCATGAAGACAGTATGGGGTCGGGCAATCCGGCGTCTTCCGGCCTGGAGAACCATGACGGCCGAGGACATGCACATGCCTTCAACGATAATGTCTACGGGTTTAACAGAGGCTTTGATATGATCATAAAGCGCAAAAGAATAAAGGAGATCCCCGCCATAGCTAACCAGTGTAAAAGATATTTGAGTGACATAACTTTTAGCGTTGGCGATATTTAATTCTTCCACCGTTTCTTTGACGGTGTCGTCTTCGATGTTGCCGACCAGGCGCGCAAAAAAAATCGAAGGCTCCGCTTGTTTTAGGCTTTTCTCATCCATAAGTTTTACTTCCTAAAACAGCGCTCTTGCCAAGCTGAAAGGCAAGGCTGCGGTTTGCCTTCCAGCGTTACTCATGATTTTTGGCTAGCGGTGTTGTCTGCCCGATCCGATTGGATCGGATCCCGCTGGCTGCTGACAGGTTTCTGGCGTCGGTTTTCCTCCCTGGCCAGATCATCCTGTTCTTCCCGGGTCAGTCCCGACGAATCCGGTTCCAGTCCCCAGGTACTCTCTCTTCCCCGCCGCTTGTACCTCTTCATACTTTCGTTTCCTCCTTTCAGACATCAGTGTAATTTGAGGCTAAAAGAAACCAAAAAGAGCTTTGTAAGCAAAATATAAGAGAGCAGGCTAAAATTATTGGCCATTTTTAACTACACGATTGTTCACTTTTAACAGAACCAGCACCAGAATTTCTGATATCTAGGGCTTTTCCGCTTTCCAAACTGGCTGGTTTTAAGATATATTGTTGAGGTTATGTTCACCTATACCCCAATTCTGATTGAGAAACGACGGCGGGAGCGGGCCAGGAAAAAATACTTGCTTCTGCTGCTGCCGGCGTTTATTGCCTTTCTGGGAATTATCAGCTATAAACATTTCCGCAAATTGCCGGCGGATCTCTCCTTGACCAACCAGGTCGTCCTCTCGGCGCAAACGGCACCTCCTTCTTCTCCCGGATTAACGACGGTTATTGATAGCACCCTTGAGGGCACTTCCGGAACCTACGGTATCGTCATTAAAAATCTGAAGGCCGGCGAGGCCTACTTCCAAAACGAACACCGGGTCTTTGAGCCCGCCAGTTTATACAAGCTCTGGGTAATGGGCGCGGTTTTTCAGCAGGTGGAAAAAGGACAATTAAACCAAGATGAAGTTTTAACCGCTGACGCCGCGGATTTAAACAAAGAGTTTGCAATCGCCCCTGAAGATGCCGAACAAGCGTCCGGTCCGGTTTCCTACTCTGTCCGCGACGCTCTTAATCAAATGATTACTATCTCTAATAACTACGCTGCTCTGCTTTTAACACACAGGGTAGGTCTTTCTGCCATTAGCAGCTTTTTAGCCACCAAGGGTCTAACTGAATCTAAAGTCGGAGTCGGCCAAGCCTCACCCCTGACTACTCCCGCTGACACCGCTTTATTTTTGGAAAAACTGTATCTCGGCCAGCTGGCCAATCCCCAAAATACTTCGGAAATGCTTAGTCTTTTGCGCTGGCAGAAGCTAAACGACGGATTGCCCAAATACCTGCCTGATGATATTACCGTCGCCCACAAAACCGGAGAAATGGAACCGTTCACTCATGATGCCGGCATAGTTTATGCCGATAGCGGCGATTACCTCATCGTTGTTTTTTCCGAAACTGATTCCCGCCCCCTGGCCAAAGAACGCATCGCCCTGATTTCTAAAGGGGTCTACGATTACTTCACGGCAACTCCTTCGGGCAGTTTAACAAATTAATTTTAAAGGACGGGTAAACAACCGGTCCGATTAGTCCGGTAGTTTTAAGAAAAAGAGGGTCCAACGGTGGTACCGGGCGTTTCCGCCAAACTTTTAAATATGAAACTTCCGGCCTGACAAAAATCCTTAATAGTGTTATCCTCGGAATGACCGAAAACCACTGTCTGCCCAGTTTGATTCATATGACCGACAACGAAGAAAATCCTGCCTGGGCCAATGCCCGGAATTTATATTATGTAACCTTTGATCATGATGGGCGGCCTCTTCAGGAAATCGCTCTCTCTTTTCCGCGCGAGAGGTCTTTGATCTGTGAAGGCTGCTCTGTCCGGGTTAACGACCACAAAAACTATGTTCCTCTTCCCAATGGATTAATGGGTTTTTGTGAGCCTGTAGAAACTAACGAACGCCAATGTAAGAGAAGGCTTATTCTGACCGTAAATCCCCGTGCCGACGAACAACCCTGTCTGATCCCTTGCGTTAAACCAACCGCTGTCTTCGACTGGAGAGAATACCATGACTGGTTCAATTCTTACTCTAAGAAACAATGACTTCGAATCCCACGCTTCCACACCGGTTTCGCCTAGGAGAACGCCGTAAATTTTCAAATATGAAACGCCGGTCTGCCAAAAATCCCCGGCAGTGTGGTTCTGGAAATGACAAAAAAAGCAATCTATGTGATTAGCGGGTATTGACAAAGAGAAAAATGGCGGTTAACCTTAATAAATGCTCGAGAAAAATGGTTTCGCCCATATCTTAATCTTAATCGCCGCTGTCGCTCTGCTTTTAGTCGCCTTGGCTGTGCCGCGAGTTTTAGCCAAAGATCAATTGGCCGAGTACCAACAAAATCAAAATCAGAATCAAATCCAAAACCAAGAACAGGAGCAGAAACAAGAACAAGAACAAGAGCAAGAGCAAAACCAAGAACAGGAGCAGAAACAAAAACCAGAAAGTAACGAAGTAGAAAAAGATGGCAGCGAACCAGCCCGGCCACATTTTCCGCTTTCTGTTAATTCTACGACCAATCAACTAATCGTAACTACTCCGGCCGGAACAAAAATTGTGGCCACCCTGCCGCAAAAAGCCATTGATAACATGCTTTCTCAGGGAATCGTTCCCGTCGCCACTCTATCAAACTCTGCTTCGCCGTCGGGAATAGCATCCTCGTCAGCCGTAACCATGACTACACTGGACAATAAATGGGTTTATAAAATTGCCGGCGAAAAGAAGTTTAATGTGTTGGGGTTTATTCCCGTCTCTTTGCCTGTGACAGCTTATGTGGCCACCGATTCTGGCCAGATCCTTTCCCAGAGCCAGTCGCTGCTCTCCCGGTTCTTGGACCTCCTCTCCTTCAGGTTCTAAGAAGCTAGAACTTCTACCTTAGCGATGAGTACACCCTGGCCAGCAGCAAGGGCGGCGCATTCCCTCTTTGAGTTCACTAATCACTCTTTTAATATGATTGCGTCTAGTCTCTGCCTTTTTAACCAATGTTGTCCAGCAAATCCATTCATTTCGAGCCAAAGGTGTAAGACTTTCCCAAAGGGTAAGCGCTTTAGGGTCAGAAATCAAAGCCTCCCTTAAATCGGTTGGAAGCGTGTGTACTACACCCCCTGAAATATTTTTAGCCTTAGCCATGGAGTAATTATATCAAATTGAGGCTAGGAACCTTGGCTCCGAGCGGTTGACTCTATTCGGAATTTTTACGCACAAACCAATTTATAAATTGCTGCCTTTTTCCCTGAAACTAAAACATCATATTTCTTTAGAAGTTTAAACAAACTTGCCTTGTTTAATGCTTCTTCAAAAACAGTTTTGTTTCCCATTAATACCACCACTAATCCATTTGGTTTTAAAACCCGTTTAAATTCTTTTAGCGTTGCCTCGTAAAACTTTGGCAAGTCCAATTCCTTTCCTACTTCAATTCCCCAGGGTGGATCGGTGATGATTTTATTGACGCTATTATCGGCAACCTCAGTCATATGAAGAGCATCCGTTCCGGTTTTAATATCCCCGGAGATGATTTTCAGGTGGGGAAAGTTGGCTCTTTCGGCAGGAATCGCACCGGATCCGGCAAAAGGGTCAAGGACGACATCATCCGGCCTAGGGTCAGAAATTAAACAAAGCAGATTAGCCAATTCTGGTCTTAACTGGCCTTTTTGGAGAACATCTTTGTAGTCGGGGTGTTTGGTGATTCTTACACCGGCAAATTTATACCCCTCGCTTCGTTCTAAGAACCAAAATTCAAAATCAGGGTTAGACCGATCAACAGTAAGGTGATTGGCCTCGGCAATTTTCTTTTCAATTCTTGCAAGCCGTTCTCTATTGATGGCGATAATTTCATTCTCTCTAGAAAAGATTACCCGGAATGTATTTCCCAGCTTTATTCCTGTCTTTTCCTCCGGCTTTGCTTCCAAGAAGGAGTTATTAAGAAACCGCAGTTTTTTAATTTCTTCCGGGCTGGATTCCGACTGATAGACAATTAAGCCGTCAAGAAGTAGCTGACATATAAACCCTCTCAGCGATTTTTCCAGCTGGTTTTTAACTTCCTCTCCCAACCCAGGAATAAACGTTGAAAAGTATCTATTCACAAAGGAAGTATATCAACTGAAAAGATCAAACAAAATATAGGGCCTTATTACAACCTATTCCTTTCCCATTTCGGAGTTTGTGTCGTCACAAAAAGTCCGAACATCTACTGAAGGTACTCAAATTTCGAGCTTAAAAAGACCGGCTCCGGGCAGTAGATTTAATTCGGAACTTTTACACTCAAAACTGTAATTAATAGGGAATTTCTCAGGAATGACTCACTTTTCGTACCGCAACTGGGCTGTGCTAATCAACGACCCAGAAACTTATTTTCGCCAAGCACAACGACTTACGATGCCAACCCAATAAATACACATGCTTTCACGATTGCCTCTGCATCTATAAAGTGAAACAAGGAGAGAAAAAGGTAATTAACGTACCGAATCGGCAGACGTCTCTTTAAACAAATTTCTTATCGGTCGTATCTTTGTGCGTTTTCAGTAAATCCCGCTATTTGAGACCCCGTCTTTCCTTCAAAAAATTCTACCTTTATCTCTCTTTCTCCCAACATCTGCACCAAAAAGGTTCCTTCAGTTTTAAAATTGGAGGTCTTTCTACTGTCGTTTGTTGATCTTTCATTCATTACTTCATATTTAACTAGGCCGGAGTTTACATTAATCGCTGCCGGATCCGGCCTGTTATTCTTAACAATGTAAACCATGTTGGTGGGGATATAACCTATCTGGATAACGGAAGGGTCGTAATTGAAATAAAAAAACGATAAAGTCGGCATCCCTATTTTTTTAATATTTTTATCAGTCTCCGGAAACCAGTTCCCAACAAGCCTGCCGTCAATGTCATAAGCAAACTCGCCCCCTCTGGGTTCCGGCCTCTGTGGCAGTTTGGTATAAAGCTGCCTCCTTAAAGGCTCAGCGAAGTAATTAAGCGGGTTAACAGAATTACCTGATTTAGTACCATATCTTTTAGAGTGAATGAAATGGGCGGGTTTATTTAGATCAACGGCCCAGAGATCTATACCGTCAATGGTTGGACCCCCGCCTCCACGGCCGATGATTTGTCCGGCTTTAATGGGAATTTCATAAAAGTTCTGGTCGCTTTCTTTAAGATTTCCAATTTTATCTTTCAGATCTTGTGATAAGTCGGTCAAATGGCAGATCATTAGAAATAAATTTTTTGAGTATTGAAAAGTGAGGGTATAATCATCCATTCTGCTGATATGATCATTTGCCTCCCAACGGGCTTTCTCATATTCAACCTGAACCAGATACCCATCTGCAACAGCGCTGACATCGTAAGCTTGAGTTTGGCCACTTTTTTTATCTCCTTCATGAACATAAATATGGTCTACGGGAATATTGTGGGATCCACCCCCTGTCGAGTCTCGATCTCCTGAATCAGCACCGCCTAAAGGATCAATCGATGTAATTTTATCGACAGGCATAGGGGGAACGGTAAACTCTACCTCGGCGTCTTTTTGATAAACAGTGCTGGTAAGGAAAATGTCCCGGTAGCCATTTGTCTCTTGTTTATTCTTTTGCTGATTAATGTCTTTTCCCAGCTCATTATTGTTATTGGGTTCTGTATTTTTAGAACCAAAAAACGCAACTATTACCCCAAAAACCACTATGGCAACTAAAATAAGCCCTACCCACCAAAAACGCTTGAGAAGATTTTTCATCTGCTCTTTTACATCTTTAATTTCTTTTGCCTGATCAACAGAAGTGTCGGTATTCTCTTCCATAAATTCCTTACCTTAAATCAGTATAGCAAAAGAAGCTAAAAGTACTATTTTTTAGTAGAAGAAAAACCGAGACTAAAAATAACCGGCTCCGTGCCGTTGACGACATTTGGAACTTTTACGCTCAAATCTAAACTGATTTATTCTTTTATCAGAAGGCCAGATTAAACAAATAACCGGTAAAGGCAATTCCAAGAGCAAGAATAGCAATATAGATAGCTAAAAGTTTTGGTTTCAGCACTTTGCGCAGGATAATCATCTCCGGCAAAGATAACGCCGTGACTGACATCATAAAAGCCAGGGCAGTCCCCAACGGCAAGCCTTTCTCAATAAGCGAACTTACAACAGGAACTGTCCCGGCAGCGTTGGAATAAAGAGGAACTCCAATGGCCACGGCAATAAGCACAGCAAAAGGATTATTCCTACCGGCAATTTTGGCCAGAAAATCAGCCGGAGCATAACCGTGAATTAAAGCCCCAAGACCCACCCCCAACAAAACGTACGGGAATACTTTTTTAATTAAATCAACCGTGTAAATCTTTGCTTCAATTAAGCGGTCTTTAATTGTGGTTTGAGCCGACAGATTTGTTGTGTTCGCTTTTATTTTCCAGATATAATCCTCAACTAAGGGTTCCAGATGTAATTTACCAAGAATAAAGCCAACAACTATGGCGATTACCACACCGGAAGCAATATACAAAGCAGCAATCTGCCAGCCAAAAAGCCCCAGAAGTAATACCGCCGCGACTTCATTCACCATGGGAGCAGAAATAAGGTAGGAAAAAGTCACGCCGAGAGGCACTCCGCTTTCAACGAACCCGATAAATAACGGCACTGCTGAACAGGAACAGAAAGGAGTAACTATTCCGATTAAGGCCGCCAGAACATTGCCGATTATTGAAAATTTTCTGGTTAACAACTTTCTGGTTTTTTCCGGAGCAATAAACGACCGGAGAAAAGTGACGAAGAAAATAATTACGCAAAGAAGAATGAAGATCTTGACGCTGTCGTAAATGAAAAAGTTCAGCGCTTCAATCATTCCAAATTTTTAGAAAAAATATCTTTAAGTTTTAAAATATCCGGCGTAAACCCCACCATCACCGGTTTGTCATTAATTACCAACACTGGCGAACTCATAATTCCCAGCTCCACAATCCTGGTTGTTCCCTCATTTCCGGTAAGGTATTCCACTTTTGTATCCAGCCCCATCTCTTTAACGGTTTTATCAACCAATTCGTAAAGTTTTTGACAAGTCGGACAACCGGAACCAAGAACCTGAATTTTCATAAATCAACTAAATTAAATAACGCGGCGGTAACTTTTTTGCCTTTGGTGGTAAGAGAGTAATAGACCTTCAGCCCTTCCTTTTTGTCAGTAACAATTTCTGAATCTTTGAGGTCTTTGAGATGATGCGATAATAGACTTTGGGAAACAAAAAGGTGTTCCTGAAGTTCACAGACGCAATGCTGGCCCTGACGCAAAATACAAAGAATCTTTAACCGGCTTTCCTCGCCAACAATTTTAAGCAGGGGAATTAGTTGATCAAGTTCCTTGTTATTTTTACTCCCTTTCTGACAGCAATTATATGAACTCATATTCATATATTAACTCCAAATTAACTTAGGAAGCAATACCCGTCTGGAGTTTCCGCCACCATTAGTTCCGGGATGACGATATTATTCAAATCGGCTCCCCCGCTAGGACTCGAACCTAGAACATCTTCGTTAACAGCGAAGCGCTCTACCATTGAGCTACAGGGGATTGGCTATTAACTTTTTGATAAACAATCTTCCTTGACAACTCTTTAATTGTTTTTCTCTCTTTAGGGCTTCCGTCTTTGATTCCAAATACTCTTTATAAATTACCTTCCATTCTCCTCTCGCCTGGGCGGTGTAATGTTTTCCAACTTTCAAATTGTGTTCTTTCAGTCTTCTGTCAATATCAGATGTCTGTCCAATATAGATCTTATTCCCCTCTGCATTATATAAAGCGTAAACAAAATAGTTCACACTAATATTTTACAGCGAAGCGTCCGCCAATTGGCGGACTACAGGGGATTATTAAATTGTGAATGTTCGGTCTCCAGGCTGAATTTTATCACAAAAAGTGGCTTCGGATATAGTCAAACAGCCGACTGTCTGATTCTGGCACAGATATCTGTATGGCAATTCGCGCAGACAAGAACACTCGAAATGAATTTATTCTTTGTCCCCTTGCAAACTTTTTTAAACCATGTTGTACTGAATGCGTATGAAAAAACTTACTCATAACAAATTTTCTCTTCCCCAGGTGGTCATTTTCGTTCTGATAGCCCTGATTATCGGCGGGGTTGGCGGTTACAAAGTCGGCAAAAAACTGACCAGCCTGGCTTACTACGCCCTGACGGAAAAAGTGGTCGCGGATAACACGGACAAAATGATCCGTTACGAAACCCAGACTGCCGTCAGCATGCTTTCCGCCATTAATAAAAAGGCGGCTACCGGGGAACTGACGCCCGCCTACGCCAATAAACTGGCCGCCGACCTTCTTCGCGACCTGCGCTACGGTGACGACCAGCAAGGTTATTTCTGGGCAGACACGACCAACGGAGTCAATGTCGTTTTGTACGGCCGGACCGATGTCGAAGGAAAAAACCGGTACAACGACCAGATCGACGGGATTAATTACATCCAGGAAATTATCGCCCAGGGTCAGAAACCAAGCGGCGGTTATACCGACTATTTCTACCCGAAATTACAGGGCAGCACCCCCGAGGCCAAACGGGCCTACAGCTTGCTGTCTCAGCCCTATCAGTGGGTTGTCGGCACCGGTTACTATCTTAATGACATTAAGCTGAAATAAAAGCGGGGCTTCCAAAGCTTGTGAAAGAAAAAAGAGGCAACATCCTGGTTATTATCCCGATTCTTGTAATTCTTCTTACTATTGCTGCCGGATATCTTTATTTCCAAAAACAGGAAACAAAACCTGCTTCACAAGTTGTTCAGAAAACAGCTAAGAATACACCTGGCGAAACCGCTAGCAATTCTGCTAAATTCCCACCATCGCCCGTTCCGCCTGTTAATCCCAATAAAGACCCGTTGTCGCTTTACACCACTGATTATCTGAAAAGACAATTTCCCCCAAACAAGTTTATGGGGTTGGAAAATTATCCGCAGGAAATCACTTCCGTTAAGGAATCGGATTTAGTTGGTCTGAAATGTTCGCCTTACTATAATAAAGACTGGAACGGAATCTGGTATCGCAGCGGCGACGGAAAAAAACTGGCCGACGGTTCCCAGGAAACCTCAGCCTTCTTCCAGAAACTGCAGTCTTTCTCGGAAATTCTTATTAAAAAACCCATTGAGTCCAACTTCCAGCTTTGTGAAACCGAAGACGGGCGGCAATTGGTTTTACACGATAACCACCTCGGTCTGGTTAAGGCTGATATCACTTTTGTTCCCGTTACTACTCTTTCTGATCCCGGTGATCCTTATTTCGTCTGCCCCAACCCGATCCAGCTGACCAAGAGTGATCTTTTCTATTATGAATGCGGCTCCGGTGACGGTGGGGCAGCTTATGGTTTTCTGTTTCGAATTGACTTAAACCAAAAAACCAGCCAATTAATTCGTAAATGCCAAACCCTTGATGCCCAACTAACCGGAAGTGAAAGAGAAACTAAATGTGAATAATCTGATATACTAATTTCATGAAAGGTTTTTCCGTCAACATTGAACAGGCCACTTTGGAAAACACCAATTTCCGCAAGGTGTTGTATACCGCCAAACATTCTCAGTTGGTCTTAATGACTCTCCAGCCCAAAGAAGAAATTGGGATGGAAGTGCATCCGGATAATGACCAGTTTTTCCGCTTTGAAAAAGGCACCGGTAAGGCAATCATTGACGGCAATGAGTATCCGATTAGTAATGGCACAGTCGTGATTGTCCCGGCCGGAGCGCAGCATAATATTATTAATCTCTCGGAAACGGAAACCTTAAATCTTTACACCCTGTATTGCCCTCCACATCATCAGGACGGCGTTTTGCGGGCCACAAAAGCGGAAGCGGTGGCCTCGGCCCCGGAATTTGACGGCAAAACTTCCGAATAAGCTTCTTACCGCGTTTTTATATGAAAAGTTAATAGTGGCGGCGTGTTAGCTTTTCTCCTTATCCTCTTGTTGGCCCTGTGGATTTTGGGCTATGTCACTATTCCCGGTTTGGCGGTGCCCGCCTTTCCCTTGTTTTACATCGGCGCCCACCCGGTGACCATTTGGGACCTTCTGGTTTTTGCCGTCATTATCTGGGCCGCCAGCGTTTTACCCTCGCCGATCCGGCAAATTGTTTGGGTGATTGTGGTTTTGTGGTTATTGTCGATACTTGGAGTCCTGGTTTTTGCCGGCTTACCCAGTCTTCTGATTATTGCCGTAATTTTGGGCCTGTTAATCGCTATTTTTTAGCCACCGCCACCAGTTGGTCTCCCAGGCCCGTTACTTTAGCCTTGATTAGTAAGAGAGCAAACACTGCGCCTTTTATTCCTGGGACCTGATAGTCCATGTTTATTACCGAGATATTAACGTTATTAAAAACGTTATTCTCTAATAATTGATGCAAAGTGGCGGGAGAAAATTGCCAGAGGTGTTGGCTGGGCTGTAAACCATACCATCGCTGTCGAAAAATAAAATACATGAGGGACCGGATATTCGGACAGGAAATTAAAATTATGCCGCCGGGTTTTAAGAGCTTTTGGCATTTACCCAGAAAAGTATTCAAATCCGGCACATGTTCAATGACATGTTTTAAGATAATCGCGTCATATTTTTTTCTGGCCTTAAATTTTTCCAAAGAAGTTGCCTGAATTTTTACACCCAATTTTTTAGCACCTACTGCCACAAATACTTTAGCCGGTTCAACGCCTTCCGCTTTAAAGCCTCTTTTGTTGGCTTCTTTGACTAAAAACCCCGTCCCCGCCCCGATATCCAGAAGACTGCCTTTACTAATAGGTAAGTAGTCGAGTAGTTCTTTGGCATATTTCTCGTGTTTACTCCTGTCTTCGCCAAACTGGCTCAACGCCTCTTTTCTGCTCTCGTATATCCGGTTCTTTTTCTTGGTGACCGTTTTTATCAACCCACACTTTTGACACCTTTCTAAAACAAATCCTTTCCCCACCAGATATTTCTCCCAGCGATTACCTTCACAAACCGGACATTTCGTTTTTTCCATAGTCTGATATTACATCAGACTACCATGTTGGGCGTGTAGGCCACCTCCAAAATCATCCCGTCGGGGTCATAAAAATCACAAGTGTAGTAACCGGCAGAATAATTTTCCATGGAAATCGGCCCGGCAAAAACCCGGTGATGTTGAGAAATCAGCCAGCGGCAAACCTCATCCACGACCTCCCGGCTAGTAGCCTGCAAACAAAGATGGTGCACGCCCAGCGACAGGACCCGCGAGGTTGACGATTCTTCGCGAAGATAAATCTCCGTTTGGCCGTTGGACCAGCCGCCTTCCCGGATTTCTTTCCAGCCTGTCAGGGCAAAAATTCTGTTATAAAACTCCTGTGACCTTTTAAAATCGGAGACCCAGATTTCCAGATGGTTTATTCCCGGCGCTAATTGGACTGGCATAACCGACCTTCTAACATATAAATAAAAGAAACCGGTAAAAGCCTTGATTTCGAAGCTAAATTCGCTTAAAATCGCCCGGTCTGCCCGAAAAACTTTTGGCTGCTATCAAAAATTGGGGGCTGCTCTTGCTTGCGGCTTATCTGCTGTTTTCGCTTCATCCAAACGGCATCCTGGCTTCCGACACTAAAGAAGTATTGGCTCTCCGGCCAAAACCCACCCCGGCCGTTATCTCTCCGGTTAACACTAGTAACAGTGACAATCGCCTGATTATTCCGGCCATCGGTCTGGATACGAAAATTGTTCCCACCGGTTTAGGACCAGACGGTTTACAAGTCGTGCCGGACAAAATTCCCGGCTGGTACGCTTTGGATTCCAAACCAGGGGAGAGAGGTAACGCCGTTCTGGTCGGCCATACCCCCGGCATCTTCTCCAAAATTATCAATTTAAAACCCGGCGATAAGATTTATGCTGACGGAGCAACTTACGAAGTGACTAAAAATGTTTTATATACTGTCAGTAACTTCCCCACTTCAGACATTTATGGTCCCTCGAATGACTTTAATTTAATTATGATTACCTGCACCGGAATTTCCGGCCGAACGGTCGTTTTCTCTAACAGGATCCTTACCCCCCGTTAACCCCAAAATTTCCTGCACGTTTTAGCATGCCCTTCTGAAAGGAGGTGGAAAAGATATGACCAGAACCCTCATTACCGCCGTTCTCGCTTTTGCCCTGGCGTTCTTTGCTGTCGTGGGAATTGCTCGTGCCCAGACAGCTACTGACCAAAGCACTACTAATCCCAGTGGCACAACCCAAAACACTACCCAGCAGGGAACTTCCGGCACCAGCGGAACCAGCAGCTCAACCAGTACCACGACCACACCCAGCGGTGCTCCGTCAACCGGGTTCTAATTTAATCTAAATGAAAAGGGCGATAGTTACTTTGATCGCTATTGCCCTGGGCGCTCTAGCCGCAGTATTTGTTGTCAGGCCGAGGTTGCCTCCGATTCCGGCATTCATTAATAGTCAGGCAAAAACCCCAGTGGCCGATCCGGCCCGGTTGGTTATTTCCAAAATCGGGGTAAACGCAGCCATCGAACCGGTCGGCTTAGACAAAAACGGTAATATGGGCGTTCCGACAAATATTTATAACGCCGGCTGGTATGCCTTAGGTCCTAAACCCGGGCAGATCGGTCAGGCAGTCATCGACGGCCACCTGAACACTCCGGAGTTGCAACCAAACATTTTTTGGAATCTGAAAAAGCTGCAACCGGGGGATATTGTCACTATCTTGGATACCTCAGGGCAACAATACAATTTTATTGTTCAGAAAGTGGTCAGCGAAAATACAGTCGACTTTCCGATCCAAAAAATTTTCGGCCCGGCTAGCCGGCCGCAGTTAAATCTGATTACCTGCGACGGGGTCTGGAGCAACCAGAAGGGAACATACTCTCAAAGAGTGGTCGTTTATACTGATTTGGGGCGGTAAACATAAACCCCTTCCCGCTGCAAAACCGGGAGCCAGTGGGGAAACACGAAGACATTGGAAATAATTAGCGTTCCCGGTTTAGCTTCGCTCTCAATTTTTTTCTCCAGTTTTTCCATGATAGAAGTAATGCCGTAAAGCGTAATTACATCGGCCTCGCTTAAGTCCGTCTCCCAAAAACTTTGAGCAAGAATGTTAGCCTTATTATTTAGCCTGGTATTGGCAATATTTCGCCGGGCCAGCGCTACCCGCTCCGGACTGATTTCTACTCCCGTCGCTTCAGCCCCGTTTTGGGCAAAGGCGATCACCACCCGCCCATCGCCAGCCCCCAAATCGATAGTTTTTTTACCCTGAAGCGGCCCGGCCAGCTCTACCATTATTCGTACTTTTTCTTCCAGGCTGGGAACAAACGGAATGTCATATTTTTGAGAACTAAGGTCAGGAAAAGTAGGAGTCATGAGCGCAAATAGTAACCAAAGACTGTAAGAAATCGTTAAATCAGAAGTTAGGTTTTTAAATCCCCCGGAAAATCCTGAATCAGTTTTTGAATTTTCGGATCAATAATGACCCGACAGTAGGGATAGTCCGGATTGTTTTCATAAAAGTTCCGGTGATACTCTTCCGCCGGATAAAACCTGGTCAAGGGTCTGATTTCCGTCACGTATCCCGGCTTTAACATTTCTTCCGCAATTTTTTTCTGCTTATCGTTACGATAAAAAATGGCCGAGCGGTACTGGGTTCCTTCGTCATAACCCTGTTTATTCATAGTAGTAGGATCATGCAGGGCAAAAAACACTTCCAGGAGTTTTTGGAAAGAAAGAACCCTGGGATCAAATTTAACCTGAACCGCTTCGACGTGGCCGGTGCCGCTCCTTAATACTTCTTCGTAGGAGGGGTCGTCCAAAACTCCGCCGGTATAGCCGGGAATAACAGAGGTGACTCCTTTTAGCCGTTTAAAAATTGCTTCGGTACACCAAAAACACCCGCCTGCCAAGGTCGCCGTTTCTTCCATTGTAGTATCGTACTGAAAGAGCGTAAAAAATTAATAAGAGTTCATAGTAATTTTTCCTCTTGACGCAAAATTACCCGGAATGGTCTACTGGTATAAGAGACAGAAAGCGAGGTGAAAATATGGTTAAACACTTAAAAAAAGCCTTGTGCAAGCTGGGCTGCCACCATTACTGCGACAGCTCCTGCTGTAAAAAGACCGGCAAAAAGAAAAAGTAACTTTTTAGCCGTCTCTCAGCTAAATTTCAGCTCTGCGGTATAATAACTGCTCGTATGAGAGTTTTGGTCGTGGAAGACGAGCACAAGATTGCTTCCTCCATTAAAAAAGGCCTGGAACAGGAGTCTTTTGCTGTGGACTTAGCCTTTGATGGCAATACCGGTTATGATCTGGCCGCCTCGGAAGATTATGACATTATCCTTCTCGATCTGCTTTTGCCGGAAATGTCCGGCATGGAAATTTGTAAAAGGCTTCGGGGCGGAGGAATCCACACCCCCATTCTTATCCTGACAGCCAAAGGCCAACTGGAAGACAAGGTTAACGGCCTCAACGCCGGGGCCGACGATTATCTAACCAAACCTTTTGCTTTTGAAGAACTTTTGGCTCGGGTCAAAGCTCTGGGCCGCCGGCCTAAAAATTCTTTAGGAACCAGCCTTTCTGTTGAAGACTTAACATTGGATACCGTGTCCTACGAAGTCATGCGAAGTGGTAAGAAAATCCCGCTATCCAGTCGGGAATACGCTCTCCTGGAATATCTGATACGACACCATGACCAAACCCTGTCTAAAGAACAAATTATCAGCCATATTTGGGATTACGACGCCGATGTTTTGCCCAATACCGTCGAAGTTTATATTGGTTATTTGCGTAACAAAATTGATAAACCTTTTCCCCAAAGTCCGGCTTTAATTCACACTGTCCGGGGTTTTGGCTACCGGCTGGGCAAGGCTAGCTAAGAATATGTTTCATTCCGCCAGATTAAAACTGACCGCCTGGTATCTTCTTATTATCATGCTGATTACCGTGTCGTTTAGCGTGGCCATGTACAGGGTCAGCACCTCAGAACTGGACCGGATCGAACAGACTCTGCGCAGCCGCTCGGAGCGGCGGATTATTTTACGGCCGGGCACGCCGACACCGCTTTATATTATCGATCCGGACATTCTGGAAGAAACCCGCCGGCGACTGATTGCGGTCTTAGCCATTATCGATTTGGGGATTCTGGTAATTTCCGCCGGGGCCGGCTATTTTCTGGCCGGCCGGACGCTGGGCCCGATTAAAGAAATGGTTGACGAACAAAACCGGTTCATTACTGACGCTTCCCACGAACTACGCACTCCCTTAACTTCGCTCAAAACGGCCACGGAAGTTTATCTGCGGGACAAACAGCCTAAGATTGCCGACACCCGGGAACTGATTGCCAGTAATCTCGAAGAGATTAACCGGTTGCAATACCTTTCTGATAACCTGATTAAACTGACCCAGTACGGAAAAACCGAGAATGGCATCACTTTTGAGCCCGTCCGCCTGGCTAAAATTATTGACGAAGCCGTTTCTAAAGTGGCTGCTCTTTCCAAAGCAAAAAAGATTACCATTGATAACCGAACGGCCGATTACCGACTGGAAGGCAACGCGGCCTCTCTTTGCGAATTGTTTGTAATTCTTTTGGATAACGCGATTAAATATAGTCCCGAGCACTCCAAAATTTCCCTGACTTCGAAAGGCAACAACCAGTCCGTTACCATTGAGGTTGCAGATCAAGGTATGGGTATTGACCCTTCCGATTTGCCCCATATCTTTGACCGTTTCTACCGGGCAGACAAATCCCGCCACATTACTCAAACCGCCGGCTACGGTTTGGGCCTGTCGATTGCCGCTCAAATTATCAAAAAACACAACGGCTCAATTCAGGCTCAAAGCTGGCCGGGGGACGGCAGCGTTTTCTTTGTTAACCTTCCCCGCACCCAATCCTCACGGTTAATTTAACTGCCGTGTGATAGAATCCGTTTTCTAAGCAATTTCTCAGTTTGCCATCATAAAGTTCGGCCCGAATGAAAAAGATTATTAACTGGTTTAGGGATCACAAAATTTTAGCCGCGGTTATCGTGGTCATTGTTGTCGCTACCGGTCTCTTTGTCCGCCAAAAACTTTCGGCTAAACCCCAAACCACTACCCTCCAGACCGCAACCGTGGAACGCGGCACCCTGGTTGTTTCCGTTGCGGAATCTGGAAACATGGCCTCTGCAAACCGGTTGCCGGTCACCACCCAGGCTTCCGGCCAAATTAAACAGGTCTTCGTCAAAAACGGGCAGCAGGTTTCCGCGGGGCAAAATATTTTGGAATTAGCCCTGGACCAGACCGGTCAGCAAAGAAACGCTTCCGCCTGGGCTTCCTATCTTTCGGCTCAAAATAATCTGACTACCGCCCAAAATAATTTGTATTCTCTGCAATCAACAATGTATACCGACTGGCAAAAATACATGGACATTGCCCAAAACTCCACTTATCAAAATAGTGACGGGACCCCTAATGACGCCAATCGGGTCCTGACTCCCTTTACCATTGCTCAGGATAATTGGCTCTCCGCTGAGGCCACTTACAAAAATCAGCAAAATGTAATTACCCAAAATCAGGCAGCCCTCTCCAGTGCCTGGTTAAATTATCAGGGAACTTCGGCCATGGTTACCGCCCCGACGAGCGGTATCGTCTCGGATTTAGTCTTAACGCCGGGAATGGCAATTACCAGCACCACTAATAGCAGTAATGTGCCTTCGGCCACGACCGTGGGCAGTATTGTGACTAATAATGCCCCTACGGCCACTTTCAGCCTTTCGGAAATTGACGCTACTAAAGTGAAAGAGGGCCAGAAAGCCACCCTGACTTTGGATGCTTTGCCGGGCACGACCTTTACCGGCACGGTGGTGGGTATCAACCGCAGCGGCGTGGTCTCTTCCAATGTGACGACTTATCCGATGGTTATCCAGTTTGACACTTCGCCCGAGGCGGTTCTGCCCAATATGTCTGTCACCGCCAATATCATTACCCAAACTAAAGACAACGCCTTGCTAATTCCTACAGCCGCGGTTACGACTCAAAACGGCCAAAGCACAGTCCGGGTGAAAGACGGTAACAATATTCAGACGGTGCCGGTAACTCTCGGGGTTTCTTCAGACACTCAGACAGAAATCACTTCCGGATTAACTGAAGGGCAAACGGTGATTGTTGGCGGCGGATTAACTACTCCCGGCAACCAAACTTCTTCGCCCTTCGGTGGCGGTTTTAGAATCGGCGGCGGAGGCGCGTTTAGAAGAGGAGGATAAATGAATGGGGCAACCAATTATCCAGGCTTCTCATCTGCGTAAAGTGTATGTGAATGACACGGTTGAAACCGTGGCTCTTTCCGATATTTCTTTTGGGGTTGAAAAGGGTGACTTTGTGGCCATTATGGGCCCGTCGGGTTCCGGCAAGTCCACTTTAATGCACATTATCGGCGCCTTGGACAAACCTACCAGCGGAACCTACGCAATCGACGGGGTAGAGGTTGGCAAATTATCGGAAAATAAACTCTCCCAGCTGCGCAATAAAAAAATCGGTTTTGTCTTTCAGTTTTTTAATTTGCTTCCCCGGACTACCGCCTTAAAAAATGTCATGCTACCCATGGTCTACGGAGGGGTAAGTTCGCAGGAACGGGTGCAAAAAGCCACTGAAGTGCTTCAGTTGGTAGGTTTAGGCGACCGGATGGACCATACCAGCAGTCAGCTTTCCGGCGGCCAAATGCAGCGGGTGGCTATCGCCCGGGCCCTGGTCATGGATCCGGCCATTATTCTGGCCGATGAACCGACCGGAAACATTAGCAGCGTCCAGGCCGAAGAAATTATGCAAATCTTTGAACATCTGCATAAAAAAGGACATACGATTGTCATGATTACCCATGAACCGGACATAGCCGCCCACGCCCAGAGAATTATTGAGTTAAAAGACGGCAAAATTGTTAGCGATAAACGAAACGGTCACCGGTATGGACATAAGTGAACTTTTTTACTCAGCTTTAGAAGCGTTAACTTTAAATAAATTGCGTACCGCCCTGGCGGGTCTGGGTATCGTTATTGGCATTGGAGCAGTTATTGCCCTGATTTCTCTTGGTGAAGCCAGCCAGCTTGCGGTTCAAAATCAGATCCAGTCTCTGGGATCAAACCTATTGACAGTTATTCCGGGGTCTCAGCGGGCCGGCGGCGGGGTTCAAAGCGGGTTTGGGGGAGCTACCACCTTAACTTATGACGACGCCAAGGCGATTGCCACTTCACCGCAAATTACGACAGTCGCCCAGGTCTCACCGGAATTATCCCGACGGGCTCAGGTAACCACCGGCGCTGCCAACACCAACACTTCAATCATGGGGGCCACCCCGGCTTACGAAACCGTCCACAATCTTACTCTGCAGTCGGGAAGTTTTATCACTTCTGACCAGGTCGATTCGCTGAGTAAAGTCGCCGTCATCGGCCCTACGACCGCCAGTAATCTCTTTGGTGACGGTACCGACCCGGTTGGCCAGAATGTCCGGATTAATAAGGTCGCTTTCCGGATCATCGGCGAAACCGCCTCAAAAGGAGGCACGGGTTTCAATAATCAGGACGACATGATTATCATTCCCTTAACTACCGCCCAGAAACTGGTTTTCGGCGTCGATTATGTTTCGGATATTTCTCTTCAGGCTAAAAACGCCAATGACATGACCGCCGCCCAAAATGAAGTCGGTTATTTTCTGCTCTCCCGCCATCATTTTAACGATCCGTCCCAGGCGGATTTTTCTATCTTTTCCCAGGCAGATATTCTGGGAGCCGCCAGCCAGATTACCGGCACTTTTACTGTCCTTCTTTCCGGCATCGCCGCCATTTCTCTTCTGGTCGGCGGGATCGGAATTATGAACATCATGCTGGTGACGGTTATTGAACGCACCCGGGAAATCGGCCTTCGCAAGGCCCTGGGAGCTACCAGCACGGTTATTATTACCCAGTTTTTAATCGAAGCCATTTTTCTGACCTTTGGCGGGGGAGTCATCGGTGCCGGTTTGGGAATTGGTCTATCTTTCGTAGCTTCGAAGTTAATCAGCTTGCCTTTTACTGTTTCCCTTTCCGCGATTTTGCTCTCTTTCAGTGTCTCCGCGGCAATTGGTATAATTTTTGGCTGGTACCCGGCCCAAAAAGCCGCCAAGTTGAGCCCGATCGAAGCTCTAAGATATGAATAGCATTATTGAGGTTACCAATCTGGTTAAAAAGTTTGGCGATTTTACCGCCGTAAATAATATCTCTTTTAGCGTTGCCGCCGGAGAAGTCTTTGCTTTTTTGGGTCCTAACGGCGCCGGTAAAACCACCACGATTAAAATGCTGACGACTTTATTGGCCCCCACTTCCGGCAAAATTTTAATTAACGGTCAAAGCCCGGCAGAAAACCAGGATGCGGTGCGCAAATCCTTTGGCATTGTCTTTCAGGATCCCAGCCTGGATGACGAGCTGACCGCCTACGAAAATCTGCAGTTCCACGCGGTTTTGTACGGCGTACCGCCGGCGGTGGCTAAAAAAAGAATCGACGAACTCCTCACTATTGTCGAACTGGTCGACCGGCGTAATCACTTAGTTAAAACTTTTTCCGGCGGGATGAAACGAAGACTGGAAATTGCCCGCGGCTTACTTCACCACCCCAAAGTCTTTTTTCTGGATGAACCTACCCAGGGCCTGGACCCGCAAACCCGAAACCGTATCTGGCAATATGTCCTGGATTTAAACAAGCGCGAGGGAATTACTATTTTCTTCACCACTCACTACATGGAAGAGGCTGACCGGGTAGCTCAAAGAATTGCCATTATTGATCACGGCAAGATTATTAACACTGGCACGCCGGCTCAGCTTAAAAAGCAAACCCAAAGCAAAACCCTGGAAGAAGCCTTTTTAGAATTAACCGGGCACGAAATCCGCGACGAAGAGGGAACGGCCATTGAAAGAATGCGCATGGGGAGACGGTTATGGCACCGATAAATATTTTATGAAAGCAATCTACATCCTTTGGCTTAGACAATTGAAACGGTACTTGCGCTCGCGATCAAGAATCGTGGGGTCTTTAGGCCAGCCAATCCTGTTTTTAGTGGCTTTAGGCTTTGGGCTGGGGCCGACTTTTGCCCGGGCCGGAGAGGGAAGTTACCTTCAGTTTTTAGCCCCGGGGGTCATTGCCATGAGCGTGTTGTTTACGGCAATTTTTGCCGGAGTTGAAGTCATTTGGGATAAGCAGTTTGGCTTTCTTAAAGAAACTCTGGTTGCCCCCGTTCCGCGCTGGCAGATTATGACCGGTCGCACTTTGGGCGGCGCCACCGTTGCGGCCCTCCAAGGTTTAATCGTCTTTGTGATTGCCCTGTTTGCCGGCTTCCGGTTTCCGCCCCTGGTCAATTTGATTCCCGCCGCCATTGTGGTCGTTTTGATTGCTTTACTGTTTACCGGATTGGGAACAGCTATCGCTTCAGTTTTGGACGACATGCAGGGTTTTCAGCTGATTATGAATTTTTTGGTCATGCCGCTTTTCTTTCTTTCCGGCGCCCTGTTTCCGCTGCGGGGGCTGCCCGAGCCATTGTCCTTGATTACTATCTTAAACCCCCTGTCATACGGCGTTGACGGTTTGCGGGGGAGTCTGACCGGAATTTCGGCTTTCAGCTTTTCCTCAGATTTATCTGTTTTAATGGTAATTACTCTGATTATTATTGCTATCGGCAGCTATTTGTTTAGCAAAATCGAGATATGACGAATAAAATAATCTACGGTTTAATTACTCTGGCCCTTGCCGGTTTGGCTTTTTACGGCGGGATTAAATACCAACAAAAACAGGCTGCCGCCCGAATAAGCAGTTTTTCCCAAAACGGCGGGAATAACGGCCAAATACGCACCCGCTTTGGAAACGGCGCCAACGGGGGAGCCGTGCGCGGAGAAGTTCTCTCGGTTGACGCCAATGGACTGACCGTGAAAAATCGGGACGGGAGCAGCAGAATCGTTTTGTTTTCCGGCAGCACGGTCATTAATAAGGCCGACGTCGCCACTAAGGATGACATTAAAACCGGAAGCACCGTGGCCGTCTTTGGCACTATCAACTCTGACGGCAGCATTACCGCTCAGAACGTGCAGATAAATCCCGTCCAACCGCCCCCGCCAAACCCCACCCAATAAGTACCTATAGTTTGAAGTTGTGATATAGTTGGATATATTCGGGTTTTTTCTGGTTAGAACTGCTTAGCACTCTCCTGCTCCCCTTGCTAATCGGGGGTTTTTCGAGCCTGTTCTTGCCCAACTCTTACCCCCTTTTCAGTTTTAATTTCCAATCAAATTTTAGACTGCGGAACTAAGGAGGTGACAAATAATGGATAACGACCAAAATAACAGCAACGCCGTTAATTTTACTCCGGACCAATCCGGTCTAGAAAAGCCTGTCGAAAAGGCCCAGGAAAATGCCAAGACTAAAGGCTCTGAAAAAACACGCCAGAAAGGCGCGGGCCGCAAGTCGCGGTCTCGCAGCCACCGTAAGTAATTCCCTGCTCGGCCGTCAAGCACGGGGCTTTGTCCGCTTTATCCGCAAGCAGGGCATTTTTAGCTTGGCGGTGGGTTTTGTTTTGGGCGGAAAAGTTTCCCAACTGGTGTCCGCCTTGGTTGCGGACATTATTAATCCCCCGCTAGGCGTGGTTTTAGGTAAGGTTAATCTTCGTGACGCTGTTTTAACTTTAGGCAGCGTCAAAATTTTATGGGGCGATTTTGTCAGCAACCTGATTGATTTTCTGATTGTGGCGACGGTCGTCTACATCGGCACTGTCATTATCCAGGCGGAACCAGTTGCAAAAGAAGAAAAGTAGGTCTACGATAATTGTATGGTTGCTGAAACCGACACATGATGTATTCTGCCTTTCCCCGCTTTTGGCCGATGATGGGCGTTTCTGTTTTTGCTTGGCTTCTGCCTCTGGTGATTTTAGATCTTATCCTAAAAGGAATTGCCTTATGGCGGGCCGCCAGAAACAATCAGTCCTACTGGTTTGTCGCTCTGTTAATTTTTAACACTGTTGGGATTCTTCCCTTAGTCTACCTGGCTTTTTTTCAGAAAACCCAAACCAGTAAAAAGAAATGACCCTGAAATCTACCCGGACTCTGGAAGATCTGCGCCCGGTCCTTAAAGACCCTTTTTCTGTTGGCCCGAATGTGGTCTACCGGGTGTTTACGAATTTGGAAAATCCCGGATGGAAACAGTGGATAAACATGACCCAAATCGGCCCGGGAATTTTTCAGGATGAATACGCTAAGACCTTTGGTCATTACCATAACAACAATAACCCGGAAACCTACTTTGTGGAGGAAGGCAACGGAGTTTTGGAACTGCAAAAAGGGTTTGAGGCTAGTGAAGTGCTGCTTATTAAAGCTCAAAAGGGTGACCGGGTGGTAATTCCTGTCGGGTATGGCCATGCCTGGATTAACACCGGAAACGCCGACCTGGTTCTCTTGGATGACTGGGCCACCCCCCATTCGCCTGAGGATTATAAATGGATAGAAGACCATCACGGCTTGGCCTATTACATTACCGACGGTAATAGCAAAGTTAGGGCCACCCCTAACCCGAACTACAAAAACCTTCCGGAACCCAAATGGCTGACGGCTAAAGAGTTTAATGAACAAAAGCTTTAAGGCTTCCTTTTACCTTCTGGTTTTTGCCGCGGTTACTTTTTACTTCGCCTTTTTTCGGCCGCCACCCAAGACTTCTTATTCCTCCGCCGAGGTTTTGGGCGAAAATACCAATTTAACTTTATTTATCGAGCCGGACGACGGCCGGGCGCCTTTATTAAATTACATTAACGCCAGCCAAAACCAAATTCTTACCGAGGTTTACATTCTTTCCGACAAGGAAATCGGTTCGGCTTTGGCTTCCCGCAGCGCGATTACCAAGATACTTCTCGAAGAGCACCCGTTTGGCGGGGGTAATTTCAACCAAAAAACGAAAGATTGGCTGGGAAATATCGTCCGCTGGACCAATCCGGATTTTACCCTTACTCACCAAAAATCAATGGTCTTCGACGATGCGGTCGTCTGCATTTTAAACATGAATTTATCCGCCACGGCTTTTAGTAAAAACCGGGAGTACAACATCTGCAGCGAAAATAAAGAAGATGTCGCCGAGGTAACCAATATTTTTAACGCCGATTGGAACCGAAAGGACTTCTCTCCGGCTGATCCAAATTTGGTCGTCTCCCCCGTTAACTCCCGGGCCAAATTAACGGCGTTTATTTCCGGAGCCCAAAAATCCCTGGATATCGAGATGGAGGTGGTGAGCGACGACCAGATGGTTAATCTTTTAACTGATAAAGCTAAAAATATTCCGGTGCAAATCCTGGTTCCCAATCCAAAAGATGTTGCCAATTCTCCCGTTCCCGGCGCGCAGGTGAAATCTCTGAAAAAACCCTACCCTCATGCCAAATTAATTATCGTTGATGGAGTGCGGGCTTATACCGGCTCAGTCAACTTAACTACCCAAAGCCTGGATCAAAACCGCGAGCTGGGCATCCTAGTTTCTCAGACAGATATCTTAGACCGACTTAACCAGACATTTGCAAAAGATTGGAATAATGCTAATCTATAAAAGATGGACTTTATCAAAAAACATCTTCTCTGGGTCATTGCCGGAGCGGTTGTTTTTCTGCTGGTGGTTACCGCCGGCTATTACAACTCTTTTGTGGCCGCCAACAACGCCATCGACGGCCAATGGAAACAGGTCGAAGTGCAATATCAAAGGCGCTTTGATTTAATCCCCAATTTGGTTGAAGCTACCAAGGGAATTATGCAGCAGGAACAGACGGTTTTTGGCAACATCGCCGCCGCCCGGGCTAACTACGCCGGAGCCCAAACCCCTGACCAGAAAGTGGCCGCTGCCAATCAGGTCGAGTCTGCTCTGGGCAGATTATTGGCTATCGTCGAAAATTATCCTCAGCTTAAATCCGACCAAGCGGTTCTGCGCCTGCAGGATGAACTGGCGGGAACCGAAAACCGGATTGCCGTGGAAAGGCGACGCTATAACGATCTGGTTCAGCAATATAACACCAACATCAGCACTATTCCGGGCAATATTTTTGCCGGCATATTTGGTTTCAAGTCCCGGCAGTACTTTAACGCTACTCCCGGATCAGAAAACGCTCCCCAGGTAAAGTTCTAATGAAAAAACTTTTCCTTGTCTTCTTCTCTACCTTTCTTCTTTTCTTCCTTACTTCCTCCGTTTTTGCCGCTTCTTTTCCCGCTCCCACCGGTTTTGTCAATGACTTTGCGGGAATTTTAACCGCTTCGCAAAAAGCCGACTTAGAACAAAATCTCCAAAATTTTCAAAACCAGACCGGCAACGAAATTGCCGTGGTCACGATTAAAGATTTGGGCGGCGATACGATTGAAAATATGGCTGTTAAATTGTTTGAACAGTGGAAAATCGGCCAAAAGGGCAAAGATAACGGCGCCCTTCTACTAATTGCCGTAAACGACCGTAAACTGCATATCGAAGTGGGTTACGGCTTGGAACCGGCGCTGACTGACGCCCGGGCCGGCGACATTATTAGAAACGTCATTACTCCTAAATTTAAACAAAACGACTATTACGGCGGGATAAAAGATGGGATTACTATTATGGAAGAGACCATTTCCAACTCCAATAATTCCCCCGCTTCTGGGACCACGACAACTTCTAAAACTTTAAGTTTCGGTTCGGTTTTTAACGCGGTGGTGTTTGTGGGAATTTTCGGCTGGTTTTTGATTCCATTGGCTATTTACCTGGCCGCCTTTTTCGGTCGCAGTAAAAGAATCTGGCCGGGAGGTTTGGTTGGGCTCTTGGCCGGTTTGGTAATCGGTGTAGTTTTTAGCTATCTGGCCGCCGCTATCTTGGGTGTCATCTTGGGGTTAATAGGTTTGTTTCTTGATTGGGTCTTATCTAAAAATTATGACAGGCTGATAAAACTTGGGAAAAGCACCCGGTGGCACCATACCTGGGGCGGGTTTTATACCGGCGGCTTCGGGGGTGGTGGCAGTGGGGGCGGTTTTGGAGGGTTTGGCGGAGGCTCTTCCGGCGGCGGCGGTTCTTCCGGCAGCTGGTAGTGTATACTGAAGTTATGAACAATTTTTTCCACAAACTGGCTAATAATATTGCCAATCTTGCCGGTTCTCCCTGGGCTTTTATCCTGGCCGTAGTCTTTATCCTTGGCTGGGTGGTTACCGGCCCGATTTTCGGTTTCTCCGACACCTGGCAGTTAATTATTAATACTGTCACCAATATCGTGGCCCTTCTTATGGTCTTTATCATCCAAAATACCCAAAACCGCGACTCCAAAGCGATAAATTTAAAACTCGACGAGCTTCTTAAGGGGGTTAAGGGCGCCCGCACCGGGATGGTGGACATTGAAGATGTCACCGACGAGGAGCTGACCAGACTAGAGAAAGAATTTTCTGATATGCACCAGAAATATCGCGACGAACTCTCCCGCCGCCGGGCCAAAACCTAAACCCCCTTTTTCAGCGCCGTGGTCACAAAAATGTCCCGGTGATAGCGGCACGGACCGTATTTTTGTATGGCCGCCAAATGTTTTTTGGTCCCGTAGCCCTTATTAATTTTCCAGTGGTAGCGGCGAAATTCCTTGTGGAGTTGGCGCATAATTTTATCCCGTTCGACTTTTGCCACTATTCCCGCCAGGATTACTTCCGGTATCGTCGCGTCTGCGTCAACGATGCTTTGTATCCTGTCGGTTTTACCCGCTACCCGGCCGATTTTTAGTTTTCCGTCAACAATATATTTATCAGTCTCTACCTTTTTAATTAACCGGCGAAAGATTTCTTTATTTGCCCAACCAATACCATGATTATTGATACTTCGCGCCGAAATAGTTTCGACAAGTATTATTGCTCCAGATTTTCGTAATCGCCGGCATATCTCCTCTCGCTCCAGCGCCGTCAACAATTTTCCGTCTTTTAATTTATCCTTTTGTATCTTGTGTTTTGTTTCTTGGTTAATTACCACAGCAGCTGCCATGAGCGGACCGGCCAAGGCTCCCCGACCAGCTTCGTCTAATCCACAGATTACCATGTCTTGAATTATAGTATCCGTGATAATCCGTTACTAATCCGTGTTAATCAAAAAATGTGGCTCTGTGAAAATCTAAACCCTATTGTTTTTCATATTGGGCTTGCTATTCTGGTTGATAATGGAGCAACACGCTGTCCCCCAGGATATCACCGGCTTCAAGTTTAAGCTTGTCGGCGACATGACCCTCAAACAATTTGGCGAGTTGGCCGGTGGGACGGTTATTGCCTATCTCTTTTTTGCTTCCAACTGGAACCCGCTTTTAAAATGGCCCGGGGTCCTCTTTTTTGGTTTCCTGGGCTTTGCCCTGGCTTTTTTGCCGATCGAAGAACGCCCACTGGATATCTGGATCGTGAATTTTTTGAAGGCAATTTACCAGCCAACGCTTTACGTCTGGAAAAAGGGGGCCGTCACCCCGGCTTTCACTTCTGCTGTCAGTCCTAATCCCGGTCATGTTCCAACCAATCCCCAACCGGCAGTTATGCCTTGGCCGTTCACCGAACCGCAACCCGCAACCAAACCCGCGGCGCCCACCCCGCCGCCACCGGTAACCCCCGCTTCTCAGCCAGCCGCGCCCATGCCTCAAGTTTCTCCTGGTCCGGTAGCTGCTCCTCCGGCTCCAAAACCCGAAGCGGCGCCAAGCCCGAAACCGTCCGCCATCCAGCCACAGGCTCCTTTTCCGGCTGCCCAAAACGGGCCCACCATCTCCATTGAGGACCTGCAAAAGCTACGCGATCAGAAGATGGCAGAACTTCAGGGCATTACTAAAAGAATGGAAAAGGCCCAGACGGACCTCAAAGCCGATCTTTACAAAGCCCAAAACGGCCCGCGGGTAGTTACCGTCGACGACCTGGCTCGCCGCCGGGATGAGAAAAAACAGGCCGACGAAACCCAGCTCCAGTCGCTGTTGGAAGAAAACACCAAACTGATATCAGAAATCGAAAGCATTAAAACCCGGATTCAGGCTCTCGCCGGCTCGGACACCACCCAGCTCCAAACTCAGTTAAATAATCTTACCACTTCGCAGCGGGGTTTAAGCGGACAAATTTCTCTTATTCAAACCCAACTAGAAGGCAAAAAACCGGAAGAAAAGCCCGTTGCTACCCAACCAACCCCCGACAACCAGGTTAAGGTTGTCGAAAAACCCGTAGCCCGGGAAGCCAGCATTTCTCTAACTGATGTCCCCAATATTATTAACGGGACAGTAACCAACGAGACCGGCGTTCCTCTGGACAGCGCAATTTTGATCATTAAGGATAAAGCCGGCAATTCCATCCGGGCCCTTAAAACGAACCAGATTGGCCAATTTATCGCCAGCACCCCGCTCGAAAACGGGACTTACTATTTAGAGTTTGAGCGTCAAGGTTACGTTTTTGATGTCCTGGAAATTACTTTAAACGGGAAAGTTATCCAACCCTTAGAAATTCATGGCCGACACAGTTAAAACCGCCATCCGGGGCACGACCCAGATCTTTTTGGAAATCGCCGATATCCGCGACGATTTAGTTTTGCTGCCCGACGGGTCCGTGGCCCTAATCGTTGGCGTTTCTGCCGTTAACTTCGGGCTGTTGTCCGAAAAAGAGCAGGAGGCCATTATTTTTGCTTACGCCGGCTTCCTTAACTCGCTTAACTTTGCCGTCCAGATTGTCGTCCGCAGCCAGCAAAAAGACATTTCCGCTTATCTGGAAAAATTAACTGCCGAAGAAAAGAAGCAAACCAACCCTCTTTTAGCCAAACAAATTGCTTCTTACCGGGATTTTATTCTGCAAACAGTTAAAGACAATAATGTTCTGGATAAAAAGTTTTATATCGTCGTTCCGTTTTCTTCACTGGAACTAGGAGCTGGATCAGCTACCAAAGGCTTAGTAAAAAAACAAAAGAAACTACCACTGCCGCCCGAGACTATTTTAGAAAAGGCCAAAACTGCCCTTTTTCCCAAGCGTGACCATGTCCTGCGCCAGCTGGGTCGGCTGGGTCTTAAAGCCAAACAACTGACTACTTCGGAGCTTATCGAGCTGTTTTACGACATTTACAACCCCCATAAGCAGCACCAGGAAAATTCCGGTTCTAAATTTGAAACGCTTACCCAATAAACCTATGACTCTGCCCTTTTTTAAAAAGAAGCCAGTAGCTAATCAGCCCAGCCAGCCGGCACCCGACCGGAAGAGCGTCAGTACCACTCCTATCTCCCAATCACCGATTACTAACCAAGCCGTCAACCGCCTCCAGCCAACCTCCCCCTCCTCTTCGGTTTTGGATATCATCGCCCCGGAAAAAATCGAGGTGGATTTTAATTTTGTCAAAATCAGCGAAACCTATTTCCGGACTTTTTTTATCGCCAATTACCCCCGATTTGTGTCTGCCAGCTGGCTGTCGCCGATTATCGATTTTGACTCGTCCCAGGATCTGGCCATGTTTATTTACCCGGTAGAATCCCGGGATATTCTGTCTAACTTAAAACGCAAAATTGCCGAAATGGAGGCAACTATCGAGTCGGACATTAAACGGGGGCATGTGGTCGACCCGGCCGTTCAGGTGGCTTTAGATGACGCTTTAGCCTTACAAGAACAGCTGGCCAAAGGGGCCGAACGATTTTTCCAGTTTGGTCTTTATGTCACGATTAACGCCCAATCTTTGGACAATTTAGAGAAGGTCAGTAAGCAAGTGGAGTCGACTTTGGCCTCCTTGATGTTGGTTTCCAAAAAGGCCACCTTGCAAATGGAAGACGGTTTTCGCACTACCCAACCGCTTTGTGTCGATAAACTGCTCATCACCCGCAATATGGATACCACATCTCTGGCCACGACTTTTCCGTTTACTTCCTCAGAATTGACGGCCAACGAAGGAGTGATGTACGGCTTAAACGAGCACAACGGCAGTTTAATTATTTTTGACCGGTTTAGTTTGGAAAACGCCAACGAGGTAGTATTAGGAAAAAGCGGCGGCGGAAAATCTTACCTGGTAAAACTGGAGGCTCTGCGTAGTTTAATGTTTGGGGCCAGTGTAATTATTATTGATCCAGAGGAAGAATATGAACCCATAACCCGGGCCGTTGGGGGCGATTACCTCTCTTTTTCGTTTAGTAGTCAAACCCACATTAATCCTTTTGATTTAGCCGGCACCAACGATGACCCGCAGGAAAATGATTTGCAGTATAAAATCGGCTTTTCCTTAACCCGGCTCATTAAACTCATGGTAGGAACGACGACCGCCGAAGACGACGCCATTATTCATAACGCCTTAGAGCTGACCTACAAACAAAAAGGCATTACCTACGACCCGACGACCCACAAAAAAGAACCGCCGATTCTGGAAGATTTATATAAAGTTCTGGTCGGCATGGAAACGCCGGCGGCGGCCAATCTCGCCTTGCGCCTGGAAAAGTTTGTCAAAGGCAGTTTTGGGGCCATTTTTAACCAGCGCAGCAATCTCAAACTGGATAACCCGTTTACCGTCTTTTCCTTCAAAAATCTCGAGGACCAGCTTCGCAGTTTGGCAATTTTTATTATTGTGGACTTTATCTGGAATTCTATTAAACGCGACTTCAAAAAGCGGATCTTGATTGTGGATGAAGCCTGGTATCTTATGAAAGACCCTTCTTCGGCGGAATTTTTGTGGGGTTTTGCCAAGCGGGCCCGGAAATACTACCTGGGTTTAACTACCATCACTCAGGACATTGAAGATTTCTTAAGTTCCGACCTGGGCAAGACGATTATTACCAATAGCAGTATCCAAATTTTAATGAAACAGTCACCGGCGGCGATCGACAAGTTGGGCGAGGTTTTTTACCTGTCTGAAGGCGAAAAAAGCTTGCTTATGTCCGCCGGGGTTGGTCAAGGTCTCTTTTTTGCCGGTTCTTCCCATGTGGCTATGCGAACCATCGCTTCTCCCGATGAACATAAACTAATCACTACCAATCCGTTGGAAAAGAGTAGTTCCACTACGGCGCAACCCGCCGGCCCAACTCTAGCTCAGCCGGTTACTCCTCCGGTTCCCACCACTCCACCTATTACCCCCGTATCACCCGCCTCTCCTACCCCTGAACCCGGACCGGCATAATAATGTGGAGAAAATTGTCGTCTTTAGGTAAGCGAAAAACCCCAGCAGTCAAGGGACCATTAAAATCGATAATTAGTTCCGTGCTCCCCACTGCGACAAACAAATCCAAAAGGTAACGATAATTAAACGCCACCACAAACTCTTCGTCAGCGCCTTTTTTCACTGTAATATCAATCTCACTCTCGTTCTCGCCAACCTCCGGCGCGTTTGCGCTGATTTTCAGTTTTCCCTTGTCTATTTTAAGCTTAACAATATTGGCGCTGTCGCGGGCAAAAATTGAAGCTAACTTAATAGCTTTCGAAAACTCTTCGGTTGCGGCCGTAACCTGAATTGTCGAATTTGCAGGAATAATTTTCTCATAGTCAGGAAAATTACCGGCAATTAGGCGGGAATATATTTTTATTTCTCCCAAGTCAAAGGCCACCTGATTGATTTCCGGCAGGTAAATCATGAGAAAAGCTTTCTCATTCTCCCCTTTTTCTTCTCCTAAAAGCCGGTTAACTTCCGCCAGAGTTTTTGCCGGAATAATAAACTTCGTCTCTTTCTGGCCGCCTTCAGCCGGAATCTTATTAACCGACAGCCGGAAACCATCGGTTGCCGCCAGGGTTAAACCAACTTCGTCGCTGCTAAACAAAACTCCCGTCAAAACCGCCCGGCTTTCATCCTGGCCAGCCGCAAAAGCTACTTTACTGACACCTTCCTGGAACGCCTTTTTGTCTATTTTCCACTGGGCTTTAGTCTTTTCTTCCGGTACCAGCTTAGGAAACTCTGTCGCCGGGGTCCCGGCAATTTTCCCTTTAAATTTACCCCCGGAAAGGGTCAAGACGCCGTCCTTTTGGCTTATGGTAAGTTTCTCTGCCGGCAAGCCTGCTACCAGCTCTAAAAAGGTCCGTCCCGGCACGGTGTATTCTCCAGCTGCTTCAATTTTAGCCCCAATAGAGGTCATGATTGTGGTTTCCAGGTTTGAGGCAGTAATCTGCAATTGCCCGGTTTCCGTGCGCAGAAGAATATTAGAAAGAATCGCCACCTGCGGCCGGCTGGCTAAAACCCGGGCAACGGTGTTTAGTCCCCGGTTAAGATTTTCCTGAAGAACTTCCAGCTCCATCGTCCCCAATATACGATCTTAATAGTTTTTTTGCAACTTTCGTCTTTTTCTATTTCCAACTAGTAGTAACAGTAGTAGGCATTGTGAGTAAGTGACTAAAAACGGCGGGAACTGTGTATAGATTGTCTGTTACGGATTTTTTTCGTTGTGGATATCTCTTAGGGGTGATTGTGAATATCTTTGAGGACAAACCTTCGGGGTTTGGGGATAAGTTGATAAGTTTTGGGGTTCTCCACTTATCCACAACTAGTTAAAAAAATATTCAGGAGTTATCCACAACTAGTTAACCAGGAGTTGTTGGAGTTGTTCTACTTCACCTCGGATACGCTCGTTGGTTTCTAATAAAGCCGAAACTTTGTTAACGCCATGAATGATTGTGGTGTGGTCCCGGCCGCCGAGATAGTCGGCAATTTCTTCATAGGTCATTCCTCCCTTGTGGCGCAGGAGATACATGAGGATTTGCCGGGGTACGGCAATAGGCTTATCTCGCTTTTCGCCTTTAATAAGCTTTATTGGTAACTCGTAAAAAGCGCACACCCGGTCAACGATCAGCCGGGCGTCCAGCCTGGTTACCGCCTGAGCGGGAGTTTCTTTAATCTCCAGCACCTTTAGGACCAGTTCCGGAGTAAGTTCCAGTTTGTTTGCTTGAGCAGCCATAAGAATTTTTTGTAAGGCTCCCTCGAGAGACCGGATATTATCCACATTACTGGCAATAGAAAAGGCCACACTATTGGATAGTTCAATTCCTCGTTTACGAGCTTTCTGCATACAGATAGCCGTCTTTAATTCTGAATCCGGTGTGGATATGTCGGCCACCATCCCGCCTTCAAACCGGCTGCGTAAGCGGTCGGCCAGATCAGCAATATCGGCGGGCTTGCGGTCGGAAGTCATGACAATCTGGCCGCCGTTTTGGGAAATGGCGTTAAAGGTATGGAAAAATTCTTCCTGGGCGGTATCTTTACCGGAAAGAAACTGGATATCATCTATTAGTAAGGCGTCAGCCGACCGGTACCTTTCCTTAAATTCGGCCGTGTTTTTCGAGCGGATGCCGGCAATAATTTCGTTGGTAAACTGCTCGCCGGGGGCAAAAATAATTTTAGCCCGCGGGTTTTTACGAAGTATCTCGTGGCCTACTGCCTGCATAAGGTGAGTTTTGCCCACGCCTACCCCGCCCCAAATAAACAGCGGGTTATAGTTTTTGCCGGGGTTTTGAGCCGTGGCCGTCGCGGCGGCAAAAGCCAGCTGATTACTGGTCGAGACGCAAAATTCTTCAAAGGTAAAATCAGGACGAAGGTGGCAACGCTTGATAGCGTCGAGTAGTTCTTGTTTATCTTCCTTGGGTTGGGCAAATAACGGACCAGGTTCAGTTTTAGCTTCCGGTGTAGTTTGTGATTGGAGGCTAGTATCCACGTCAAAAACGAGACTTAATGGAGAAACGGTAGAGATTTTTTGTAAACTGTTTTGAATTAAGCTGTAATACCGAGAGCTTGTTGATTGGGCAACACCCTTATTCTTAAAACCTAATTTGGCAACACCATTTTCCAGAGAAAGAAGTGTACTATTTTTTAAATAAATGCCGAAATTATTTTTTCCAAGCTCGACCTCAAGTTCTCCAAGTGTAGCCTTCCATAAATCATGAAGTTGATCGTTGTTCATGTGGATAGCGGCAGTATGCCCTATCTTACAAGTTATCCACAAAAATTCAAGGTATCTTACTAGGTCATCTTTACTCTAATAAACAGAGAATTAAACTTATATCTTGACATAATTATCCCTATGGGATAGATTCTTTGTATTCTCTTTATGGTCAATAAAAATAATCCTGAAGTAAGACTCTACCGATCAGAAAAAGACGTTAGGCGAGGTGATCTCCGGCAACTCATTACCCACTTTAGGGATGTTCTGAAACTGGAGCTTCAGGGAGACGACCTTGATTGGCTAGTTGGTCTTTTTCAAAACAGCCGTGTAGTGGCTAATAGCCGATTTGAAATAATTTTACCGAATGACACGGTGGTTATGGAAACTCTCCGTCGGGACAGAAAAATAACCCGCTGTTATTTAGTGCGGGGTATAGATGACCCCAAAAGGATCCATTTACAAGTAAACAGCAGAATTAAAAAAAGAGATATCTATCAAAGGAATGCGGAAGTTGATGGTATTTTCCCTTTCCGTATTACAGGTATCAGAGAATCTGGTTCCTCGGACGGCGACCTTCTTACATTTTGTGCTTTAGGAACCCATGGTGGGGTGACGATTACAGAAGACGGTAGGGTTGAGTTTCACCAGATGAACAACGAAGAACACAAGACTTTACATAGGCTTCATCTTTAAAACATCTTTCCCTCTTCCCAATCTCACTGATTTTTGACATAATCGGACTACTATGCCTAAACGTGTCTGGCAACCAAAAAAAGTAAAACGGGTCCGCAAGCACGGGTTTTTGGAAAGAATGAAAACCCATGACGGCCGCAAGGTGCTCAAAAGACGGATAGCTAGGGGCCGCAAAAAACTAACGATTTAATGCTTCCGCGCAAAAAGACCGTTAATTTAAAAAAAGAATTTCCCAAAATCCGGCAAACCGGCAAAAACTACGATTCCCCCTCCTTTGGTCTCTTAGTCTCCTATAATAATAGTAATAAGACGACCCAGGTGGCCTTTATTATTAGTAAAAAAGTCGATAAAAAATCTGTAGTTCGGCACGAGGTAAAAAGAAAGCTTTCAGACGCTATTGCTTTTTTTCTGCCTCACTTAGCCAATAATCTGGAGCTCGTTTTCCTTGCTAAGCAAAAAGCAGTACAATCCGACCGTGACCAACTTAAAACCGAAATCGAAACCGTTCTCCGTCGCGCTCGTCTTATTGCTGATTAATTTTTATCGGCGTTACCTTTGGGCCCTGTTTCCTTCAAAGTGTCGGTATACTCCCACTTGCTCTGAATATACCTACCAACAAGTTCAAAAACTTGGTACAATAAAAGGATTGTCTTTAGGCTTTAAACGAATATTATCCTGTCATGGGTAACTTTTTCTTACAAATCATCTTGTTTATATATAACACCATTGCCTTTCACAACCTCGGCGTGGCCATTATTGAAATCGCCGTTTTAACCCGGGTCATTTTCTACCCGTTTATTAAGCAGCAGACCCACTACAGCAAAAAAATGGCCGAGCTCCAGCCACACATTAACGCGCTTAAAGAAAAACATAAAGGAAACCAGCAGGCTTTCGCCCAGGCGCAAATGGAGTTGTTTAAGCAACACGGAGTCAACCCGGCGGCCGGGTGTTTGCCGTCAATCGTCCAGATTGTAGTTCTGTTTGGTCTCTTGGGAGCACTGAATAATATTTTAAAAATGGACCATATAAACTTGGATTTCTGGGTCTGGAATATGGCCAAGCCGGATGCGGTCAAAATTGATGGCCTTCCCTTTTTAGTGCCTGGGATCCTGGTTGTTCTGGCTGCCCTGACCCAATTTATCCAAACCAAAATGATGTTGCCGGTGGCCCCTAAAATCCGCAAAGAAGATAAACCGGCGGAAAAACAGGAGAAGAGCGATTTCATGAGCGAATTTGCCGAGGCCCAAAGTTCCATGATTTGGATGTTTCCCTTAATGTTTTTATTTTTAGGCACCCAGTGGCCCTCGGGTCTGGCCCTTTACTGGACAATTAGCTCCGTTTTAATGATCATCCAGCAGTACCAAATCGCGGGACTTGGCGGATTGGAACAATATATAGTACAATTAAGAAAGTATGCCAAGAGCTAAAAAGACCGCCGAACCCCAGTCCAAGGCTGGTCCGCCCCAGGCGGGAAAAACCGAAAACTTTACCGAGGTGGTAAGAAGTACCGCTGAAGAGTTGCTGTCGCAACTCCAGATTGAAGCGACGGTTAGTGTTTCTGAAGTCGAGGGAATCTACAATATAAATCTGGAAACGCCGGAATCAGGGCTTTTAATTGGCTATCACGGCGAAACCCTGTCCTCTTTCCAGCTGATTTTAGGCCTCATGATTTACAAACGTACCGGTTCCTGGGTTAAAGTGGTGGTGGAAGTTGGCGACTACCGAGCGAAACGGGCCGAACAACTGACGGCCATGGCCGAGTCTTATGCTAATCAGGTGGTTTCTACCGGCCAAGCCATTACTCTGCCACCGTTGCCGCCGGCCGAACGCCGGGTCATCCACATGGCGCTGCAAAACCGCGGTGATGTCGAAACCGAATCCGTTGGTGAAGGAAATCAAAGAAGAGTGGTTGTAAAACCAAAAGTATGAGGGGAAGAAATACTCCAGACTCAAGCGTGGGAAACACCATGCAAACCGCGTTGGAAAAGGCTGGCTTTAAAAGGTCTCCAGATCTTCCAGTCTTAAAAGAAGATAGACAAAAAGTAATTTGGGATCCAGTCCTCTTTCCGGCTCATGCCGCAGCCGCTCAAGGTAAGAGCGTAAATCCAGAATTTTTACAGGTGGAAGTTGAATTGAGGGACATCATGCAAGAATTCGATGAAAAATACGGACGCATTCCAGGAATGTCGAGACAGGATCGCCGAGCTGAAGCCTTGAACTGGCTGCAACTTCGCACCCACTTATTGAAGAATTCGTAGTACTATTTCTTTGTGGCCAAAGCGCAAAAAATTCTTTTTGCCCTTCTGATTATTTTTCTGCCTTCCCAGCTGGGTTTGCATTTTTGGCCAGCCTGGTCCTATATTAATGGTGTCTGCGTGGATTACTTCTCGCCGACGGTGTACTTCACTGACCTTTTAGTAATCGCTTTACTTCCACTGTCATTACGAGCGAAGCGAAGTAATCTCCATTTACACAAAAGAGATTGCTTCGTCGCTTTGTTCCTCGCAATGACAATTGGAGTAAACATTTATTTTTCTACTCTCCCCTGGTTGTCTTTCTATAAATGGTTAAAAATTGGCGAGATGGCGTTTTTGGCCTGGTTTGTGGCAAAAAATAAAACTTTCCTGCTTTCCCGCTTACCTATTTTCCTACTGGTTCCTGTTGTATACTCTTGTGTTCTAGCCCTTTGGCAATTTGCCAAACAAGGGTCGGTGGGCGGAATCTGGTACTGGCTCGGCGAGCGCAGTTTTAATAATAGTACTCCTGGGATTGCTTTAGCTTCGTTTAACGGGCAAATGTTCCTGCGGCCCTACGCCACCTTCCCCCACCCGAATGTCTTAATGGGCTTTTTGATGGTGGCCGGCCTGTTAATTCTTACACAATTCCCGCATATTTCCCGCAAGATAACCGCAGTGGTTTTGGGGCTACTATTAATAGTGTTAGTCTTGCTTCCGTCGCGGGGCAATCTGCTAACCGGCTGGGGCCTGCGAATGCAGCTAAACCAGATAGCGATACAACAATGGTTAAAATCTCCCCTGTTTGGTACCGGTTTGGGCACTTCCCCGCTTTACCCTCGCAATATTGCCAACTTTTCCCTCCTTCACCAGCCTATCCATAATCTCTATTTCTTGAGTCTCTCGGAAACAGGGTTAATAGGACTGGGTATATTTGTGATTTTGCTCCTCGCAGCTTTATGGAAGAAAGAAAATATAAGGCATAAGATTCCCCTGCTGGCGATCATGGGGCTGGGTCTTTTTGATCATTACTTTCTAACCCTGCAACAGGGACAACTGCTTTTTGCGATTGTTCTTGGTACAATCATCTGATGGCTTCCCTGTCACGCAAAATTGCCTGGAACACCTTGGTCCAAATGGCGGGTAAAGCGGCTACCACAACCCTGGGTGTTATTATCACCATCCTTTTAACCCGTTATCTTGGCCCGACCGGCTTTGGGACTTTTACTTTTGTCATGGTTTTTGTCACCCTTTTTGGCAGCGCCGCCGACTGGGGGTTAACTTTGATTACCGTGCGCGAAGCCAGCAAAAACGGCGACCAGGCTCATGAAATTATCGGGAATGTGTTAATTATCCGCCTGCTTCTGGCGGCCGCCGCGGCCCTGGCGGCAATTATTGCTATTAATCTGCTTCCCTATGACCCCCTGACCCGGTTTCTGGTGGCGATTTTTTCCCTGTCGCTTTTGGCCACATCTCTAAAGACTTCGTTTCAGATTACCTTTAATGTGAAGCTTCAGATGGAAAACACCGCTCTGTCCGATTTTTCTGCCAATGTCATCATTGTGGCCCTGGTGGGTTTAATTATTTATTTCCACCTGGGCTTAACCCAGATAATTTTGGCCTATTTGGCCGGGGATATTCTGGCGGCTCTGGTAGCCGGAGCTTTGGGTATCCGGCTGCTGCCGCTGCGGCTCAAGTTAGTGACCCCGACTACCAAATACCTGTTATTAGAATCTTTGCCGATGGGAGCAATTCTGGTCGTCTTTACGATTTACAACCGCATTGACACGGTAGTGCTTTCCTACTTTAAGGGAGAGGAAGCGGTGGGACTTTATGGAGCGGCCTACAAAATCTACGAGGTTTTAACTCTTGGGGCGGCTTATTTTGCCAACGCCGTGCTGCCGTTAATTTCCACCCTGGCACATCAGGATAAGGCGAAGCTGGCGGAGGTGTACCGGAAATGTTTTGTCGTTTTGATGCTCCTGGGAATAACTGTGGCGGCGGTTAACTATCTTCTGGCTCCCTTGGGCATTGCCATTATCGCCGGGCCGAGGTTTGCCGGGGCTGTTCCCGCCCTAAGAATTTTGTCGTTAGCTTTGGTCGTTGCTTATTTCAACCATTTAAACGGCTACACTTTGATTGCCTTGGGAAAACAGTGGTATTCGTTTGTCATTGCCATCGGAGCCCTAATTATTAATGTTGCCCTAAATATTGTCTTTATCCCCCGTTTTAGCTTTGAAGCCGCAGCGTTTATCACCTTTGTGACCGAGGGTTTAATTGTCCTGGCGACTTTATTATTTTTGCACCGAACCATTGGTTTGCGGCCGCAAATCCGGGATCTTGTTAGCGTCACTCGGGAAATCATTCAGAAAAGGGGGAAGATTTTTGAGTATGCTTAAAGTTTTTACTGATGGTGGAGCTCGTGGTAACCCCGGCCCGGCAGCCTGTGCTTTTGTGGTGTGGGAGGCTGCCGGAAATTTGCGGGAAAAACGCGGAAAATTCCTCGGCAATAAGACCAACAACGAGGCGGAATATGCTGGGGTGATTGAAGCCCTAAGTTTCTTAAGGAACTTAAGTGACTTAAGAGACTTAAAGATCGACCTTTTCCTGGATTCCCTGTTGGTGGTTAATCAGCTCAATGGGTTATGGAAGGTCAAAGAGGCTCGACTGCGGGAACTAATGCTTCAGGTTCGGAGCTTAGAAAACGGACTAACCGTCACCTACTCTCATGTTTCCCGTTCACAAAATAAAGAGGCGGATCTTCTGGTCAACGAAACACTCGACGGCCAAATGCGCTAGAATGAGTGTGTGAGCCCTGCTGCCAAAATTACTGTCGAAACGAACGAAAGCGCGCCCCTGGCAGTCGTTTATAACACTGGCGATTTAAGTCTGGCGGTGAGGCGGGCGCTCAAAAAACAGCACCTGCGCGTCCTGCACCTGGAAAACGAGGCCACTCCCCTGCCTGTTTTAGAACACCCGGCCTACATTTTTTTCTTCATTAGTGATCAGGTTCCGCTGGCGAACGCAAAATTGCAGTTTCAGGAAGCAGTCAGCAGCGCCGGCGCCAATGGGGCCAAAGTAGTTTTGATTTTAGATAATGTTCAAAACTTTTACGAGAAAGTGCTGGCGTCTCAGGCGGAAAAATTGGGCTGGCCGCTTTCACTAGCCGAAGTTCATGGGGAGATGGACGGGCCGGCCGGACCAACTACGGAAGCTGCCGCCGGAAAAATAGTGCGCCTGGCTTTTTCGTCCGGCGCCGGACATCGGCAGATGATCATGGGTAAAAATAAGGGGACGCCGGTTCAAAGCAACTTTCCCGAAAGGCACTTGTCGGCTCAGGATGTTTTCGACCGCTTAAACAAATTTAATCGCCGCCGCCCTCCGCCGCTAAAAAAATACGCCACGATTACTCTGGTATTAGCCCTGTTTTTTGGCATTTTGTCCCCCCTGTTTTTAATGGGAGCCGTCTCTTTAAAGGCGGTGTTTGAATTAAGCCAGGCCAAGGAAATGCTTATAACCGGCCGCTTTACGCCAGCCGAGAGTTTGGCGACACAGGCAAAACAGGATCTGGTTTATTCCCAAAATATCGCCCGCTTTTTCGGGCCGCTTCTGATCGGTTTCAGTGGCCCCATGAACCGGTACTATGATCTGCTTTCTGTTGGCGAAACCGGAGCGGATGTGGCCGCCCGGGCGGCCCGTTTGGGACCCCTGGCAGATCTGGCAGCAAAAAGCTTTCTTAACGGAGGGCAAAACTTAAGCGCCCTGTCCTCGCAAATTCAAGACGAGACAGGGCCCCTTAATCAGGATCTGGGGTTAATTGAAGCCCAGGTGGGCGGCCTGTCGCCGGCTTCCTTGGGACTGCTTTCTTTTATGGGGGTTCCAGCTGGAAAAATTAAAACTTACGCCGGGGAAATTCCCCGGGTCCGTCAGCTCTTGACCCAGGCCGATCTGGTGCTTTCCGCCTGGCCTCAGATTGTGCCGGCCGAGGGTAAAAAGACCTATCTGGTAGTTTTTCAAAACAGTGCCGAGTTGCGGCCTACCGGCGGGTTCATTGGTTCCTACGGACTGGTCCGGTTTAATAACGGGAAGCTTCTGGATTGGAAAATTTACGATATTTACACGGCCGACGGCAAGCTTGCCGGGACGATTACCCCGCCGGATGAGATCCTGCAGTTCATGGGCCAGCCGGACTGGTATATGCGTGACAGTAACTGGGCGGCAGATTTTCCTTTGACAGCTAAACGCTTGGAATGGTTTTTAGAAAAAGAAACCGGCGAAACAGCTGATGGCGTGATTGCCGTCAATCTGGGAGCAGTTCAAAAGCTTCTGGAGGCTACCGGACCGTTGAATTTGCCCGATTTTGACCAGACGGTTTCAGCCTCAGACTTTTTTCAGAAGGCGGAATATTCTTCGGAAATTAATTTTTTTGCCGGCTCCAGCCAAAAACAGGATTTTCTGGGGGGTGTGGCCCGGGCAATTTTGTCTAAGTTGACAACCGATGACGATAAGAATTATCCGGCTATAGCCAATGCTCTGGTAGCTAGCCTTAATGAAAAAAACATCCTTCTCTATTTTAACGGCACCGAAGCTCAAAAAGCCGTTTTTGGGGCCGGCTGGTCAGGAAGTATTGTTACTCCCGACTGTCAAAAGAAAGGCAGCAATTGCCTGATGCTCGTGGAAGCTAACTTGGGAGCCAATAAAGCCAATTATTTTGTCAAGCGCTCGCTGCGAGTGGATTCGACGGTCAGTAAAGGCGGCGATATTGAAAATACCGTGACGGTTCTTTACCGCAACGATTCCCCGTCTGACACTTGGCCGGGCGGTAAATACAAAAACTACCTGCGGTTTCTGGTACCGGCCGGTTCAAAGCTAATTAGTTTCGATCTGGGTGACGGCCGCAAGCCGGCGGTTTCCCCAACTTTAACCGCCGAGGAACTCTCAAAAGTCGCCCCTGATGAGTTTTTTGTCTTCCAGACGACAGAAAACAATTATGCTAGTTTTGGAACCCTGGTGGAAATTCCTATTGAATCCGACCAGACGGTAACTTTCCGTTATCGTCTGCCGGACAAACTCTCGTTTGCCAACACTAAAACCACTTATGAGTTTCATCTTCTCAAACAGCCGGGAACAAGCGGCGACCTTTTTGATTTTTCCTTAGACTACCCCTCTTTCCTGTCTCCGGTTCAAAAGAATCTGGCAAGCACGGTTCCTCTTGTCTTTAACCAGAAGCTTATATATAATTCAGATCTAACCCAGGATCGGGATTTTGAGGTTAATTTTGAAACAAAGCTATGAAAGCAATTCCTTTGGAAGTTCAGGTTCGGAGTTTAATCGGAAAAAAAGTCAAATCCCTTCGCCGAGACGGATTGGTGCCCGCGACGGTTTATGGGAAAGAAGTTAAATCCCAAAGTCTGGCCGTGCCGGTAAAGGAATTTGCGAAAGTTTTTGCTCAGGCGGGCGAGACCGGATTGGTGGAACTGAAATTTGACAAGACTACGCTTCCTACTCTGATTTCCGAGGTCCAAATTCATCCTTTAAACCGCCAACTGCTTCATGTCCAGTTTCATGCGGTTAAGCTGACAGAAAAAATTAAGGCCAACGTCCCTCTCGAATTGGTGGGCGAGTCGCCAGCAGTGACCAGCAACATTGGGTTGCTGCTTCAGACCCTAAACGAAATCGAAGTGGAAGCCTTGCCGACTGATTTGCCGGAAAAGATCGAAGTAGACACCAGGAAACTTTCCGAAGTGGATCAACAGATAACCGTAGCTGATTTGAAAATTCCCGGCGGAGTAGAAGTGCTCACCGGCAAAGAGGAAGTAGTAGTGAAAGTGGCTCCGGCTGTTTCAGAAGAAGCCAAGAAAGAGGCTGAAGAGGAAGCTGCCAAAGCGGCAGCGGAAGCTGCAACTGAAGGGGCTGGGGAAGCCGTCGCTCCCGCAGAAGGGGAATCCCCTAAAGCCGAAACTCCGGCTGGAGAGAAAGCTTCTTAAGAACCTCGTTATTGGGATCAATTTCCGCAGCTTTTTCCAAGAATTTGTACACGTCAAAATTGCGGTAAATCTGCCCGGAAAGAACCGCTAATTTTAAATAGGCATCCCGGTATCCCGGAAAAGTTTCCGCAAGCTTTTGCCAGAAGACAATATCCTTCTTAATTTGATCTGGCTGATTTTTAATCGCCTGAATTTTCAACACTTCAGAGCTATGAGGGTCATTAAAAGCTTTTAGGGTTTCTGTTTCGGCCGGACTAAAATCGTTAGAGTTAAGAAGAAGCTGTCCCAGAAGGCGGTGAGAGTTGGTGTCGTAGGAATTGACCAGGAGATTATCTTTCAGGGTTTCGAAGGGAGATTTAGGTAAAGTCAGGTTAATAAGCAGGATGACAACAAAGAAAAAAGCCAGCACAAAAACCAGCTCGCGGGCCAGGCGGCGCAGGTACAAGAGGGGAAGCTTTTTCCATGACATGAACAGCCTCAAGTAAGGGCGAAAATTTTGCAGTTTTTCGAAAACTTTTCCTAACTTCTTTCGGGGCAACCCCAAACCTTTCATGCGCCCAAGCATACAGTACTATTATACCTTTCTTACCGGGGCCAGGGGGCAATAATGATAGGATTGTTGCTGTGGTCGGGGAGCAGTCCCCAAAGTTCTTCAGTGACAAACGGGATGAAGGGGTGGAGAAGTTTGAGCAGGGTTTCGAAAGTTTTCAGTAGGGAAGTGTAGGACACAAATCCTTTCTTGTAGTCTTCAAGATACTTATCCGCAAACTCATGCCAGGTAAATTGATAAAGATCTTCCGCCGCCACTCCCAGTTTAAAGGCGTCTAATTCCCGGGTAACCTTTTTAACCAAAGCAGCCAGCTTTTTCGCTAATTCCTTGTCAAGTTTGCCAGTTTTGTTTTTCTGTTCAACACCAAGAATGAACCGCCCGATATTCCAGAGTTTGTTAGTGAAATTCCGATAGCCAATAATCTTTTCTTCGAAGAGTCTCTGGTCCTGGCCGGCGCCAACATTGGCAACCAGGGAAAATCGCAGAGCGTCCGCGCCATATTTACTAACCATATCGAGGGGATTAATGACATTACCTTTGCTTTTACTCATTTTTTGACCTTCCTTGTCGCGGACCAAGCCATGAAGGTATACTGTTTTGAACGGAACTTTTCCTGTCACATACAGTCCAAGCATAATCATTCGGGCTACCCAGAAAAACAGAATATCGTAACCGGTTTCCATAACTGTCGTTGGATAGAATTTTTCAAAATCACCGGGTTTTGTGGTCATGAGGGTTGAGAACGGCCACTGGCCGGAAGAGAACCAAGTGTCAAAAGTGTCGGTTTCTCCCTCGATGGGAACCTTAGCGCCCCAAACAATTTGACGGCTAATGTTCCAATCGCGGATATTTTCCATCCAGCGAAAGTAAGTCTTCTCAAAAGATTTAGGAAGAATTTTAATTTCCCCATTCTTAACTGCGTCAATAGCCGGTTTTGCCAGAGGCTTAGTTTTGACAAACCATTGTTTCTGAAGAAGGGGTTCGATAACACCTTTACACTTATAACAAATGCCGACGGAGTGATGCAGGGGCTCTTCTTTAACAAGAAAGCCATTTTCCTTCAAATCGGTAACAACGGCCTCTCGGGCTGGTTCGACTTTTAGTCCCCGATATTTTTCGGGGACATTACTGTTCAAGCGGCCGGAAAAATCAATAATGGTAATTTGAGGCAGATCGTGGCGATTACCAATTTCAAAATCCAGAGGATCATGAGCGGGGGTAACCTTAAGCGCGCCGGTGCCAAACTTGATATCCACCGCTTCGTCGGAAATAATCGGAATCTCCTTGTTGATTAAGGGAATTACGGCCGTTTTACCAATTAGGCTCTTGTAGTGTTTATCTTTAGGATTAACGGCAATCGCCGCGTCGGCAAAAATTGTTTCCGGACGGGTGGTGGCAATGTGCAACAGCCCGTAGTTTAGAAAGTATAACTTGTCGTCACGTTCGGTATAGTCCACCTCCAAATCAGAAAAAGCCGTTCCGCAGCGGGGGCAATAATTAACAATTCTTTCACCCTTATACACCAAGCCTTCTTTTCTCATTTTTTCAAAAGTTTGGAAAACAATCTTAAGAGTATCAGGATCGAGGGTAAACTTTTCCCGGGACCAGTCAAGAGAAAAACCAAGCTTTTTCAGTTGATCGCGGACTGTTTGTTTGTTTTTATCAACAAAGTCCCAAATCATTTTATAGAGAGTAGTGTTGTCATAGTCGAAACGGCTTTTGTTTTCTTTTTTAAGCTGTTTTTCGAAAACAAATTGAGTTTCAAAGCCGGCATGATCTAAGCCCGGCAGCCACAAGGCAGCGAAGCCTTTCATCCGGTGATACCTAATGAGAATGTCTTCAATGGTAAATAAGGCATGGCCTAAGTGAAGATCGGCGTTGGCGTTTGGCGGGGGAAGAATAATAGTAAAGGGTTTGCCGTCGGGATTAATTTCCGGCTTAAAATAGCCGCCTTCTTCCCACATGCGGTAAATGTGGTCTTCAACCTTGAGATGGTCGTATTTTGGCTCCATAAGGAGATTTTAGCAGAGCAGAAGGAATTTAAGAAGCTTGGAATAGTCGTTGGAGGGTGACAAAAAGTCTTCGCGCCCTAGAAACCGGGGCCATCTCAGGCATGGTTATCAGGACGGGCTGATTAGAAACAAGGTTAATGACGGCACTGTTGACCGGTTGGATAATATGGGGTCTATCCAGGTGGCCGCCGCCGGGCCTGGTATTAATTATTAATCTTCCCATTTTGTATTCGAGAGTCTTGATTACTTCTGCCATGCAATTATTTTAATTATCCTTCTTGACAAAGTCTACCGTGTTCCATAATATCGCCTAAATGTGCAAGGCAGTTGCTATTTTTCTCTGCGGCTTCGTTGTTTTTCTTCTTTTTGCGCCAAAACCGGCCTTGGCCCAAGGCTACGAATTGCTACCGGCAGGGCAGAGTATTGATTCTGATTATTTCCGCACCGGCCAAACAGTACAGATTGACGGGGATATTCATGGAGACGCCTTTCTGGCCGGCGGGGTGGTGACGGTAAACGGCAAAATCGACGGGGACTTGTTTGTTCTTGGAGGCAAAGTTAATGTAAATGGGGAAGTGGGTAACAGCATTCGTGTAGTTGGCGGGGATGTCACTATTAATGCCCCGGTCAGCCGGAACACCTTGTTAATTTGTGGAAATTGTAGTGTCACTAAACAGTCAACTATCGGTGGTAGTTTATTAGTAACTGCAGCTAATCTGGAACTATCCGCTGCGCAAATTGGTCGTGGCTTCCGTTTTTTTGGCAGCCGACTTTATTTAAACTCGCCGATTAATAATGAAGCGTATGTGGTTGCCAATCGGGAATTTTTGCTCGGCCCCCAGGCTTCCATTTCCAGCAGCTTAAAATACACCGGAAACTCCGAAGCCGTTCTGGAACCAGGAGCCACGATCGCCGGAAATATTTCTTATCAGAAAGAAAACCCGGATACCAATTACCCGCGCTTTTTCGGAGCCCGGACCTTGTTGTCGTCTTATCAGAGAATTAAGCCGATTACGGAAGTTTTGGGTTTTGTGGTTTCTGCTTTAATCGGCTTTTTGCTTCTGGGGCTTTTTCCCCGGATTTTTGAAAAAACAGTCATGGCTATGGAAAACCGGCCGGCCGCTTCTTTTGGCTGGGGAATAATTATCGCTTTAATGGCGCCGCTGGTTGTGGTTTTGTTTGCCATTACAATTGTAGGAATTCCAGTATCGCTGGTGCTTCTTCTGGTCGGTTCGCTGGCCTGGGTCGGGGCTCAATATTTAACGGCTTTCTTTATTGGCCGGAAGATAATGCTACCGCGGTTTGGCGAAAGACGGGGTTGGGCTTTGCTTTTGGGGTTGTTTTTGATCGCGCTTTTGGGATTAATTCCCATTGCCGGAGCCTTAGTTAAGATGCTTCTGGTGGTTTTTGCTCTGGGAGCAGCCGTTTTGGCCTACAAGCAACCGGTGATTATTGAACCCCGGCTGTTGGGGCACCGGCGAAAGTCAAGGTCTTAAGGTTAACGGTTAAACCGTTATTGGTCTTCACTAAAACTCTCAGGACGAATCCGGCCGGGTTTGTGTCGTAAACACAAGCGGTGCCGGAACAGGTACCAAGGGGGATGGCCTTGCGGGTGAAAGGCGCCGAAAAGCTGCCTTTAACCAGGCGGGGGATATTGGGGTCGGCAGTATAGCTTAGGGAATAATCCATTCCGGTTACCAAATTTAAATCTGCTCCAGCAAAATCCACATACAAATTTTTCAGATCAAAACTAAAAGTTGGAGTAATGTCCACGTTTCCAGTGCCGGTTACCGTCCAGCCGGTGCTGGTAGTGGTTGAGGCCGGAGTGGCCGCCGGAGTGGCCGCCGGTGCCGGGCGGTTAGTTAGAGTAGTCGGGGCTGCGCTGGGAGTACTGGTTTTTGCCGGAGCCCCAGGCGGAGCCAGTTTGACGACGGTTGTCGGCGGAGTGGGTTCAGACTCGCTGGCTTTAGACAAAATAGAACGGGTGACGGCTACGCCGGTAGCAATAACCCCTCCGGCAGCTACGATGATGACGACGATTAAAATTATTTTCCTGGCTTGCGGCGTAATTTCCACCACCTCTTTAGATTAAATCAAGGGCAGGGTTGGCGTCAACTTGTTGCCACGGAGCTGTCTTTTGGTTGAAGTAGGCAGCCGACGCAATGTAAGCGGCGTTATCAGTACAAAGTTGTATTGGCGGTACATGAAGAGTAACCGTAGTCGGTAGTCTGTAGACAGTAGATTGTAACTTTTCTCGTAGTCGTTTATTGGCGGCCACGCCGCCGGCCAGGAGAACACTTTTTACCTGATATTTTTCCGCTGCTTGCAAGGTTTTTCTAACCAGAACATCGGTAACGGCTTCCTGAAGTTCGTAAGCAATTTCTTTAGAGTTTGGTGTCAAGCGGGAAGCGTAAAGAGAAGAAACCGCGGTTTTTAAGCCGCTAAAGCTAAAATCTAAATTTTTCTCGTTAATCATTGGCCTGGGTAACTTGACGCTTAACGCTTGACGCTTAACGCTTTCGGCTGCTTTTTCAACGGCTGGTCCGCCGGGATAACCGAGGTCAAGCAGTCTGGCACACTTATCAAAACATTCTCCGGCAGCGTCATCCCGGGTGCCCCCAAGATATTTAATGTTGCTGTGATCTCGCATAAGGATTAATTCGCTGTGCCCTCCGCTAACCAGTAACACCATTGCGGGTAAAACCGGGGGAGTCCCCGTCAGCCAATTAGCGTAAATGTGGCCAATAAGATGGTTGACAGGAATAAGGGGCTTTTTCCAGGCCAGAGCCAAGGCCTTAGCGGTTTCCACACCAACAAGTAGACTGCCAATCAGTCCGGGACCAATAGTTACTGCGATCGCATCAAAATCAGTAATCATGGCTTCTTTTAAAACAGGAATCATTGAAGCCAATTGTTCCCGGGCTGCTTGTTCCGGAATAATCCCGCCAAACTTAGCATGCATGGCCTGAGAACTGGCTACCACATTAGAAACTATCTTGGTTCCATCTTCAACAATAGCTGCCGCCGTTTCGTCACAGGAAGTTTCAATCCCTAATATGCGCATAACATTGCTATAATATCAGATGTGGTTAATGAAAAGGCAAGGGAACTGGTAAACAAGGCTGATGATCTTGCTAATGACAGCGCTTTGCGCATTGCTCGTGGATTGGCAGCCAGAAAGATATTTTTTAACGAAAATGTTGAGGAAAGAATAGAAGAATTAGAAAGACTAGCTGGCCAAGAACACGATGGCATAGCGTCTAAAATTCTAATATCTTACAAAAATATAGTAGAAGACCTTAAACCTAAAACTAATTAGTTTTCGTACCCCGCAAGTATCTAGCAGGCCAAGGAACATAATCTGACCAAACTGTTTCGTTAATTAGAGTTTGCCCGCTGCGGGTGACCAGTCTTTTAAAGTAAACTTTTGCCCCATAGTGGGCTGTGTCAACCTGAGTAACAACGCCTACCGGCTTAGTTGGGTCGTCTTCATAAATCGGCGCCGGCGGGGGAGCGGTCGAAACAATCACTGGGCCGGTAATATTTACTACTCGGTTATCCGAGGTCCCGAAAAGATCAAAAGTTAATTTTTTATTGGCTTCATCAAAGGTAGTTTGAATTAAAATCCAACCGTTAGTATCGTTTTTAAACCTAAAGTCTGGATCGGGAGGGTAAACCGTTGCATCCAGGCCGGGCAAAAAGCCGCCCTGTTCATAATAGCCGACCCGGTATGAATGGGCGGTGCGGGCGATCACTGGTAACCCTGCGTTTAAAACCGCCCGGTATAAAGTCGTCGACACTTGGCAAACGCCACCGCCGTCATCCAAAACGGTTTTTCCCTCTTTAATGGAGTAGGCCTTCGCAAAGCCAAAAACGGCTGAAACCGTGCCAATCGCCTGATCAAATGAAAAAGTTTCCCCGGGGGCTACCAAGCTGCCGTTAATTTTACTGGCGCCCAGAGAAATGTTATAAACGCGGCCGGGGATGGAATCATAAAAATAGGATTCGCCCCGTCCCAAGAGGGTTTTAATGCCCAGACTATCGGCTGTCGAGGAATTGACTGAAGGGTAGATTACCTGGGTCGGCAGAATATAAGTAGCTGTAGTCGGCTGCCTGTAGTCAGCAGACTTCTTGGCGGCGGCCAAAATGGTTTCCTTAATTTTTTCCCGGTCGATACTTAGCCCGTTTTCGGAAGGGCGGAAAGCGGTGACGCGGCCCCGGCGGTCCGGTCCGCTATTGGGCACAAACTGATAAACCGCGTCGACGGCCACTTTTTCGATCTTGGGCGCTACCGTGTCAATTTTTTGGTCGAGAGGTTTTTCGTCGAAATTAACTTCAAAGGGTAAATTAATCTGGTTTTGCCAGGCGGCGACAATCTGCAGGAAATTGTAATAAGGGTTGGGGGTTTGCCGGCCGATAGAAAAAGCCCGTCTGGCCATAAGGCCGGTGTCGGGACGAAGGTTTAATTCTTTACCGGTAGCCGACACGGTTGCTTTGGGGTCAGAAAAAACAAAACTCAAGCTGTTTAAAGAGTTCGCGTATCTTAAGCTTAATTCTTTCTCCAGTTCCGGTTCGGATTTGCCGGATACTTCCACTCCGGCCACTCTGACACCGGGATAAACTTTGTTTTTAAAAGTGGCGGCAAAGACCAAATATAAAGCGGCGCTTATGCTTAAAGCGGTTACCGTGGCGCCCAGCAGAAAAAAGAAGGTTGTCTTTAAAAAAGCGCGCGTCCGGTGCATAATGATGGTAATCATTGTAGCAAAGATGGACACTAAAAAAATCCTGCTTTTAGCCGGAGGAGTTTTGGCCGTTCTAATCGTCGCCCTGGTAGTGTTTCTCCTGACTTTCGTGCGCCGGGTCGGCCCGGTAACTTTAACCTACTGGGGTTTGTGGGAGCCGGAGGAGGTTTTTCAGGGAATAATTGCCGATTACGAGCGTCTCCATCCCAATGTCACCATTAAATATATTAAGCAATCACCGTTAAATTACCGCGACCGGGTGGTGACGGCTTTATCCGGTACCAACGGTCCGGATATTGTCCGGATTCACGATAGCTGGGTGCTTACTCTGGCTTCGGGCTTATCTCCAATGCCGGCCAATGTTTATTCCCAGGCTTCTTTTAAACAAACTTTTTATCCAGCGGCCGCTACTCTTTATCCTTACGCGATCCCCCTGGAAATTGACGATTTGGCCATGTATGTTAACGATGATATTTTGCGGGCCGGGGGGGTCAGTGTCCCAACCATTTGGGACGGCGACCAGGGGTTTATGGCGACAGCCAGGAAACTAACGGTCCGGGACAGCAGCGGCCGGATTAAAACTGCCGGAGCGGCTATGGGGACAGCTTCCAATGTTGACCAGTGGCAGGATATTGTGGGTTTAATGATGGCTCAGGCAGGCGATAACTTTAACGCTGAGGCTCTGAATTACTATGTGGCTTTTGCCACTTCCGAACATATGTGGGACGAAACCCTGGATAATTCCACTCTGGCTTTTGCCAACGGCCAGGTGGCGATGTATTTTGGCCCGTCATGGCGCTATTTTGACATTAAACAAATCAACCCGAACTTAAATTTCCATCTGGCCCCGGTACCCCAGTTGGCCGGGGGAGCGGCCGCTAATTATGCTTCCTTTTGGACCGAAGCCGTTTCCAAGCGCAGTTCTCATCAAAAAGAAGCCTGGGACTTTCTCAAATACCTTTCCAGCAGAGAAGTCTTAACGAAGTTATATGCGGCTGAAACTAATGTCCGGGGTTTCGGGGAGCCTTATGCGCGAACCGATATGGCCGATCTGCTCTCTGCTGATCCCAATGTTGGCCCGTTTATCGCGGCTGCGCCGACAGCCAAGACCTGGTATCTCGCATCTAACACCGGCGACGGGGACACCGGCATCAACACCCGGATCGGCAAATACTATGCTGATGCCATAAACTCTATGCTCCAGGGCAATAACGCCTCTTCCGTCCTGCAGACAGTGCAGCAAGGGGTAACTCAGGTACTTTCACAATATGGTCTTACAAAATAAATTCCAAACCACAAATTCCAAACAAACTCCAATTTTTAAAAATTCAAAACCCGTAGCTTGAGGACTTTGGAGTTTAGAACCTAAGACTTGTTTGGAGCTTGTGTTTGGAACCTGGAATTTTATCGATCTGCTTCTTCTTTCCAATATTTTAGTAAATCCTTCCCGATAATGGCCAGAGCTGAGGTTACCGGAATGGCAAAAATAGCGCCCCAGACGCCGGCCAGTTTGTAGCCGATTAAAAACGAAAGCAGGACAATAATCGGATGAATTTTCAAGGCTGTGCCCATGAGTTTTGGAGCCACAAGGTTGTAAACCAGCTGGGCGGCCAAAATGACCACGATTACGGCAATAATCATTTTCTGAACCGAGACTGTCAGCCCGGCCAAAATTATCGGAATGACAAAGATTACTGATCCCACGACCGGAATCATGGCCAAAATGCCGGAAAGAAGAGCAGTAGACAGGGCAAAGTTAATGTTGAGAATAACCAGAGTGAGTAGAGTAATTAGTCCCAGCAGCAAGCCCAAAACAACCTGAATCTGAATAAAGGAAGCAAAGGTCTGGTTTAGAGTTTTTTCTAGGAACAGGTAATCCTCTTCATATTCGTCGGGAATAATATCCAGGAAAAACTTGGAAATTTCCTTGCGGGAGATCAAAAAGTAAAACGAGAGAATCAGAATCAAAAGTAAATTAGTCGCCGTGGTAGCGACTCCTGATGCCAGAACCAGAGAATTATTGGCGGTCGTGCTTAAGAAACTTTCGACCCGGGCAGACAAGAAAGAATTATCCGGCAGGTAAGCCGGAACCAGGGTGGCCAGCTGGGAAAACTGAGTGACCATTGTTGGTAACACAACAAGAACCAACAAAACCACACCGGCCGCTAAGGCCAGATAAGTAATAATAGCCGCGGCTATTCGCGGTATCCCGCCGGAAGAAATTTTAACGACCAGTGGTTCAAGAATGAAAGCCAGAACCCAGGATAAAATTAGAAGGATAAACAAATCAGCAAAAAGGCCCAGGAAAGAGCTAAACAGACCCAACAAATGCCAGCCGAGAGTTATAATGCCAAGGATGGCCAAAATCCGCAGCTCTGGAAAGTCTTTAAACTTCATTAATTCTCATTATAGCCAACCCCGATCCGTTTTCAATCGGGGCCGGCTCGCTGCCGTTGTCTACGCTGACCTCTTTGGCTATCCGCTGACGGTTAAAGAAGCCAAACTTTGGGACATCCGCCAGGTCAGGGCAAAATATTCTTCGCAAAAAGAAAAAGAAGCGCTAAAAGTTACGGGGCTGCTAAAAAAAATCCCGACAGTGGCGGCAGTCTTTTTAACGGGGTCGGTGGCCGCGCAGAATGCCACTTCTAGGGCTGATATTGATTTAATGATCGTCACCCAGCCTAATACTTTATGGCTGACGCGATTATTGGTATTTCCCTGGCTAAAACGGCGGTTTTGTCCCAACATTTTTCTCGATTTAAACCATTTGGAAATTAAGGATCAGAATTTGTTCACTGCCCATGAAATATTACAAGCAAAATGTTTATATGACCGGGACAAGGTAGAACGACGGTGGTTGAAGGTTAATTTGTGGACAAAGGAATACTTACCAGAGGCCTACAAAAATTCCAAATCCCGAATTCCAAATCCCAAACATGCTTTAAATTCAAAATCGCAAACCCCGAAATTTTGGAATTTTCCCAATTGGACATTGAAATTTATTTGGAATTTGGTGCTTAGCGCCTGGAATTTATTTTTACTTATCCCGGAATTTTTTGCTTTTCTCTTTCAGTATTTGTATATGAAACCAAAAATGACTCATGAACGGGTGGGTTGGGGCTTTGCTTTTTTTCACCCTTACAACTTATCAGAAATAGTGGTACAAAAGTTTGAGAAGAAATTGCTAAAATATACCCACCTATGAAGAAGCTTCTTCTGGTAGTAACAATTCTCTTAACACTTTATGCTTTCCGCTCGACGCTGTCTTTTGCTGACGAGTGTAATTCCAGCTGTAATTCCGACTCCGAATGCAGTGCCAAAATTGCTGAATGTCAAAAACTTCTGGATATGTCCATCGCTGCTACCAAGCCACACGAACAGACGGTGCAGACCCTGGAAAAGGAGATTGCCGATATTGAAACTAACACCAAAGCGTTGGCAGCCCTAATTGAGAAAAAAAAGGAGCTGATTGACGCTGACGAGATTAAATTTACCAAACAACAGCAAAGTCTGGACAGTCAAATTCGTGATTACTACAAGAAAAACTGGACTTCGCCCCTCGAATACTTTCTCGTTATGGCCTTAAGCGGGGACAATGTCGGTGACACTTTGCATAATCTGGCTTACCGGCAAACCTTGATTAATCAGGAAAAAAACACCATTACCACTTTGGTCATGGAGCTTTCCGATTTAAACTCCCAAAAACAGAAACTGGAGGACAACCAGACCTGGCTGGCGGCCAAACGGGCGGGCCTGGAAACAACTTTAGCGCCAATTAAAAAACTGGTTGCCGACGCTAAAGCCTACCAATCTCAGTTAAATCAAACAGTGGGAACTTTAAGCGCCCGTCAGCAGGAATTGTTGGCGGAAAAAACAGGAAACTTTTCCACCAGTGTCGGCGATGTACCGGACACCCAGGATGACAACTCATCAATTGATGGTTTTCGACGAAACGCCCCCGCGGGCTCTTTTGCCGGCTTTTCCTTCGGGGCACCGCACCGCAAGGGAATGAGCCAATACGGTGCCTGGGGTCGGGCTAAATCCGGACAAAGCGCCGAAGATATTCTCCACGCCTACTACGGCGGGATCGAAATTAAAAAAGATTATTCCACTTCGATTAATATTTCTGTTCAGGGTTACGGAACATACAATATTGAGGACTATGTTAAAAGAATTTATGAGATGCCTTCTTCCTGGACAGATAATAACCGGGCAGCCCTAATGGCTCAGGCGGTGGCGGCCCGGTCGTACGCTTTGGCCTACACGAATAACGGCAGCGGGTCAATTTGTGCCACGGAATCCTGTCAGGTATTTCAGCCGAATGACAAGGGCGGAGACTGGGATGCGGCGGTGGACGCTACCCGAGGTTGGGTACTGGTGGCCAACGGCCAGCCGTTTTCCGCTTGGTATGCCGCTTCCGCCGGCGGTTATACTTATTCCTATTCTGCTCAGGGCTACTCAACGCCGGGCGGGTGGGATACCAAGTGCGGCAGTCAATCCTGCTGGACCAACGACGCCTACGAAAAAATTGCCAATTCTCCCTGGTTTTATAAAGCCTGGTATAAACCCCGCTATAGCAGTGCCAGCCGTCCCAATGCCTGGCTCTCCGGCGATGAATTTACCGATATTGCCAATGCCGCGCTGCTTTACGAGAAAGACAGCAGTACTATGTCTCATCTTTCTCAGACGGACAAATCCAATCCGGATACCTGGTCGAGAGATCAGGTTAAAAATGAACTGCGCAACCGGGGCGTGACCCCTTTTGACAATGTGAGCAGCGTAAGCGTGTCGTATTCCACCGGCGGCTATACAAACACAGTGACCATTAACGGTCATAATTTTGACGGTGGTAACTTCCGGCAAATTTTTAACATTCGCGCTCCGGGAGAAATCTGGCTAGCCAGCGCCCTGTTTAACATAGAACATAAGTAAGCTGCCTGATATAATGGCGTAATGCCAAGAATTGCCGTTGATAACTTAGAGCCGGATAGTAAGTCTGTTCTCACCCAACCGGTTGAAGTAAAACCGGAAAAGACAACGCTGGCTGAGCCGCCCGCGCTGGCCAACAGCCAGATTAAAAACGAAACCGCGGTCGATAAAGAATTGGAAGAAAAATCAGGAACCTCGCTTTTGGCTGCCTTTAAAGCCTTTCCCCAAAGCATTACTTTTTCCGATAAAGAACCCGACGAGGATATTATTCTTCTCTTGCGAGCCCATATCATTACGACTTTACCCTGGATTTTAGCAACCCTGGGGCTAATTGTTTTGCCTTTAATTATTCTGCCCCTGGTGTCAATGCTCCATTTACCGGTTAACCCGGGCACGGTTTTTGTCTTTTTTCTGCTTTGGTACGCTGGGACTTTTTCCTACGCCTTTATTAATTTTTTGTCTTGGTATTTTAATGTTTATATCGTCACTTCTGGACGGGTGGTGGATGTTGACTGGTACTCGATTATTTACCGCAAAGTGAGTGCGGCCCAGATCAGTCACATCGAGGATGTCAGCTCCAGCGCCATCGGCGTTCTGGCCGGGGTTTTCGATTACGGAAATGTGGCTATCCAGACGGCGGCAGAAGAGGAAAATTTTGAGTTTGAAGCTGTCCCGCATCCCCAGTTGGTTTCCAAAAAAATTCAGGAATTAATGGAAATCGAAGACCAGGAAAAAGAGGGAAGATAGTATGGAGCTGCTTAATCTTTTACAATTTAGCATTTTTATTAAGCTTTTCTTTGCGGTTCTGATGCTTTTGTACTTTGTTTTTACAGTAGTGGTTTACCGGCAGATTGTCCTTATGACCCAGGTGCTGAACAGCAAGATCTCTCCGCTGTTTAAGATGATAGCTTTGGGGCAAGTTGTGGCTGTAGGAATTCTTTTCTTTCTAGGGATATTGCTGGTTTAGTTGCAAGCGCTCCATAATCCGCGATCCTGAAATTTAGCTTCTTCAGCGGCGGCATTAAACTGGCTGGCAAAATGCAAATCGGGGGCAAGGGGCAGAGGTCTAGCATAACCCTGCCGCACAAGATAATCATTCACAAAGATTTCCCGGCCGGAACTGTCAGTGGCGTAGACATAGCGCAGTAATCGGCCGTATTTATCCCGGTTGGTGGTGTCTTTTTCCAGACGGATAGTTTTACCCGCCAGTAATTTTTCGTTTTCGGCTTTAGCTTCCGGGGCAAAACATTGGGGTTGCTTATTCATGTCTGCCATTTCCGGAGTATTAATCCCGATGTAGCGCACCCGCCGGCCATCGGTTAAAGCAATGGTGTCACCGTCTATAACTTTAGCCACGGTGGGATTTTCTACTGTTTCACTAACTTCAGCCGAGGTTTGCTGGTCGAGGATTAACTGCGCGCCCAGACCGGAGGTAGCCACCCGGGCTAGGATTAAAGCGCAAGCGACCAGAATAAGGCCACATGAGGAAAGAACAAGAAAACTGTGCTTTTGGTCCATTAATTAATATTACCAGTTTTTATGGGGCCGTGGTGGTTGGCAGGGGCGAGGCCACGAGGGTGGTAGCTACCGCGGCGCGTTCACGGCAGCGGAAGGTGTTGCTACTGGTGGGGTTGGCTGGGAGAAGTCTTTAACCAGGGTTACTTCGGTAATGGTGTTGAGTTTGTTATCCCACATTCCTCGAATCATCACCCGGTGGCCGGCGATAATTGTTGAGGGGTTAATCGTTTTCATCCGGCGGTCGAGATACCGGGTAGTTTTGCCGGCAGTGACTGTCTGTTGAGGCCGGGCCAGAGGCTGGAAAATAAAGCCGGTGGCGTTTGTACTAACAATTGTTCCTACAAAAGTGCCCCGGCGTTTTTGGATGGAAATATCGCGGACCAGCCGGGCGTTCACGGCGGTTTGGGTGGTGTTGGTCCATTTGCCGAAAGCTTGCACCTGGTCGCCGACACTAAATTCTGAAAAAGCCGATCTGGCCCCGAACTGGCGCAACAAAATTGTTGTCGGCGTTAAGTTTACCGTCACGCCGTTAATGACGAAATTATTGGTGCCCAGAGAAGAAATCGTTCCGGCGAGTTTGGCAATTGTGCTTCGCGTTTGCGCCTGCGCAGTGATTTTTTCCTGAAGCTGACCGGCACTACTAGCTGCTCTGACTGAATTGTTGACTATGGGTGGGGTAACCGTAGTGACCACAGCGAAAGCCGTCGAACTGGCTAAAACAGTGGAAGTTAAAAAGACGACGGAACCGGTTAAAAATTTTCTGGTCATGAGCCGGCAGGCTGATAGGTAACGGTTAATTCCCGTTCGGAGGTTTGGCCGTTTTCATCAACGGCGTCAATCACTATGGGATTATCGCCTTCAGACAGGGTAAGAGTAGCCGAGAATTTGCCGGTGGCGTCGGCTTTAGTATCAATTTCATTAACGGATACATCAGCCCTGGCGGAAGTGGTTCCGGTAACTTTGATAGTAGCTGTGGTTACGGTCACATTGTTTACTGGTGTGGCAATCGTTAAAGGAATTTCGTCAATTGGTTGCGGCGAGGCGGGGGGCTGGGGAGCTGTAGGTGGAGTTTGAGTTGGGGTTTTTGGCACCAGCGGCGGATTAGCGGCTGGAGTCGTTGTTTGAGCTTTATTGCCGGTTAAGCTGCCAAGCATTTGCGGGTTGGACATGATCAAAAAAGCGCCGGCGCCAACCAAGACAACGACTAAAATGATCCCTGCAATGGCTAAAAAGTTCCATTTGTCGGAAGAAGCCTCTGCTGCTACCGGTGGAGGATTAACCGAGACTGTTTGTCCAACCGGATTAGCAGACGGGGGAGTAATAGGTGTGGGTGCAGGTGACGGAGCAACAGGAGCAGCGGGATTGGTTGGTCCTGACTGGGCCGGGGTAGTATTTGCAGAATCCATGGAATTAGTTTAGCCAAATTGGAAAACAGATGTCAAGTGGCGAGGAAGTTTATGATTTTAAAGAAGCCAGTATCTCTTCTGCCTGTTGTTGGAGGCTTGGCTGGCCAGCCTGAGACATTTCTAAAATAAAATCTTTGAGAGTGTCGGGGGTTGGAACAATTTTCAATAAATCAAAGTGTAGCTGGTTACGAAGACCGGGGTCGTCGACCTGAAGCCAGGATTTTTGAGCCAGAGCGGTGATGACGGCGGTTTTGTTGGCGGTTTTAGTGATGTTTTCCAGATAATCCACCATTTCTTTCTGGTAGGCCTGGTACTCCGGGTCCTGACTAAAGCTCCAGTCTGTGGCTGTTTGCGCGCTCAAATGAATATCCTGGCGGACCAGATTATCCGCCGGCTTAACGACGACTTCGATGTTGGCCGGATCTTTATAAATCCCGCTGGCGATAATTTCTGCCAGTAATTTTTTGGCGTCGTTATAAGAAATATCCGTATCGATAGTTTTAAAGCCCAGATATTTAATCGGCTCCGGCAAGGCATTAATCTGGTCCAGGTGTTGGACTAACATATCTTTGAGAAAATTGGCCTGGTTAAAACTACGCTGGTTGTCGCCGATGGCGTAGTCATGCCGGTCGCGAAGAAACTGTAAAGTGGGTGATGGAGGTAAACCTAGTAATCTAAATGCCCCCATGGTTTGGGAAAAACCGGTTTTGACAGTGTAGTCGGCGGGGATGCCGGTGATCTTTTCGATTTCCTTTTTGGCGGTATCAAAACCGTAAATCGAACACACATTGGCAATAATATTTCCATCTTTAGAAATAGTGCCGCGGGGAACGGAAGTGATAATTATTTTGCCTTGGCTTGGCAAAAAGCTAACCGTATGAATGGCGTCACAGCGGGCGGACTTGTCGCCCTTGCGCGAATCCAGACCCAAAAGCAAAATACTGGTATCTTTAAGCGGTTCGGCCATGGTGGCAGTGCCCAAAACGGCGGCAAAATGGCCGGAAGCGGCCGGGATTTTTGCTTGAGCGAGATAAACCGGGACAGAATGATTGGAGTTAGCAATAATTTGTTCCTGGTGAACTTGAAAAGCCAAGGAAGCTCCGGTTAGAGAGAAAAATAATAAAAAGAGAAATAGGAAGCTGCCTTTAAAAAACGACGGCCAGTGCATGAAACCATTGTAGCGATTTATTGCTGAATTTGCTCGAGAATATGATAGCTGACAATGGCAGCGGACATAGCCACATTGTGGGAATTGCCCATCCCTAACATCGGAATTTCCACGACTAAATCCGATTTTTCTAACAGATCATCTTCCACGCCGGTGCGTTCGTGGCCAAAGATTAAAGCGACGGGTTTTTTATACTTTGCTTCCCGAAAATCGATGCTCTGATCCGTTTGCTCGACGGAGACGCGTTGGTAACCGGACCGGCGTAAATCCGCTATTAATCCATGAATATCTTCGGTTTTCTCCCAAGGTACGAAGGGGACCAATTTAATCGCGGTTTTTTCAATTTCCTTTTCGGCGTGGTTAACAATCCGTTCGTCACGGGTGTCGTTTTCCAGCCGCGGATAGCCGGTGTAGCCGGTCAAATAAACTTTTTCTGCCCGGATGGCGTCAGCCAATCTAAAGAATAATCCCACGTTTTGTAACGAGCGGATGTTATGCAAAACAAAAACGATGGGATTTCGTTTCAAATTAGTAAAATCAGCCTCGTTTGGCTTTTGCGCCACTAGCTCATCAGTGGTATACTTGTGCATGAAGCTATTCTACTTCTTGAGGGACAGGCTTACCATCCTCTAGTAAGCCAAAGCTCAAACTATGACCGACCATCATATCGACCAATTTCGTTCGCCGACCCTGGGGTTAATGGATTTGCCGCGGCTTGTTGACCGGGTGGTAAGTTTTATTGAAAAAGAAAATAATTCCCACTTCAAAATCGTTATTGGGACGGATTCAGAATTAACCGATCGCCAGACGGCCCATTTTGTGTCCGCGGTTGTGGTCCATCATGTGGGTCACGGTGGGGTCTATTTCTGGGGTCAGGTGACTAAAAGCGGCATCAAAGACCTCCGGCAACGGATGTATGAAGAGGCGACCTACTCATTAACCCTGGCTCAGCGCCTCTTAGATGAGTTTAAATTAAGGGAGTTACCTTTGGACAAGCTTCTAGAAATCCATGTGGATATCGGCCAAAACGGGGATACCAAAATGATGATTAACGAAATTGTGGGAATGATCCGCGGCAGTGGTTTTATCTGTAAAACCAAACCCGACAGTTTTGGAGCTTCTAATGTTGCCGACCGCCACACGTAACTCGTGCCTTTGCTCGCTAAATTGTTTTCGCGCTCGGCCGCTATGGCGAGGTACCAAGTGCCTGCGCAGCTTACCCTCGCGCTGCAAAAATTTAGCTCACCGGCGCTACAGTTCTTGCTTCGCTCGAACGATAAATGCGTTAATGCTTCCTACTAATTGTGGTCCTTCGTAAATCATACCAGTAATCAGCTGGACTAAATTGGCTCCGGAATCTAGCCTCTCTAAAGCGTCTTCGGGGGTAAAAATGCCGCCGGTGCTGATAAGGGCGACGCTTTCTCCAAACTTCTGGCGGGTATGCGCCACTAAATTTTTGGCATTGGCGGCGACCGGTTTGCCGCTAAAACTGCCTTTGTGATTCTGATATTTGGTTACCTCTTCAGAATTAAGAATGGGATTGTCGCGCCTCTTCACTAAATTAGAAAAAATAAAGCCGCGAATGCCCAACTTAAGGGCAATTTGGACTAATTTATCGCTTTCGACCACAGTAATCTCGTTAGGCATTTTGATAAAGATTGGTTGTCTAATTTTTAGAGTTTTTACGGCGACTAATAATTTCTGAAAGTTTTTTGGATTAGTAAACGATTCGGACATGGCCGTGTTGGGGCAGCTAATATTGAGTTCAAAATATTTGACGTAAGGTTTATTTTTGAAAACATTAAAAGTAAACAGATAATCTTCAATAGCCTTGGGAATCGTATTAATCTCCGGTAAATTGGAGCTGCCAACGCTAATTCCCAGGATTTGGCCATCCAGTTTCTTTTTGTCTAGACGCCTAGCTACAACTGCGGCACCACTGGACTTAAAACCTTTGTTAACCAGCAAACTCCCGGACTTGGGTAAACGAGCCAGGCGGGGCGGGGGATTGCCGGGATAGGCTTTCGCCGTGACCGTCCCCACGGTGTTAAACCCAAAACCCGTATCGGCAATAACCTTGGCCAGATGGCCGTCGTAATCGAACCCGGCGGCTAAACCAATAGGATTAGGAAACTCCAGCCCCAGGACTTTTCTTTTTAAAGCGGGGTTTTGGTAAGCAAAAAGGGTTTGAACCACCGGTCCGGCGTTTTCTAGCAGTTCCCCAAAGTCAGTAAAAAGATTATGGATAAGTTCGGCGTCAAAAAGAAAAAAAACCGGCTTGGCCAAGTTTTTATAAAGCGCTTTTTCGAGTTGGGGTGTAAGCATTAGAGTTATTATATCGGTTATAGTTTACGGCTGCTTATTATTTTCCGGAGGGTGCAGGATTTTGTCGACCTCTTCTTTGGTAAAGTTGCACGCGGTTTTAGGTTCAGTGCCCTTGATAAAGTATTCAGTCTTGGTCGGACAATTCTCGCAAGGCAACAAGCCATTCAGGCTGCAGACCTGGATCGGAATAATATTATCCGGGCGGGCCACGCCTTCATCAGGTTTGCCGGCGAGCAAATATTTCATGATCGGATTCCAGACAGCCGCCGCTCCGCTGTTGCCGGATTCGAGAGCCGCTCCCATGGGTGAATTATCGTTGTTACCTACCCAAACAGCAGCCAGTATACTGGGAGTGTAGCCAATCGTCCAGTTATCCCGTTTGTCTTCCGTTGTACCCGTTTTAACGCTGACCGTCCGGCCGGGGATAACCAGGTTGCTGTTGGGACCAAAAGTGGGTGTCCGGGCGGAATTATCGGCAAGAATGTCGCTAATGAGAAAGGCGGTTTGTGGCGAAATAACCTGAGTGCTTTGAGGAACGCTATTAAAGCCAAGATGATCTTCCAAAACTTTTCCCCGATAGTCCGTAATTTTTTCGATGGGGTTTAAATCCACTCTTTTCCCGCCGGTGGCAAAAGCGCTGTAGGCGGTAGCCAAATCCATCATTGTCACTTCGCCTCCACCCAGAGTTAATGACAGACCAAACCGGCTGCGGTCGGTCCAGGTGGTAATTCCCATCTTCTGGGCGAAATCAATAAAATTGCCCACGCCGTTTTTTTCCAGAACTCTGACCGCCGGGATATTGTAGGAGCTCGCCAGGGCGGTGCGCACCGAAACCCGACCATGGAACCGGTTGTCGTAATTTTGTGGGGCGTAATCCGGACCGCCGGCACTGCGATAGACTACCGGCGAATCGTCGAGAATGGTTGACGGGGTAATAAAGCCTTTTTCAAAGGCTAGGGCATAGTTTAGGGGTTTAATCGAGGAACCAGGGGAACGGGCGGCCAGAGTGACATTAACATTGCCGTCATGAGCGCTGTCAAAAAAATTGACCGAGCCGACCATGGCCAGAATTTCTCCGGTCGCCGGGTTAGTGACCAGAGCTGCTCCGTTACCGACATTTAAACTTTTTTGGGCGACGACGCCGTCAGAAATCATCTTGGTCACCTGTTCGTAAATACCATAATCCAAGCTGGTAGTAACTTCCAGTCCACCTTGTTCGACTGTCCGTGCCCCATATTTTTTGGTCAGATAATCGCGGACATACATGACAAAATGGGGGGCCTTAATGGCAGTTTCCGGGGGCGTAAAGTTAAGCGGTTGGGCTAAAGCGGCCACCAGCTGGTCGCCGTTAATGTAGCCCTGGGAAGCCATGTCTTCAAGGACTTGTCTTTGGCGTTCGCGGGAGAGTTCCGGTCTGGTGCCAAAAGGCGAATAGGTCGTCGGGGCGGAAGTCAGTCCGGCCAAAAGTGCCGCCTCGCCCAGCGTTAAATCTTTGGCGTGTTTGCCGAAATAGGTTTGGGCGGCGGCATCAATGCCGTAAGCCGCGCCGCCATAAGGAATCTGGTTAAGGTACATGGTTAAAATCTGGTCTTTGGAATAAAGCCGCTCTGCCCAGAAAGACAAAATTAATTCTTTAATTTTTCGCGACCAAGTCTTTTCCGGGGAAAGCAAAGCGGAGCGGATCAGCTGTTGGGTAATGGTGGAACCGCCCTGGACAATTTCTCCCTGGGAATTGGCAAACGCCGCCCGGGTAATGCCCGCCAGGTCAAAGCCCCAGTGGTGGTAAAAATTTTTGTCTTCAATCGCAATGGCAGCCTCCGGGACATATTTTGGCAAGTCGGAGAGGGCAATCATGTTGCGGTTTTCCCCGGAATAAATTTGGTAAAGTAGGACGCCGTTTCGGTCATAAATTTTTGTCGAGACAGGAATGTCCCGGGCTGATAACAACTCTGGGTTAGGCAACTGGTCCAGTTCAAACTTGGCCCAGACGGGAATGAAAATAAAAAAAACGGCCAGGACCGCTCCAATTCCCAGGTAAGCCATTTTTTGCGGTAACCTCACGGAGCGGAAGCGAAAATTAATATAGAACCAGTTTGTCAGCCGGCGGATTTTGGTTTTTATCCGAGGTTTTTTGAAGCGGGGCAGGGGCAATTTGGGCCAGGAAAATTCCGGCCAGTAAATTTTTGGCAGCGATTTTTGTGGAGGTTCAGGTAGTTCGGGAAACCGGAAATTTTTGGCTAAAGTGACGATCGGAGACAAAAACCAGAAGAGGGTTTTAATTAAACCTTCAAACAGGAAAACGATTTTCTGGCATAGTTTGATAGTTTCGTTGCCGAGCCAATAGATGGTCCAAACGAGAATTTTAATGGCGAACAAAACAGGAGTTCCGATGGCACTTAAAGTTTGCCCGGTTATTTTTAATAATTCTAGAAGCCAGTTTTTAGCATAATAATGGGAAGACATTCCACACTTAACAAAAACGGATCCCGAAGTTTGCTTCCCAAAGCTAGCCTGATTATTAACAAACTTTTTCCGTTTGGCAATAGGGAAAAAGTAAGAAGTTTGTTAAGTGGTGGGGAGACGGATAGCGTCGAGAATCTGGGGACTGGGGACACAGTAAGCCATGAGTAAAAATGCTTCCTGATACTGGTAAAGTTTTTCCCGGCCCTTCTCGGCTTCCAGACTTTCGGGGTCCCGATAGGTTAATTCAAAATTATTTCCACGGCCAAAGTGTAAGGGTAACGGTTTAGGGTTTTCTTTCCAGTCCCGCGGAAGCAAACAAACGGAACAGCGGGTGTTAGGCTGACCGGGATAAGGATCAAAAGAAATATGAATAATTTCGTTCTTAACGAAAGGCTGCGGACACCGAACTACCTGATAGTTATTCAGCGGACCCTGATTTGTTTTAGCTACCACCAGGGTAGTTTCTTTATTCTGATCAATTTCAAAAAGTAAAGCGGTCAAGTTAAAACCCGGCCGGGTGATAGTAATTTGGCCCAAAATGTCAGTGCAACTATCTTGCTGGATTGGGTGGAGAGAGGGTGGGGCGACACGAGACAGCCCTTGCGTTTCGGTAATCATTGCTATAAAGCCACATTAACAGAAGCTAGCGGTTCTGGCAAGAATTAGATTACATAGCGCAGTCGGCGCAGTAGTTTTTCTGGAAGGGGTCGGAAATAACCAGGTGATCTTCTTCTGTCAGTTGATCCGGGGTAGGTTTGTCATTTGGTCCCGGGACTTTGTGGCTATCTTTGTAAACCAGAACTTTCTGTTTTTGGCCCCAGACGGAATCCTTTTGGGTGGGCACAAAAGCCTTAATAAAATATTCGCCGCGCTGGGGACAATCGTGATCGGGTAGCAAACCGGACAAACTGCAGACCTGGGCAAAGACAATGCCGTCGGGTTTAACCGGCCATTCGGCGGGTTTGCCCTTTAGAACATAGCCGAAAATATCATGCCAGATGGGAGCGGCGCCAGTGTCGCCGGATTCGAGATAGGGTGACATCGGCGAATTGTCATTATTGCCGACCCAGACCGCAACTAAGTAACTTGGAGTATAACCAATGGTCCAATTATCCCGTTTGTCTTCGGTCGTACCCGTTTTAACGGAAACGGTTTCCCCGGGAATATTTAAGATGCTGCCGGCACCGAAAGTGGTGGCCCGGGCACTGTCATCTAAGAGGATATGAGAAATAAGATAAGTTACTTCCGAAGGTAAAACCCAGTGGCCATGCGGCACCCAGGGAGCGGAACCGTCCCAAGAAGGTTGGGTGGTCTCGGTAGTAAAATGAGTGTTGTCTTCCAAAACTCGGCCGGTAGCGTCTTCAACCTTTAAAATTGGAGTTAAATCCTGTCGCCGTCCGGCGTTAGCAAACACGCCGTAAGCCACGGCCATGTCGACCATTTTTACTTCGCCGCCACCAAGAGTCAGGGAGTAACCATAGCGGCTGGGGTCATCATTAAAAGTGGTGATTCCCATGGCGGAGGCGGTGGCGATAAAGTCCGGAACAGTATTTAAAGCCAGTTCTTTTACGGCCGGGATATTAAAGGAATTGCCCAAAGCAAACCGGGTTTGGACCACACCGTGGAATTTGCCGTCATAATTTCCCGGACAATAACTTTTGCCGTTAAACGGCGGAAAACAAAACGGAGCGTCGATCCAGGCGGTGGCTGGGGTGGTAGTGCCTTTCAAAAAACCCAGAGCGTAATTTAAGGGTTTAATAGAAGAGCCCGGGGACCGATTAGCCAAAGTAACATTAACCTTGCCGGAATCGGAGGCGAAATAATCTTTGGAGCCGATCATAGCCAAAATTTCCCCAGTGCTCGGTCTAGTGACCAGAGCTGCCCCGTTGCCGACATTTAAACTGGCTTGTTTAGCCACATCCGCGGATAAAGAAGCCTGAACGGCGTCTTGAAGATCTAAGTCCAGACTGGTCGTCACTTTTAGTCCGCCGTTTTCGACCAGGGTTTCGCCGTATTTTTGCACCAGCAGCTCTTTAACATAGGCGACAAAATGCGGGGCTTTAATCCCGGCAGAAACAGAGGCCATGTGGAGATTTTCATTTTCCGCAGTTTGGAGCTGGGCGTTGGAAATATAACCATCTTCAGCCATGCGCTGCAAAACCTGGTGTTGGCGGACAACACTGCGACTTGGATCGGTTCCAAAGGGGGAATAATAAGTGGGAGCCTGAGGTAATCCGGCCAAAAGTGCAGCTTGGGCCAGATCCAGATCTTTGGCGTGTTTGTTAAAATAAATTTCGGCGGCCTCCTCAATGCCGTAAGCCGTGCCGCCATATGGTACCCGGTTAAGGTACATCGTTAAAATTTGGTCTTTGGTGTAAATTTTTTCTGTCCAGAAGGCCAAAGCCACCTCTCTAATTTTGCGCGTTATCGTGCGTTCAGGGGTTAATAAACTCATTTTAACCAGTTGTTGGGTGATTGTTGAGCCGCCCTCCAGTTGACTGCCGGTCAACATGTCTTTAATGGCCCGTAAAATTCCGCCGGCAAAATTAATCCCACCGTGTTTGTAAAAATCCTTGTCTTCAATAGAAATTGTAGCTTCCTTAACTACCTGGGGAATATCTGAGGAGGGAATGACTGTTCGGTTCTCAGAGACATAAATGTTGTAAAGCAGTTTGCCGTTACGATCTAAAATCTTGGTAGTCTGGGGGACCGGCCGGTCGGTTAGGGCTGTAGGTCCGGGAAGGTCTTTGAGGGTTGCCACCAGAGTAATAAGTAGGGCAATTGCCCCGACAGAAACCAAAGCCAAAAGATAAGGAATAAAGGAACGAAAGTCTTTCGGAGGAAAATGGAAACGGACAAAAAGTTTCCTGATTTTCTGCACGGCTTGATTGTACCACGGACTTTGGGTTATTCTAAATTCAATGAAGATTAATAATATCGCCTTTTTGGGGTTTGCCGAGTGTAAACCGGAAAGTGACGAGTATAAAGAAGCTTTCGAAACGGCTAAACTTCTGGCGCAGGCGGGTTATACCATTATCGACGGCGGGGGACCGGGGATCATGCGGGCGGCTACCGAAGGGGCCCATGCCGGCGGGGGAAAAGCCATTGGCATTACTTATTATCCGGAAAGCAAGGAGCCAAACTTTGAAGGCCGGGACCCGGAAAATAAATTTGATGAAGAAATTATTGCCGACACCTATGTTGAACGGACGCTGCGAATTATGAACATGGCGGATGTCTATCTCATATTTAATGGCGGGACAGGAACGATTTCGGAGTTTGGCATGGCTTGGGGCTTAGCCCGGATTCATTTCGGCCACCACCGGCCTCTGATTTTGTTTGGCAATTTCTGGCACCAAATTATTGAAGCTTTCGGCAAGGGCATGCATCTGCGGCCGGAAGAACTTCAGGTTTACCACATCGTGACCACTCCCGAAGAGGCGTTGATTAAGATTAAAGCGCTGGAAGCCGGCACGTAATTTTTAATTTGAAATTTCAAATTGTGGATATTGCTAAATATCTCGACTTAGCTAATCATCATCCCAACTCTACTGAGGCGGATATTAAAAACATCTGCGACAAGGTAAAAGAATACGGCTTTAATTCCGCTTTTGTAAATCCGTTCTATATTCAGTACGCGAAAAGTTTTGGAGTAAAGGTCGGAACGGTAATCTCCTTCCCGTTGGGTCAGGAAACTCTATCCGTAAAAAGTGGCTGCGCGGAAAGCTACGCCTCGCTGGGGGCTGACGAGCTGGATGTTTCCTTAAATGTTGGGTACATCAAGTCGGGAAAATATACCGAGAGTTTGGTGGAAATGAAAGCGGTGGTGGAAGCAGCCAGAAGGATTAATCCTAAGATAATCATTAAATTTATTCCGGAAACCGGTTATTTAACCCCCGATGAGATTAAGCAGACGGCAGAAATCATGGCCGATTCTGGCGCGGATTTTTTCAAAACCTGTTCGGGGCTGGGGCCGCGGGGAGCTACCGTCGAAGATATCAAACTAGTTCGCGAAGCCATTGGTAAGAAGCTAAAGATAAAAGTGGCCGGTGGCATTGAAACTTTTACCCAGGCAAAATCCTTTATCGATGCCGGAGCGGACCGCATTGGAACTTCTCATGCGGTGGAAATTACGACTAAGTCCGCCGCTACAAAATTCTCCGGAGAGTAGTGTAATATGAATATATGCTGCCCGAGTTTGTTTGCGTGGGGGACGCGACCCGCGATTTTTTCATTTTTCCTGAAAGCCTGACCGTAACCAACGGCAAACTGGAGCTGGAATACGGGGCCAAAATTCCGGTTTCCGACATTGCCTGGTCGCTGGGCGGCAACGCGGCCAATGTTTCCGTGGGACTGTCCCGGCTGGGAATAAACGCTGCCTTGGTAACCATCTTTGGCGATGACGACCGGGGAGTCTGGATTAAACGGGAACTAATGAAAAATAATGTCGTTTTAGACTATTCTGTAATTGATCCGGCGCGCCAGTCCAATCTATCGACGGTGATCGTGGTCGGCGGCGACCGGACAATTTTAAGCTATCACGCTCCAACAACTCAAAAAATCGCTAAAATCCCTGAAACTAAGTGGCTGTATCTGACCTCGTCTGCCGGAAAAAGTTCCGACGAAACCTTTGCGGCGATAGAAACTTTCCTGACTGCCCGCGGCCAATCGGGCGGTCTCTGCCCCAAAATTGCCTTTAACCCCAATATGCAGGATTTAAAGAAGGGCCGGGAATATCTCCAATCGATTTTAGCAGTGACCGAAGTTTTAATCCTTAATAAGGAAGAGCTGGAAACTTTAATCGGGGAAGTGACAGAAGAAAAGATGCGGGAACTAGGACCAAAAATAATTGCCGTGACTGACGGACCCAACGGGGCCGGAATTTTTGATGGCCAAAAGTATTGGCAAAAACCTTCTGTCGGCGGTAAAGCAGTTGAAGCCACCGGAGCCGGAGATGCCTTTAGCAGCGGCTTTCTGGCCGCGCTGTATTACGGTAAAAATCTGGAAGAGGCCCTCGATTGGGGACTGCGAAATTCAGGTTCTGTTATTAAGAGGGTTGGAGCCATAGAAGGTCTCCTGGATAAAAATGCTATCTCAATTTGAAATTTGAATTTTTCAATTTGAATTTAATTTCAAATTTTAAATTTCAAAATGAAAATTGGAGTTGAAAAAGAAAATGGAAAATCAGTTAAAAGCTTTCCTAGACAAAGCAAATAGGGAAAAGTTTGCTATTGGCGCTTTTAATTTGGATAGCCTAGAGACTTTAAAAGCCCTAGCAGCAGCGGCGAAAAAAATGCGGGCGCCAGTTTTGGCGGAAGTGTCGCCGGGAGAAGTGGATTATATTGGTATCCGGAATTTAGCAGCTTTAATCGATAATACGAGACGCGAGTTTGGGATACCGCTTTTTCTCAATCTCGATCATGCGGAAGATACCGACAAGATAGAAGAAGCTTTAAATTTCGGTTTTGACCTGGTTCATTATGACGGCTCAAAGTTGTCGTTTGAGAAGAATTTGCATAACGCGATTCCGGTAGTCAAAGCCGCCCACGAAAAAGGAATTTTAGTCGAGGGAGAGTTTGATCATTTTCCCGGGAGTAGTGAACTGCATGAAGAGACTTCTACGGACTCAGAGCAGATTCTCACCGACCCCGAAATGGCCAGAGCCTTTGTAAAAGAAACGAGAATAGATATTTTGGCCGTTTTTGTCGGGAATAAGCACGGGGTCTATACCGACGGCAGCGAGCGGATTAATTTAGAGCATTTAAAAAAACTGCGGGAGATTTTACCTGATACCTGGTTTTCGCTGCACGGCGGATCGGGGATACCAGCCGAAGATATCAGGGAAGCGATAAAGTACGGCATCGTTAAGGTGAACATTAATACCGAACTGCGCCTGGCCTGGCGGGAAAGTTTGGAAGTAACCCTTGGTGATAACCGCCATGAAGCTGCCTGGTACAAACTGACCGAAAAACCAATTGCTGAAGTAGAAAGGGTCATCGAAGAGAAGATCAAGGTTTTCTCCGGTTCTAGTTCAGATTGATTTCGTGATATATCTGCGGTTGACAGTCACTTCTTTTTTCTAATGGAACAAGAAGATTACTACTGGACAGGTCGGCTATAAGTGCCAGGGTGAAGCATTCGCTGAAACTGATTCTGGATTGGATTGCCAGATAGAGCCGTTCGGCCCGAAGTTTATGTCTTTCGTGGGGTGTTTGGCCCGACCGGCGGCGGAAATTAAAGGATTCGTAAAATTCGTCCATGTTATCCGGATCATACAAAGAAACGAGTTGAAAAAGAAGCCGGTAAATGACACTATTAATTAGATGAAAGTTGTAATTACTCACCATATTCCCGGACCGGCGGAAGAAATGCTAAAGAAGGCCGGATACGAAGTGGCTGTCGGGTCAGACATGACCGGGGCGGACGCGCTCCTGACTTTACTTACCGATAAAATTGACGGGGCAGTGATGGATGCGGTAGGGGAGCAGCTAAAAATTATTGCCAATTATGCGGTCGGCTACGACAATATTGATCTGGAAGCGGCCACGCAGAGAAATATCTTTGTTACCAACACTCCGGGGGGTTTTGAAAGATCAGTGGCGGAACATACAATGCTTTTGCTTTTGGCGGTGGCCCGGAAACTTATTCCGGCGGACCGGTTTTTGCGCAATAACGAGTACGAGCGCTGGGACCCGAATTTATTTTTAGGAGACGAACTGTACGGGAAAACTTTGGGCATAGTCGGGTTGGGTCGAATCGGATCATGTGTTGCCAAAATTGCCGCGGCGGGGTTCGGAATGAAAATTTTATACCATTGTCACACTCCCAATCCTGACCTGGAAAAAGAGCTGGGGGCGACACATTACCTTAATTTGCTGGAAATGCTGCCTTTATGCGACGCGGTTTCTTTGCATGTGCCTCTGACTCCGGAAACGAAGCATTGCATCGGGCAAAAAGAGCTGTCCAGTATGAAAAAAACGGCCTATTTAATTAATACTGCCCGGGGAGCAGTGGTGGACGAAATGGCTCTGGCAAAAGCCCTACAGGAAAATTGGATCGCCGGGGCGGGGTTGGATGTGTTTGAAGATGAAACCAAAACTGTCACGGAGTCAGAAAGTATTCTCTATAAACTAGATAATGTCGTCTTAACGCCGCACATCGCCTCAGCGACGATAGCCGCGAGAAACGAAATGAGCCGAATTGCTGCGGAAAATATTCTTACGGCTTTGTCCGGTCAGACGCCGAAGGATTTGGTGAAGTAGTTACTGCTCGTTGTTCGAAAGGACAATGGCCCGAGCGGGTACAAACGCAAAACCTCTGGCCGGTTTTGACGAAGCCCCGGGAAAACTGATAGCCGCCTTCTGTAAAAATGGCCACTGAAACTCTCTGGCCTGCCATTGTCGGGTCCTGACAAGTTGTTTTGTCCGGCAGCCGCTTGTTTTTCCTTTCCGGCATCTGGCTATTTTCCCCCATTTTTCCGGAAAGTCAATTTGGCTAATCGTCGAAATAATCGAGCTAAGATTTAGGGGCTGGATTAGGGGAGGGAATTTCGTTGATTGAAACCCGGCGAAAGTAGACAAAAGCGGATTTTTTGCCGTGGTCCGGGCAGACGGCTATTAAATCGTTTTCGGGGGGTAAGCGCCGGGAAGCAGTCACCACCCGGCGAAAATAATGGGGCCCTTCCGGACATTCATTAGTAATCACAAATAAGCGTTTTTCGGTCATAGGCAGCTTTCTTGGCAAATGCTACACTAAATTGATGATGAAACTGTTAACAATTGATCAGGAAGAAGTGAAGGAGAAGCGGGTGCTGGTAAGGGGAGATATTGACGTTCCGCTTCAAATTCCAAGCTCCAAATCCCAAATTCCAATAATCACTGACGACACACGACTGCAAGCGATGAAACCGATGCTGGAATACCTTATTAAAAACGAGGCTTCGGAAATAATTCTTTGCGGACATATAGGCAGGCCGGAAGGGAAAGTGAGGCCGGAGTTGTCAACTAAACCCGTACAAGAATGGATAAGCGGGAAAGTGGGTAAGCAGGTAAGGGTTTTAGAAAACTTAAGGTTCGACCCGAGAGAAGAGGCCAATGATGAAAGTTTCGCGCGCGAATTGGCCGCAATGGCGGATATTTATATTAATGAAGCTTTTGCCGCTTGCGAGAGAGAACACGCGTCTATCGTCGGAGTACCGAAGCTGCTCCCGCATTACGCTGGATTTAGGTTAGCGGAAGAGGTAGAAAAATTAAGCAGGGTAATGGATAACCCGGAGAGACCAATGCTGGTAATTATCGGCGGAGCGAAGTTGGAAACAAAACTGCCGGTCATTACAAAAATGGTGCAAGCGGCTGATGAGATAGTTGTGGGAGGGAAATTGTTGGGGGAGATAAAGGACAAAGGATCCGGAACAAAGATCCACTACCTTGAATTGACTGACGGCGGGAAAGATGTCACACTGGAATCAATCGACGCTAATAAAGAGGCGATTGCCGACGCAGCGACCATTGTCTGGAACGGGCCGATGGGAGTAGTGGAGGACTACACCTTTCAAGTTGGCACTAGGAGAATCGCCGAATTGGTCGCCAGCAATCAAAAGGCGAATAAGATTATCGGTGGCGGGGATACAATTGGATTTGTGAATAAGTTGGGGTTATTAGATAAGTTTCAGTGGGTGAGCACGGGCGGAGGGAGCATGCTGAAATTTTTAGCCGGGGAAAAACTACCCGGCATTGAAGCACTTTATGATCAGACTGGCAATTAACGGTTACGGGCGGATTGGCCGGGTGGCTCATCGGGTGATTTTGGAAAGATTTTCCGACCAGATAGAGATTGCCGCGATTAACGGTGGCGCTTCCACGGATACGGTTGGCTGGGCCTACCTTCTGAAATATGACACGGCGTACGGGATTTTGAATAATCATCTGGTTGCCGGCGAGCCGGGAAAACTGGTCGTTGACGGAAGAGACATTCCTTTTTTAACGGAAAAGGATCCGGCCAAATTGCCCTGGAAAGATCTTAATATCGATGTAGTGCTCGAATGCACCGGTCAATTTACTACGGCGGAAAAAATTAAACCCCATCTGGATGCCGGAGCCAAAAAAGTAGTTTTGTCCGCGCCGGCTAAAGACAGCACCATTAAAACTTTTGTTCTGGATGTCAATTTGGATCCCGGAGTCAAAACAATGTCCGGAGCTTCAAACTTACCTGCCGATCAAGTAATTTCTAACGCTTCCTGCACGACCAACTGCATTTCCCCGGTGGCTCAGATTATGGTCGAGAAATTTGGCGTTAATAAGGCCATGATGACCACCATGCACGCCTACACTTCCGACCAAAGGCTTCAGGATGGGGGCCACAAAGATTACCGCCGGGCGCGGGCAGCCGGCCAAAACATTATCCCAACCACGACCGGAGCCGCCATTGCCGCCACCGAAACCGTGCCGGAATTAAAAGGTCTGTTTACCGGGGTTGCCATAAGAGTTCCGGTGATCGTGGGGTCGCTTTCCGATTTTACTTTTCATTTAAAGCGGACTACGACCGTCGAAGAAGTAAACGGTGTTTTGAAAACAGCGGCTGAAAGCCCGCGGTACAAAAATGTCCTGGAAGTATCCAGCGACCCCCTGGTTTCCTCGGATATCGTCGGCAATCCGCACTCGGCTATAGTCGATTTGTCATTGACTCAGGTTGCCGGCGGGGATTTAGTTAAGGTTTTTGCCTGGTATGATAACGAATGGGGTTATGCAAACAGATTGGTCGAAGAAGCGATATTAGTCGGGAGCTAATTATTTTTTCTTTTTTTCAACTTTGGCTTCGTCTTCATCGGGGATTTGAGTCAGAATCAGAAATAAAATTATGCCGGCAAAGACCGAGGTTCCAATGATAAAAACATTAACTGGAATGGCGTCAATTAACCACATATCTACTTGCAATTGTAGGCGGAAAGTCGGAAGATATTCAAGAGGGAGATGAAAAAAGTTAGTCTCTTTGTTCTGGTTCTATTCTTTCTGAGTCTGTCCTTTTCCAAATCAATTTTGGCGGCCGGAGTGGAGTACAACCTGCCTTACCCGGGGATTTTGCCGGATAGCCCGCTTTATATTTTCAAAGTAGCCCGGGATAATCTTTTCGAGTTGATTTTGCTGGACCCAAAACAAAAAGCCTTTTATCTGCTTCTTATGGCGGACAAACGGTTGTCAGCCGGATTTATTCTGATTAATAACGGCAAAACTGATTTGGGAGTGACCACAATTACTCAGGGGCAGCAGGATTACACTCGGGCCGTGGACTTGGCGGTTAAAAATAAAGACGCAAATCTGCTGTCGAAACTGGCCGTGGCCGGAGCCAAACACGAGGAAGTGATTACTCTTTTACAGCCAAAAGTTACTGATAATAAAAGTGCCGAATTGCAAAAAGCTCTCGACGCCGACCAAAATGACAAAAACCGAGTACTGGAGTTATCGATGACGAAGTAAAATTCCCGCAAAAATTTTGCGGCTGCCTCAAAAAATAAAATTGATTTCCTCTGATACAAAAGTTAGTAGTTGACTGAACTAACGGCCGGGTTTACCTTGTATGCTGCCACTGTCAAAAGTGGCGTTTTAATTTCTTATGGCGCAAGTTGATCCGCAAACCAAAATTACCGAACCGATTCCGGCTATTGTCCGGCCGGGGCGCCCACCAAAGGCGGAAGTTCCAAATTCCAAGCACCAAATTCCAAACACCCAGAACTCTACTAATACCAATATTAGTATTGTGCCGCCGATGCCGGAAGATCTGCCTCAGGGTCACTGGAGCGAACAGGCGGAAAAAGTCCTGCGGGAAAGATATCTTCTAAAAAACGAAAGCGGCGAGATTCTGGAAACTGCGGATCAGATGTGCTGGCGGGTTGCCTGGGACATAGCTTGCGCTGAAGCCAATTTCGGCCACAGCTACGAGAGGATTATGGAAGTAGCCCGGCAGTATTATCACCTTCTGGCCACCCACGAATTCTTGCCCAATTCTCCAACCTTAATGAATGCCGGCAAAAATAACGGCTTGCAGTACAGCGGCTGTTACGTGTTGCCGATTGACGACTCATTAATCGGCATTTTTGACGGGATCAAATACGCTGCCATTATCCACCAAAGCGGTGGGGGCACGGGTTTTTCTTTTTCGAGATTGCGGCCGGCCGGGTCCCGGGTTGGTTCTTCACATGGAGTGGCTTCCGGGCCGGTATCCTTTCTGCAGGTTTACGACAGCGCTACTGAACAAATTAAACAGGGCGGGTCTCGCCGGGGTGCCAACATGGGAGTGTTACGCATTGACCATCCCGATGTTTTGAAATTCATTCATTGTAAAGAAGACGGCGGGATAACAAACTTCAATATTTCCGTGGCCGTCACCGATAAGTTTATTCAGGCTGTAAAAGAGGGGACTACTTATGATCTTATTGACCCGCACACCAAAAAAGTGACTGCTCAACTGGATGCCCGTCAGGTGATGGAAGAAATTGCTCAGGGGGCCTGGAAAACCGGTGACCCGGGCCTGATTTTTATTGACCGGATAAACGCGGGGTCGGGCAATCCCGTGCCGTCTTTGGGCCCGGTAGAGACCACAAACCCCTGCGGCGAGCAACCACTCTATCCGTTTGATGTCTGCAATCTCGGCAGTATCTTCTTAACCTACTTTGTTAAAGATAATAATGGCCAAAAAGAGGTTGATTGGGAAAAACTGGAAAAAGTGACCAAACTGGCTGTCCGGTTTCTGGATAGCGTCATTGAAAGAAATCCTTACCCGCTTCCCCAGGTGCGGGAAATGTCCCGCTTGATCCGCCGGATTGGCCTGGGAGTAGGGGGCTGGGCGGACATGCTTGTCCAGTTGGGTATTCCCTATAACAGCGATGAAGCCATTGTCCTGGCGGAAAAAGTGATGGGCTTTGTCAAGGAAAAGTCGCACGAAGCCTCACAAGAATTAGCACAAGAGCGCGGGACTTTTCCCATGTTTGCCGAAAGTATTTACCGAGACGGTCCGGCGATGCGTAACGCTACAGTGACGACCATTGCCCCGACCGGTTCCATTGGCGTGATTGCTCACACTTCGACCGGCATTGAACCACTGTTTGCCATCGCTTTCAAGCATGTCGTCAAAGATAAATTTCTGGACCGGGAAATGAGTTACTTTAATAATTATTTTGAAAAAGCCGCAATCGGTCAGTCCTGGTATACCCCGGAAGTCAAAGAAAAAATTGTCACCCAGGGAACTATTGCCCATATTAACGAAATCCCCGAAGAAGTCCGCCGGGTCTTTGCCACGGCTCACGAAATTTCTTATGACTGGCATGTCAAAATGCAGGCGGCTTTTCAAAAATACACCGATAACGCCGTGTCTAAAACAATAAATCTTCCTCATGACGCCACCGCTGAAGACATTAAAAATGCCTACCTTTTGGCCTACGAGACGGGCTGCATGGGGATCACAGTCTACCGTGACGGCTGCAAAGACATGCAGGTGTTAAATTTGGGGACCAAAACCAAAGAGGCTAAAGAAGAACCCAAGACTAACGGCCACGCAGTGACGGCGGCCGCGGAAATAATGCCGCGGCCGGTGAAAGTGGACGGAGCCACTTATAAAATCGAAACGCCTTTAGGCCGGGCTTACATTACCGTTAACCAGGATGCCGAAGGCAATCCCTACGAAGTTTTTATCAGCGTCGGCAAGGCGGGTTCAGAAGTAGCGGCTATGGCCGAAGCGATCGGAAGACTAATATCCACGACTTTGCGTTTTGGTAATCATCTGCCGGCCCGCGAACGGGCCAGGGAGATAGTTAACCAATTGCATGGCATTGGCGGTGGCAGTGCCGTCGGCTTTGGACCCAACCGGGTTCGCAGCTTACCCGATGCGGTGGCCAAAGCGATCAGCATGCATTTTGGGTTAAGCGGCCAAATTGATATTGCCAATTTGAAACTGGACGCGGAAGCGCAAAGAGCCAAAGCCGAAGACCCAACCCTTAGTCCTAAATATCTTTCCGCCAAGCGTGATCTTTGTCCCTCCTGCGGGGCCGCAGCCTTTGTTTTTGAAGAAGGCTGCTCCAAATGTTACGCCTGTGGCTATTCAAAATGCTAAGGCCGCCGGATTTTGGCCCGGAAATATTTCTGCAAACAGTTGGCCCGAAAGCGATGGAAAAAGACGCTATCGCTTCTAAGGGACCGAATGAAGTTTCGGTAAGAGCAGTAATTCTCCCGTATTCTCTGAGGAAAAGAGCCGAAGTAGCGAAGCTTAGTCTCCCCCGGATCGATTTTAGCCCTTCCCAAAAGGCCGCTCTCTCTGGCTCGTAGTTAGCTAAATCAGCTCGAAGTCGATGATGATGAAGGGGTCGTCGTCGGCAATAGAACGACCCAGATAGGCATAATAGCCGCTTAAAATTTGCCGCTGGTGTTCTTTGTTTTCCGGCGCTTCGTGGCCAGGATTGGTTAAAGGTAAATCTTTAAAAAAGGTTTTTTTCTTTCCGGTAATAACTGCCTTGTAAGAAGGTTCGGGCTTGTTGTTTTCCCGGATAATGATGGTGTCCCCAATATTTAAATAATCATACTTATTGCCGTAGCGATAGGTAGAAGACTTCTTCTTTGCTTTGACAAATTCAATCAGTTCCGGCGGAAAATAAATTTCCCCCTTCGGATTATTAATTTTAGATGTCCAAACTGTAGTTTTCTTGGGGGCTTTTAACATAAAGATATGATACTATAGCTCCAAATGAAGATCTATACTAAAAAGGGAGATAAGGGGGAGACGGGGTTAATCGGTGGTAAACGGGTGCCCAAAACCGATCCGGTGGTGGAGGCGTTGGGGACAATTGACGAGTTGAACGCCCACCTTGGTAATTTGAATTTGCCTTTGGAAAAAATTCAGCAAGACCTGATGGCTCTTGCCTCGGAGGTGGCCGGCGGCAAAAAAGCCAGAGTAAATGAAAAATGGCTGGAAAAAGAGATTGACCGGATGGAAAAAGAGCTGCCGCCGCTGCACAATTTTATCCTGCCGACGGGGTCAGTGCACCTGGCCCGGGCGGTGTGCCGGCGGACGGAGCGGCGGGTGACGGCAGTGCTTGGTTACTCAAAGTACCTGAACCGTTTGTCTGACTACTTGTTTGTTTTGGCCCGCTGGGTGACCCGCGAAAAATCTTACCGTGCGCCTTCTTAACAAGATAATGGGCCTTGAGTAACTGGTAAATAAACCACTCGACCAGCCAGCGAAATCCGGAAGAAGTCGGTTTGGTTAAACCGATTCCCAATTGCTCGTCAGTTAAGGCGACTCCCCGAATCGTAAAATCCGCCACCTGGGCAATAGGAGTATCAATAGTTACAGTCGGCTGGATTCCCATCTCACGGGCGGCCGGTTCCGGCAGTTTGACTTCTCCGGATTCTACTTTTTCCACGCCTCCCATTTCGGCAATAGCCTTTTCCAGCTCAATTTCCCGAGCGTAACTTTCCCAGTATTGGTCGCCCTCCTCCTTGGCCACCTTATCCGCTTCCTGATAGTTGGGTTCCGACTCTTTGGTTGCCGGCGCAGCAGGGGCGGTTTGGGGGATAATCGGTGTTGGGTTTGGCGCCTGCGGATCAGGCGTAATGTCTAACGGGATTCCGTTATGGGTCGGGGCAGGATTATCCATGAGAAAATGATATCATAGTCCTATGGATTTGGTGGCCAACTTTTCGACCTTTATGGTGGGTTTGGTCTTCGTCTTAATCGGCCTGGGTCTTCTAGCCGGTGTGGGCGCGGTAGCGGGCTATTTTTTTCTCCAATTCTATAAATGGCGGGGGCGGGAGGACAATGCCTTAACTTTTGTCACTCTCCAGGTGGCCGTGCCCAAAGATAACGAGATCAAAATTGACGCCATGGAGCAGTTTTTTGCTTCCCTGTACACTCTTTTTAAAAGCAAGAAGATGTTTTTTGATATGCTGGATTTAACCTGGTCAGTGCCCCAGGATCATCTCGCTTTTGAAATTGTCGGCCAGCCGGGCGATATCCGTTTTTATATTTCCGTCCCTTCAAAGCACCGCGAGTTGATCGAAAAGCAGATTCATGGCACCTATCCGGGAGCGATGGTGACGGAAGTTGAGGACCCTAACATCTTTACGGAAAACGGGGAAGTGGCTTACGCTTCCCTCAAATTAAAATCTTCCAACTACTATCCCATTAAAGTTTTCCGCGATCTGGCCGTTGACCCGATGTCTTTAATTACCTCGTCACTGGCGAAGTTAAACCCGGGCGAAGCGGCGGCCATACAATATGTTGTGGCGCCGGCGGACGGGAAGTGGCGCTCCCAGGGCCGAAGATTTATTTCTAAAACCAAGAAAAACGAAGCCGATCCGGAAAAGGCTCGGTTTAATGTTGACGCCAAAACGCTGGAGGCGATTGAAAACAAAACCAGTAAGCCAGGTTTTGCAACTTCTATCCGGATTGTGGCCAACGCTCCTACCAAAGAAGAGGCCAAAGTGATCCTGGATAATTTAAAAAGCTCGTTTACCCAGTTTTCCTCGGACCAGAATAATTTTAAAAACGACAAGATCCGTATCCAGCAGAATTTTATGACGGATTTCATTTACCGCTTCCAGCCGCTGTTCGCCAAGCCGCCGGTCTTAACTTCCGAAGAACTGGCGACGGTTTTCCATTTTCCCAATAAATCGATCGAAACGCCCAATATTTTCTGGCTCAACGCCAAACGGGCGCCGGCCCCGCAGGAGATTCCCGAAAAAGGCGATATTTACCTGGGTAAATCCATTTACCGCGGCCAGGAGCGGCCGGTCAGTCTGCTTAATCCGGACCGCCGACGCCATGTCTATATTGTCGGCGCCACCGGAACGGGAAAATCCACACTTTTGGCCCAGATGATTTTGCAGGACATTAGGGCGGGCCGGGGAGTGTGCTTTATTGATCCCCATGACACCTACGAGCAAGTTATGGAAAGTATTCCGCCGGAAAGAGCCGAAGATGTCATTTATTTCGATGTTTCCGATCACGAACGGCCGTTCGGTTGGAACATCATGGAAGCAAAAGATGACTATGAGCGGCATATGACGGTGACCGGCTTTATCGGGTTACTTTACAAGCTTTTTGATCCGCACCAGACCGGTATTGTCGGCCCGCGTTTGGAACATTCTGTCCGTAACGCCATGTTAACCGTGATGGAAGCGGAACCGCGGGGAACTATTATCGAAGTGATGCGCGTCCTGCAGGATCCGGGCGGCCCGTATCTTCAGGAACTCCTGCCTCGGGTAACCGATCCGTTGGTGAAACGCTTCTGGACGGAGCAAATTGCCGCTACAAGCGAGTTTCATAAGTCGGAAACTTTGGACTACATTGTTTCCAAATTCGGCCGGTTTGTCACCAATAAATTAATGCGCAACATCGTAGGTCAGTCCCAAAGTTCGTTTAATTTCCGCCAAGCCATGGACGAGGGAAAAATCATTATCGTCAATCTGGCCAAAGGTTTAATCGGGGAAGAGAATAGCTCCTTTATGGGCACACTTCTGGTCCCCAAAATTCTTTCCGCCGCGACTTCCCGGCAGAATATTCCCGCCGAAGCCCGCCGGGATTTTTATCTTTATGTTGACGAGTTTCAAAACTTTGCCACCCCGGATTTTGCCACGATTTTGTCTGAGGCCAGAAAGTACGCCCTTAATTTAACTGTCGCGAATCAGTTTATCGCCCAGGTCGAAGAAGACATTAAAAATGCGATTTTTGGCAATGTCGGCACGAAGATCGCCTTCCGGGTGGGTGTCGCCGACGCCCAGTTTTTGGCCCATGAGTACGCTCCCACCTTTGGCGAATCGGATTTAATTAAGGTTGAAGCTTTTAACGCCTATGTCAAAACCCTGGTAAATAACGAACCGACTTCGGCCTTCAGTTTGGAAATTGATCATGATTTTGGCAAAATCAATGCCCAGCGCAACAAAAAAGTGGCGGAAATGATTAAAGAATTGTCTTCCCTTAAATACGGCCGCGATGTTCGGGAAGTGGAAGCGGAAATCGCTTCCCGAAGCCACCTCTTTTAACATAATCTGCTAGAATACCATTAGGGATCCGTAGCTCAATGGTAGAGCAGATGTCTTATACACATCATGTTGTAGGTTCGAGTCCTACCGGATCCACCGCAGCCCGAAAACACCTTAGAGAGAAGGTGAGAAATATGGGCAAGACAGTTGGCACGGTTTCACATTACTTTGACCACATAGGAGTCGCGGTTCTAGATTTAACGGGGCAAATCGCACTAGGCGATTCGATCGATATTGTGGGTAAAACCGGCCCCAAGTTTTCACAAACGGTCACTTCGATGCAGGTGGATCACCAACCAGTTAAAACCGCCAAGAAAGGAGACGAAGTGGCAATCAAAGTCGATATGCCGGTCAAAGACGGAGATACAATCGAGAAAGAGTAAATTAGTTCTTTAAAAATCTTCACAAGTGTAAGATACTCCTTTTTGTTGCTTTTATGGCGCTACGAGCTGAACATTTTCGTTCCAGATTAATAACCCACGAGTTCAAGCAAAACGGGGAAGGTTTGTGTTGGGTGGCTTTAGAAGAAGCGCGACTGCACTCTGTTGAATATCATAATGGCAACCGTCAGCAATTGCGGCAAAAGTTAATTAAAGAAATGAAAACAACGGTAGCCGGAGGAACGGATAACGATGATGTAGTGGCTTACCTGGAAAAAATTGGTATCCGTCATCATATTGAGTGGGATTGTCCTTTCGAACGACTGGTAGCGATGGTGGAAAAACTTCCAGTTCATGTCGACATCTTCGCGTCGGTATGGGATCGGCGTATAAGTCCGGGCTTTGACGAAACCACAGATCCGCCTGAATCACATACTGTCGCTGTGATTAAAACACCTTTAATTTATAAAGATCGCCGGGTGCTTTTTTATGACCCCAGCACTTACATCGGCGGCCTACTAGACTGGAGTCGGGAAAAGTGGGAAAAATGGTGGGATGATGGGCCGGAATCGGGTTTGGAAGCGGATAATTATGGGAATTCAGTCCCCTTTGACCGGCGCTGGTTGATGCTCACGGATATCTCGCCACGCGAAGTTGATGAGTACCTTGCGAGCTAATCCTTCCAGTTTATCCGCAATAAAATGCGCTGGATCGTAGGGTAATAAGAGGGACATAAATAAGTACTCACTAAATTCGTGCAGCCAAGTAACTGGAATTTCTTGGGGATCCAAGGCTTCTTCGGCCACAAAGGTTCGCGGAGGGATGTAGTCATAAACTTTGGGTTGGCCGCCTTGAGCAAAATGCGGATCGGCTTCTTTTCTAGTCCTTTTGCCGTTGACTGTACCAAAAGTAAAAGGCCCGAGCGTCTGTTTATCAGCGACCGGAATATAAGGAGAAGTTCTTTTGGAGCGCAGGTCAGCCACTTCGAGTCTTCGTTTGGCACGGAATTCTTCTTTACATAAACCTTGATAGCGTAACTCGGTGGCTAAGAGAGCCTGAGCTTCATTCCGCAAACGACTGTCAACATTAAGCGTGTGGTCCTTCAGCTCTACCAAAAAGTCGCGCTCGCCTCGGTTTCGCCGGCTAAAGCCATCGGAGGTTTCGATACTATAAAGCATTAGAAGATATTAAAGCTCGTCGAGTTTAGTCTTTTCAATGGGGAGATCTTTGATGAATTCCAGATATTTTTCCGTGGTGGCAATGCGCTTGTGGCCTGCTAACTTACTAATAAGCACCGGTGATGCACCCGCGGCCAGGTGGTGGGCGATAAAAGTGTGTCGCAGGTCATTGACCTTGGCGCCCTGGATACCGGCAATTTTGAAATAGCGGTCGATAGCAGTTCTAATATTTCTAATCAATAACGGGTGGCCGGTTTTAGTGACAAACAACGCTTTAGTCGCCACTTTCGGCCGGGTTTCGAGATATTTACTTAAAGCCTCTTTGGCAGCTTTGTTTAAAGGGACTTCGCGGCTGGGATGGCCTTCCAGAGCCGGAATAGTAATAAAATTTTCGCTGACTGAGTCGGTGGTTAAAGCGGAGAGTTCGCCGATGCGCATACCGGTTTGCAGGAGCAATTCCACGATAGCCGCAATTCGGATATCATCCCGGCAGGCATCACGCAGAGCCCGGTATTCCATCCGGGACAAGATTCGCGGGGCCTTCGAATCGAATTTAGGGTGGGCGATGGCGGCCGCGACATTATTTTCGATTACCTTATTCAGGATCAAATAGCGGTAGAAAGTTTTAATGGAATTAATTTTTCGCGAGACGGATTTGGGAGTGTAGTTTTGCTCGTTTAAAAGTTTAAGGAAATTATTCAGATCTTCGGTTGTAACTTCTTTTAAGTTTGTCTTGTCGATCTTTTTCAGGTAATCTAGGAGTTGAGCAATGTCTTTGCGGTAAGCGATAACGGTGGCTGTGGCTTTGTGCGAGCTCTTGAGGAAATTTATAAATTGGTCAAGTTGTTTGTCTAAATCCATGATGGCCCATAATACCACCGTTAGGGTTAAAGTTCAATCTGGAACTTATGACTAACCGGAAAATTTTAAGACTAGCAACCATTGTCGTTTGTCTCTATCTTATAGTCACCACCATAAAGGCCATCGCCGATTTATGGCAGGCTGGCGACAAACTGACGGAGCGGGAAAATCAGGTAACGGTGCTCTCAAAAGAGCGAGAAGACTTGCTGCGCAGAAAAGCGGCTGTGGAAAATCCCAACTATTGGGAAAAGGTGGCCCGCGATCAGTTGGGCCTGTCCAAACCCGGGGAGGAGATTATTATTATTCCATCGCAGCTGTTGGTGGATAACACGCCGGTGGCCACTCCCGACGCGACGCCAAACTGGCAAAAATGGGCTAGACTCCTACTTTGATCTCAAGCGTCAGTTTTTAGTATAATAGCGCTATTGCCAGGGTTTCGGCCGGGTCCGTGGGGCGTTTCATAAGCGCTTTTTGGTGGGTTCGACCCCCACCCCTGGCACCATTTATTCTTTTGAACTTCTATAATTGACGCTCCAGCTCAACGAAAGTATAATTAAGAGACAATTTAATATCGCGGGGTAGTGTAAAGTTGCATGTCAGGCTCATAATCTGACGGTCCAGGCGCGATTCCTGGCCCCGCAACCAAATATTTAGGGCCCAAGGGGGCTCTTTTTTTGTTGACGCCAGTCTAAATTTAACTATAATCCGGCTATGCCTTATTTCCGCGTCGAAGCCGGCTATCCAGCTCCAAGTATCCGGGTGATAAGACCCGGCCAGGAGCGCTTCGGTATAATCGGCGGGAAGTGGACTTTCATAAAAGTGATTAATGATCAGAGTCTTTCCAGGGAAGGCCGGGTTTATCGGGAAGAAAAAGGGGCTTTAGCTTTTGATGTTCGCAGACACGGCTCGCATACGAGACAGACTTTTATTGCTTATCTTTCTCCTGATCAAGCTAGAGCTTTTGAATCGGCCTTTAGATTTATTGATAGCCACGGGCTTTCGGTTAAAATGGCAAAAGACATTTATTCCGGTCTTGAACGCCTAGCTAGAATCCAGACCGGTCAAACCGAGGCGGCAAAAATGACTTGGTCGAGGAAAATAAGAAGACTTGTTAGTGCCGGATTAACGGAAGCTTTTACCTCGTAACGATTGTTCTTATGTTCTTACTGCAGTCTTACTCCATAAATTTATACTCCTTTCATGCCAAACCGGGTGCCGCTAAGTCAGTTGGAAAAAGAGGCGACGGAGCCTAAGCGCCAGGAACAAAAGCCGCCGGGAATGCTGGAGGAAAAAGGGGAGAAATTAACCCCCGGTCCGCCTCTGGGACCAACGCCGCAGGAAAAACCCAGGGAAGTGGGAGCGCCGCGGGTTATTCTTAAGGTAACTTCTGCCTGGCCCTGGGAACTATCGCCAGATACCTTAATTATTGATGAGGTAAAAGTAACGGTCACCCATCACATTTTTCTGTCTTCCGGCAGCACCCGGCAGATTAAACTTGCGGATGTGGCCAATATTTCGATGATCTCCGGACCGATCTTTGCCAGTATCAGCATGTACGAAAAAGGTTTTGGCTCCGATGTGTCCATGGTAAAGCGCTTGTGGCGTAACGACGCGGTCCGAGCTCGGAGGATTTTGCAGGGAATATCCGTACTAACGAGCGAAAAAGTTGATTTTTCCCAAATGACTGTTGATGAGATTATTTCCCGGGCGGAGAAGGCTGGGGAAGTGGTTGAGGTCGTTTGACAAGGTCTAGCCTTTACTTCTATAATCGACTCCAGAGCTTAATGACCCGGAAGGTTGGAACCGGCGAGGGCTAAATAACGAGAAGCAAAGTAGGGTGGCACCACGAAATAATCTTCGTCCTTACTCCTAGAGATTTTTGTTAGAATAATCATATGAAACAACGCGTGTTTTCTGGAGTTCGTGCTAATGCCCGACCACACATCGGGAACTATTTGGGTGCTATCAAAGGAATGATGGAGTTACAAGATAAATATGACTGTATTTTTAGTGTGGTTGATTTACACACAATTACGACACCGTATGATATAAAAGCCCTGCGACCAATGGTCAGAGAGGTGGTCTTGGATTATTTAGGGGCAGGGTTGGATCCAAAAAAATGTCATTTAATTATCCAATCGGATCTGCGGGCGCAGCATCTAGAATTGGCCTATTATTTGGGGACTATTTACCAAGTTTCGCGGCTTGAAGATCTTCCAACCTATAAAGAAAAAGCGGCTCAAAATCCAGACTACGTTAACATGGGGCTTTTATATTACCCGGTACTTATGGCTGCGGACATACTAATTTATAAAGTTCCGCTAGTACCCATCGGCAAGGATCAAGAGCCACATATGGAAGTTGCCAGAGAAATGGCTAGAAAATTTAATAGTATGTTCGGAGAAACTTTTCCGGAGCCACAAAGTTTCAAAATGCCTGGTCAGTATGTTCCCTCGCTTTCCGGGGAAGGGAAGATGAGTAAATCCCGAGGAAACACGATTAACTTGACAAGTTCTTTAGAAGAAATTAAGGCTTCCTTGGCAAAAGCACCTACCGACAATGGCAAGGGGGAGAAGTTTCCCAGTGAAGGCCCGGCGGCTAATATTCTGACATTCGTAGAATTATTCGAAGGCCATGACCGGGCCATGCAATATCGGGAAATGTATAAAACTACCGGCATAAAATACGGGGAACTGAAAACTGAACTGGCCGAGGCGATTTATAAAGAACTGCAACCGATACAGGAAAGACGGGCTTACTACGAGGCTCACCCGGAAGAAGTGGACCAAATTCTGGCCGACGGGGCCGAATACGCTAAATCGATTGCTGACGAAACCCTCAAAGAGGTTCGGGAAAAAATGGGACTAGTGTAGTACAATTCCTCTTGTGAAGCCTACCATAATTTATGACGATTTTGCCAAACTGGATTTGCGGATCGGGGAAGTGGCGGAAGCCTCGGTGGTAGAAGGCAGCGAGAAACTCCTAAAATTAACCGTCAATTTCGGATCGGAAATCGGCGTCCGCACCATTTTCGCTGGTATCAAAAAGTGGTATACTCCAAGCTCGGTTAAGGCACGAAAACTGGTCTTTATCACCAATCTCTTACCCAAGAAGTTTAAGATTAATGGTCAGGAGTTTGAGAGCCAGGGAATGCTGCTCGCTGCAGATGGTCATGACGAGGCGGCCCTCTATACTTTTGATAAAGATCCGCAGCCCGGAACCAAAATAAGATAATGAAAGTACCGGATCCGATCTCAACAAAAAATAACCACAACGGCAAAAACGGAAAAAACGGCCGCAAGGCTTTGCATGGCTTGCGGATGGAGTTTCGTTTTGACTTAAAAAATATTCTGCTTTATACCTTAATCGGGCTTCTGGTGCTCCTGAGCATTTCTAGTTTTGTGGGCGGTACCAGCCCGAAACCGGCGACTGAGCCGATTTCCCAAGTGCTCTCCGACGCAAAAGACGGCAAGATTTCTAAAATTGTCGTTTCCCAGGAAAATCTCACGGTGACCTACAAAGACGGCAAAGTAGTGGATTCTCTACAAAGCCCTAACCAAGATTTATCACAAACATTGTTTTCCAAAACCAACGGTTTAGGGCTGGACCCAAACCAAATTACTTTAGTCAATCAAAACGACCTGACACAAAACTTCTGGATAAATACTTTCCTCCAATTCGGACCAATAGTGCTTTTTTTCTTGCTAATCTTTTGGCTCTATCGTCGTCAAATGCAGGGAGCCAACTCGATTTTCTCGTTTGGCCAAAGCCCGGCAAAACTTTACTCTAAAGATCAACCGAAAGTAACTTTTGCCAATGTGGCCGGCGTTGAAGAAGCTAAACAGGAGTTAACCGAAGTGGTTGACTTTTTGAAGAATCCCAAGAAATACCAGCAGCTGGGGGCGCGGACGCCAAAAGGCGTGCTTTTGGTTGGTCCTTCAGGTACCGGTAAAACTCTCCTGGCCAAAGCTGTGGCGGGAGAAGCGGGCGTGCCTTTCTTTGCCATGGCGGGCAGCGAATTTATGGAAATGCTAGTGGGAGTCGGGGCCTCCCGGGCGCGAGATTTGTTTGCTACCGCCAAAAAGAACAAGCCAGCAATTATTTTTATAGACGAAATTGACGCTATCGGCCGGACCCGCAGTATGGGTTTGGTCGGCGGCCACGATGAACGGGAGCAAACTTTAAATCAGATTTTAATTGAAATGGACGGATTCGAGCCCAACGAACAGGTAGTGGTTATGGCGGCAACTAACCGCGGGGACTTGTTAGACCCGGCTTTAATGCGGCCCGGGCGGTTTGACCGCCGGGTGCTTTTGGATCTTCCGGATAAAGAGGGGAGACTGGCAATTCTTCAGGTTCATAAACGCGGTAAACCTTTCGCGGCAGATGTGGATTGGGAAAAGGTGGCTAAAAGAACCGTCGGTTTTTCCGGCGCCGATTTGGAAAATATGCTTAACGAAGCGGCTATTCTGGCAGCCCGCCTGAATAAAACTGCCATCGATATGAAAGATATTGAAGAGGCGGCCACGAAAGTAAAACTTGGCCCGGAGCGGAAACGGCTGCAGTCGGACCAGGATAAGAAAATTACGGCTTACCATGAAGCCGGTCACGCCATTGTCACCCACTTCCTGCCGCACATGGATCCGGTGCACCGGATCAGTATTGTCAGCCGGGGCATGTCGCTAGGTCACACCTTAATCCCGCCGGCAGCGGATAGACTGCATGAGACGAAAACCCATTTAATTCAGCAGATTGCCTCCATGCTTGGCGGCCGGGCAGCGGAAGAACTGGTGTTTACGGAAATGACCACCGGAGCGTCCTCAGATATTTCTGCGGCGACAACCATCGCGAGGGAAATGGTGGAAGAGTTCGGCATGAGTCCGTTGGGACCGGTGAACCTGGGCGGAGACATGCGTGGGCCCGATGGCCGGCTTTACCCGGAACAGGTGCGGATATCGGAAGGCATGGCGGCCCAAATTGACACCGAAGTTAAAAAGCTGATTGATGTGGGTTTGCAGACCGCTAAGGCCATTTTGAAGAAAAACCGCAAACTTCTGGACAAAGTGGCCGATGCCTTGATGGCCAAGGAAACCCTGGAGGGTGAAGAATTTGAACAAATTGTGGGCATAGCCAAGCCGGCGTTAGCGGCGGCGAAATCATGATTTGGGTTTGTCAGCTCGGTAACTTTTTCTCGCGCTCGGCTGCGATCCCGGGTACTCATTACTTTTAGTCTAGACAGTAGGTTCCTAGACAGGTGCCCGGAACGCTTACCCTCGGGCTCGAAAAATTACCTTCGCTGCCGTCCATTTTTAAATTGACACAGAAATTAGTTTTAATTGACGGTCATGCCATACTTCATCGGGCGTATCATGCTTTGCCGCCCTTAACTAACGCTGAAGGGACCCAGACCAACGCCGTCTACGGCTTTATGACTATGCTCCTGCGGGTATTGGAAGACCTAAAACCGACCCATTTAATTGTCACTTTTGACTTGCCCCAGCCCACTTTTAGGCAGCAAAAATACACCCAATACCAGGCGCGGCGGCCGGAAATGGGGGATGGACTAAAAGACCAGATTAAGCTGGTTCACGAGCTTCTGGAGGCTTTGGAAATTGAACATTATGAAGTGGGAGGATATGAAGCGGATGATGTTATCGGGACACTCGCTGCTCAGGCAGCGAAAATACGAAATAAGGATACACAGACAGAAGTGGTAATAGTTACCGGAGATAGAGATATGTTGCAGCTCGTAAATGATCAGGTGAAGGTATGTGTGCCGGTGAAGGGATTGAGTGAAACGAAAATTTATACCCAGGAATTGATTAAAGAAGAGTTTGGCGTAAATCCGTCCCAATGGGTGGATGTTAAAGCTCTCAAAGGTGACGCCTCGGACAATTATTCCGGGGTCGTGGGCATAGGGCCGAAAACAGCCCAGGATTTAATTGCCAAATATGACACTCTGGAAAATCTCTATAAACATTTGGGAGAACTACCGCCAAAAGTAGCCACTAAACTGGCCGAGGGAGCTGAAAATGCCGGCTTGGCTCAAGAGCTGGCCAGAATTGTCTGTGATGTGCCGCTTAAACTGGAATTGGATAAAGCCGAAGTAAAAAATATTAACTGGAAAAACGGGGCGGAGTATATGCAGAACAAATTAGGCTTTAAGAGCTTGGTATCGAGGATAGAGAAAGACTTTTTAAAGACAACTCCTGCCGAGGATCCGCAGATAAAGTTGCTTTAGCCAAGAAACTTAAGAGCGGGACAGTGGGAATCAAGGTTCTTTTGGCAGCTCTCGGGAAAATCGCTGAAATCTTCTATATCAATCCTTTTCTGTCCATTTCTGAGAACTACCCACCGCCGGCCAGGGACTTCGTGTTTTTCTATAGTAGTCCCGCAACGGAGACAATGGCTTTCGGTTAGTTCGTCCATGGGCAGTTTAGTATAATTAGGGTTGTGGCTGAAAACAAGCATAAAATTGCCTTGGTCCATGACTATATTAAGGAATTTGGCGGGGCGGAGCGGGTTTTAATGGCTCTTCATGAAATGTTTCCCGAAGCACCGATCTACACTGCCTTTGTGGCCGACGGCAGTGCTGAAAAAGAATTTGAAAAAGTCGGGGTGAAACTCATTCCGTCCTGGGCTAATTTGCTTTTAAAATATAAAAATTGCCACAGTGCCTTCCGGTTTCTAATTCCGACGGTCTGGGAGAGCTTCGACTTTTCTAAGTACGACACGGTCATTCTTTCCAGCAGCGGCTACTTAACCAAACCAGTGCGAATTCCTAAGGAGGCTAAAGTCATTTGCTATTGCCATACACCGTCACGGTTTTTATACGGCTACGAAACTTCGGTGGAGTGGAAGCGCTATCCGATTGTAAATGTTTATGGGTACATTGTGGGCCATTTCCTGCGCCTTTATGACGCCCTTGGAGCCAAACGAGTGGACCAGTTTATCGCTAATTCTAAAAATGTCGCTGGCCGGATCAGGAAGTTTTATCGCAAGGAAGCAGTAATAATCTATCCGCCGGTAAACACGGTAAAAATCGAGGAAGAAACGGCAGGGATTAAAAAAGACGATAAATACTTTTTAATTGTTTCCCGGATTGTGGGGGAGAAAGGGATTCCCATGGCCATGGAGGCGGCGAACAAACTCGGAGTAAAGCTCAAAATTGTCGGTGAAAAGGCCGGACTGCAGTGGGAAAATACGGAAATTGAAAAAAGAAAATCAGATAACATTGAATTTTTGGGCCGGGTACCGGATGAAGAAAGAAACCAACTGATGGCCAAAGCGCTGGCCTTTATTGTCCTGGAAAAGGATGTGGATTTCGGGATGACGCCGGTAGAAGCGATGGCGGCCGGGACGCCGGTTGTGGCTTATGCCTCCGGAGGCTATCTGGAAACGGTCATCGAGGGCAAAACCGGGACTTTTTTCAAGGAATATAATGTGGAAAGCCTAGTGGAAGCCATGCAAAGAATTCAAAAAATGAAAATCAATAAAGCCGACTGCCAAAAACAGGCGGAAAAGTTTTCAAAAGAAAGGTTTATAAAAGAAATGTCCCGTATTATCGCGAGCGAGTGAAACGAGCGCAATACAACACATATGCCGGAATTACCTGAAGTCCAGACGATTGTTAACCAGCTAAAAGAAAACCTGGTGGGCAAAACGATTACTGGGATAGATATTCGTTTGTCCAAGCTTTGGTCAGGGAACAAGGAACAGATAATCGGTTCTAAGATTTTGGATGTCCGGCGGCGGGCGAAGATGATCATTATTAAACTGGACCATGGCCGCAATCTGGTGGTCCACCTCAAAATGACCGGACAACTAATTTACAGTGACATTAGTAACAATAGTAACAATAGGGAGACGGTAACTTTTCCGAACCCGATACCTTTTGCCGGCACTACTTTACCTGGCAAGACTACCCATATCATTTTCCAATTGAGCGGTGGGGTTTTGTTTTTTAATGACATGCGGCAGTTCGGGTGGGTCAAGGTGCTGACGGATGATGAATTGGTGGAAGTTTCAGAAAAGCATGGTCCTGAACCTTTCTCGGACGAATTTACACTAGAGTATCTGGAGAAAATTTTGAGCAATTGGGGCCGGCCGGTAAAGCTGCTACTTTTGGATCAAAGCAAAATATCCGGGATCGGGAACATTTATGCCAACGAAGCCTTGTGGTGCGCCGGAATTTCCCCAATGAAACGGGGGAAAGAAGTAGAAAAAGAGAAAATTAAAAAGCTGTACGCTTGTATAAAATCAGTCTTGGAAGAAGGGCTAAAATACCATGGCAGTTCGGCGGGAGATGAGGCCTATGTTGATGTCGCCGGCAACCCCGGCAAAATGCAGGAACACTTCAAAGTTTACAGCCGAACCGGCCAACCGTGCCCGAATAATTGCGGAGGGAAAGTGGTTCGCGGCGAAATCGGCGGGCGGGGAACTTTTTTTTGTCCAAAGTGCCAGAAATAAGAATTGATCTCTTGTCAAAAGAAAGAGCGGGGTGATAGATTGAAAATTATGGCTAATAACTGTACGCCGGAAAATTGTCTGCGCTGTCAGGAAATAGCGAGAGGGCTGTATAAAAATAGAATCAACTTCCATCTAGATAGAAATAGATACGAACAGGGGATCGTTATCGTTACGAATGAAGAAGCTCATGAAACGGCTACTTCAGAAATTATAAACTGTCCGAAAGAGTGTTCTCCTCAACCAAAATAAGGTAGAATAGCCTTGTGGTGCTGGCCAAATTAACGCTCCAAAATTTTCGCAGTTATTCCAAAAAAATCTTCGAGTTTAATCCCGGGGCGACTTTAATCGTGGGACCTAACGCTATTGGCAAGACAAATATTGTCGAAGCCGTTTATCTCCTGGCGACGGGCAAGAGTTTTCGGGCAGAAAACGAACATGAAATGATAAAAGTAGGTCAGCAGGTTAGTAGGTTAGTAGGTCAGTTAGGAGATAACGAGTTGGAAGTTGATTGGGACGCAAGGGAGAGATTTGTAAAAACCTACAAAGTAAATGGGGTGGGAAAGCGACAGGCGGACTTCGTCGGTAATTTGCGCGCGGTGCTTTTTTCGCCGCAGGACATTGAACTGGTCACCGACGGGCCAGCGGTGCGCCGCCGCTATTTAGACTCGGTTTTGGAGCAAATCTATAAAGACTATCGTTTGGCAGCACATATTTACGAGAAAGCCTTGCGACAGCGTAACCGGTTACTCTGGCGGATACGCGAGGAAGGAATCAGCCGGGAACAGCTAGTCTACTGGAATAATCTTTTAATTACTAATGGACAAGTAATTCATAACCGGCGCAAAGATTATCTGGAGTTTTTGGGTTTAACTTATGACTCCAGCGTTATTTCCGCCGAACGGTTGGCAAAATACGCGCTTGAAGAAGTGGCGGCAGCCACGACTTTAGTTGGCCCTCAGCGCGATGACTTTATCATTAATCATCATGACCGGCCGGTAAAAGCCTTTGGTTCTCGGGGCGAACAGCGTCTGGCAGTGTTTAATATTAAACTCAAAGAACTGGAGTATGTCCGGGAAATTACGGGAACGGCCCCAGTGCTCTTGTTGGATGACATTTTTTCCGAGTTGGATCACGCCAACCGCCATCACATTTTAGAAGTGATTCCCAAACAACAGACGATCATGACGACGACGGATTTACACTTGGTGGATCGAAGCGCTTTGCGCAGGGCGCAGCTTATTGAACTGGGATAAGGACTTTGGTAGTTTGGGAAGATTTTTTAATGACCACTTCGTCGCCCTCTTTCAAGTCAATAAGGTGGGGGTCATTATCGGCGGCCAGAACTCCGGGACCGCGAGTAATAGTCACTTTAATCACCGTTTCTTCCGGATAAATGGTAAAGGCCTCGTTGGGGAAGGGGTGAATGTTGTTGTAGGCCAGACCAAGACCGCTAACTACCACCTGATGGGTAATGGCATTAAAATAGCCCGTGCTGCCAAAAGGAGTGGAAATGACCACACCATCACCAATAAGCTGGTTGCTGGTTGCTGGTTGCTGGTCGCTGGTAAAAACCCGAAAACGCAAAGCGGTATTGGGGAATTTGTGAGCCACAACAATGTCGTTCAAAGCAGTTAGTTTGTGCTTATTAAAATCGGCTTCAAGTTTAATCAGCTCCCGGGTTTCCAGTTGGTTATGGGCTAATAATTTCAGGATCTCTTCATTGGGCAGCGGTGAGCAGAAGTGGCAAATTTCACTGTTACGCAGGGTCAATTTGGGAACGCCCGGAAAATCTCTTTCCGCGCCAAGGAGCGTTCCATCGCCGCCGAAAGTAATAACTACTTCCGGGTTCTTTTTGACAATTTCCAAGCCCATTTCTTTAACCGTTTTTTCGATTTCCTTGGGATAACGCCCGTATTGGGAATACAAAAACACCTGCATAAAGGTAATTTTACTCCATAGTCTTTGCGGAGAAAATGCGGTAATATGGTTTTGTGGAAGCAGAGACAGTTGTTTATCTGAGTATTCTTGCCGCGGCTGCGTCTGTCACTACTCTTTCAGAACTGGAAAAATACCGCGGTGGACTGCTGAGAAATGTTCGGATACCAGTTCGGGAATGGCTTGATGTCATGACTAACAAGCCCAAAATGGGGCGAACTATATGTACTACCCAAAATTCACCATCTCCCCAAAACTCTTGAAAGATATTGGCCTGGTGGAAGGAGCCAAAGCGGTCATTGCTTCGGCGGCACTCCTGCCGGCCTGGGAAGCCAAGTTTAAGGAAGACGCTCAACTCCGGGCAGTTCACTACGGCACCCACGTGGAAGGCAATGAGCTTAATCTGGAAGAGGTTAAAAAAGTTATGGAAGGCCACCAGGTCGTGGCCCGGGAACGGGATGTTAAAGAGGTCATTAATTACCGGAAAGTGCTGGAGTTCTTGGAAAAAAAAGTCCAGGGAAATAAAGGAGATGGGGGAAATGGGGGGTATAAGGGAAACCAGAAACTGTACACCCAAGACGCGTTGAAAGAACTGCACAAGCTAACGGTGGCGGGAATTATCCCGGAAGACCAGATCGGAAAATACCGCACGGTGCAAGTGGTCTTGCGGGACGTTTTAACCGGGGAAATTGTTCACCGGCCCTGCCCGGCGGTCGAAGTGCCGTTTCAAATGGAAGATTTTTTTGAATGGCTGGAAGATCCGTCGACGCGCGATTTGCACCCGATATTAAAAGCGGGCATTACTCACTATGCGATCGTTAACATTCACCCGTTTACCGAGGGCAATGGGCGGGTGTCCAGAGCCTTGGCAACGCTAATCCTTCTTAACGAAGGCTACGATATTCGTAAACTGTTTTCTTTGGAAGAATACTACGACAAAAATGTCGCCGGCTACTATTACGCCATTAAAACCGCCGACCAGAACCCTGATCATGACCTGACTTCCTGGTTGGAATATTTTACTGAAGGAGTGGCGATTGAGTTTAACCGGGTAAAGGATAAAGTTCAGCATTTATCGCTGGATTTAAAATTAAAAGCCAAAGCGGGGGCCCAGATTTTCTTAAACGAACGGCAGATTAAGCTTGTAGAATATATTGAAGAAGTGGGGTATCTTTCTAATCAGCAGTTCAAAGAGATCCTGCCGATGGTGTCTGAGGACACGGTTTTGCGGGACCTGAAGGATTTAATGGAAAAAAAGATTGTTAAAAAGAAAGGGAAAACCAAGGCAGCGAGATACGAAATGAAGTAGGTATCTTAAGCAATTTAAGTCTCTTAAGAATCTTATGACTTTTAAAAAACTTTCAGAATATTTTGACAAACTGGAGCAGACTTCGAGCCGCAACGCTATGGTCGAAATCCTCGGGGAGCTGTTTAAGGAAACATCTGTTGAGGAAATCGATAAGGTCGCATACCTAACACAAGGCAGGGTAGCTCCTTTATATGAACCGGTGGAGTTGGGAATGGCGGAAAAAATGGTCCTAAAGTCCATTTCTTTGGCCTATGATAAACCCCTGGAAGAAGCGACGGACGCTTTTAAAAAAACCGGTGATCTGGGAGAAGTGGCCCAACATTTAAGATCCTTAAGTAACTTAAGAGACTTAAGAAACTTAAGCGTGAAGGAGGTATTTGAAAAGCTATTGGAAATTGCCCGGACGGGAGGAGAAGGATCAGTGGAAAAAAAGGTCGGTACACTAGCAGAGTTGTTAAAAGAATCTGATCCGCTATCTGCCCGGTACATTGCCCGGATTCCGGTGGACAAAATGCGCCTGGGGTTTTCGGATATGACCGTTTTGGAAGGCTTGTCGTGGATGCTCGACGGCACAAAAAAGAATAAGGATCGGATTGAAGCGGCTTACAACATCCGGCCGGATTTGGGCTACATTGTTAAACAGGTCAAAGAATTCGGTTTAGCCGGTATCGAACATGTCAAACCAGCGGTAAAAACTCCGATCCTTTCCATGCGGGCAGAGCGGCTGACTAACGCCAAGGATATTTTGGAAAAAGCGGGCGGTAAGGCAGCTGTCGAACCTAAGATAGATGGACTACGGACCCAACTGCATCTAAAGCGTATAGCGTCAAGCGTAAAGCGTAAAGAGAATTGTGAAGTACGGCTATACAGTAGAGGTTTGGAGAATGTCACGACCATGTATCCGGACCTAGTGGAAGCGGCGGAGAAAGAAGTCGATTGTGAAGATGTTATTCTTGACGGCGAAGCCATTGGTTTTGATCCCAAGACCGGAAAATACCTGCCTTTTCAGGAAACGGTTCAGCGCAAAAGAAAATATGATATTGACCTCTTTAGTAAGAATTTTCCCCTTAAACTCGTCGTTTTTGATGTCTTAATATACAACGGCAAAAGCTACATTAATGAGCCTTATACTAAGCGCCGAGAGCTGGTAGAAAAGCTGCTAAAAAATAATCAGATAATCGTTCCGGCGGAAATGAAGGTCATGGACAATCCGAATGAGCTGAAAAAGTTTTTTGATGAGAGCGTTAAAAAAGGTCTGGAGGGGATTATGGCCAAGAAACTGGATGGTGTTTACCAGGCCGGAGCACGGGGCTGGAACTGGATAAAACTCAAAGCTTCTTATGAAGGCAAAATGAATGACACTGTCGACGCGGTGGTCATGGGTTATGATTTTGGCCAAGGAAAACGAAACAAATTCGGCGTGGGAGCCTTCTTAATTGGGATTTTTGATCAAAAAACAGATACATTTAAGACCATAAGTAAAGTAGGGACGGGATTAACTGACGAAGAATGGCGAGAATTGGCGAAAAACGGCCAGGAATTAAAAGTTGCCGAAAAACCAAAGAATTTCGATGTTAATAAAGTTATGGCGGTTGATGTCTGGATGAAGCCTAAGTTGGTGGGAGTGTTTAGAGCCGATCAATTAACCAAAAGCCCGATGCACACGGCCGGCTACGCCCTGCGCTTTCCCAGACTGGACAACTGGCGAACAGACAAACAGCCCGAAGATGCCACTTCTCTAATGGAAATCCACGAAATGGCTAAATTACAAAAATGATGCAGAGTCCAGAAATATCCCCAACGACGCTCGAAGGAACTCATTTAAGAGTTGCTTGGCAGGACATTCAGGACCTGTGGCGCGGTAATTTTGAAGTGATGGAGTTTTATCCTACAGAAGAATTGTTTCCTGGGAAAAATGTGGGAGAGAGGATAAGTCTTCTTTCTAATCTTATTTCAGATATGGCATTTTGGTGGACTGGGGTGGGACCGGATTGCCAGAAGGACCCCCGGTTAAGCTAGTTTCGCCTTTCTTTCGCATTGCTTTTTTAAAGGAAAAAGACTAATTTAGAGCCACATTAATGGCTGCGCAAGCTACAATCATTTGTCCTCACTGTAAACAGGAATTTCCCCTGACTGAAGCGCTCTCGCATGAATACGAACTGAAAGCCGAGGCGAAAGCGGAGGAGAAGGTTCGCCGGGAGATGGAAATACAGCTAAAGGATAAAACGAATGAAGTAGAGGAGCAACGAAAACGAGCCAAAGAAGCAGAGCAAGAACTCTTAGAGAAGAATAAGAAAATTCGTGAGGTTGAACAGAAAGATCAACAACGAGAATTGGAATTTCAAAGAAAGCTAGTAGAGGACGAGAAAAAAATTACTGAAGAAGTCAAAAAGAGAGCAGACGAAGAGAACCGTCTAAAAATGGCTGAGTACGAAAAACGTCTTCAGGATGCTTCAACTGTTAACGATGAACTACGGAGGAAGTTAGAACAGGGGTCACAGCAGACCCAAGGCGAAGTTCAGGAATTAATTCTGGAAGAATTTTTGAAAGCGGAATTCCCCAACGATCAAATTGCTCCGGTAGCTAAGGGGGTTCGGGGCGGGGATGTGCTCCAAACAGTCTTCGATAAAAATGGCCGCGAGTGCGGCAAGATTTTGTGGGAATCAAAGCAAACTAAAGCCTGGAGCGACGGCTGGGTAGCCAAACTGAAAGAAGATGCCCGGGCAGCCGGCGCGGATGTGGCGGTAATTATTTCCGCGGTTTTGCCGGAAAAGGTGAAAAATCTGGGTTATTACAGCGGCATTTGGGTGACTAATTTAGGCAGCGCTTTGGGGGCAAGCTGGATTTTGCGCTACCATCTGGTTCAGGCGACTAACATCCGCAAAGCTGCCGAGGTCACAGGAGAAGATAAAGACGAGCTTTATAAGTATGTCACCGGATCGCAGTTTGCCCACCGGGTCGAAGCAATGATGGATTCGTACCAATTCATTTTGGAAGATATTGAAAAAGAAAAGCGTTGGTTTTCGTCGAAATGGGCCCGGCAGGAAAAGTCAGTGCGGACCTTAATGGAGCAGACCGGAGCGATTCACGGCGAACTGGCCGGAATTGTGGGTTCGGCTCTGCCTACGGTGAAGAGTTTGGAACTGACAGACTCGTAAATCTTCCAGTTGACAAGTAGCTGCCCCCGTGAAAAACTGAAAGCAGATCATGTGAAAGGGGGTGAGAATAAATGGCAGCGAAAGAAACAAAATTAAGCCTCGACGAAGTCATTAAGACCATGGGCGAATGGTTCGCCAAGCTTCCGAATCTTCCCGCTAATGTCAGAGAAATTCTGGTAAAAATTGCTCCCTGGCTAGCGCTAATTTTCGGAATTCTGGGAATTCTGGGATCGATTGCCGCAACCGGTTTTCTGACTGCACTCTCACCCTTTATCGCCTTGGGCGGCGGGGTAGGACTAGCGGCCGGAAGTATTGTTGGAGCGGTGTTGGCCTTAGGATCAAGCGTTTTAATGGTGATGGCTTTTCCCGGCCTTCGTGACCGGAAAATGTCCGGTTGGAAACTGCTTTTCGGCAGCGAACTGGTGTCCGTCATCGCGTCGGTAGTAGCTTTAAATCTGATCGGGGCAATCGTGGGAGCTTTAATCGGCTTCTATTTGCTTTATCAGGTGAAGAGCTATTACAAATAGCCAGCTAAAGGTTGGGTTAGATAGGTTATTAACTAGTTAGAAGCACTGGTGAGAGCCAGTGCTTTTGGTGTATTTTAAAGATATGAAACTTCTTATTGGACTGGGGAATCCGGGTGAACACTACGCCAGAAACCGCCATAGTGCGGGGAAACTTTTGGTGAAGAAAATGAAGGAGATGGGGAATCCGGGAGATATTAGGGCTATGGAAAGCGAGAGTTTAATGAACGACTCCGGAAAGTTTGTGGCGCAGCTATATAACTTCTACAAAATAACGCCGGACGACCTCTGCATCGCCCATGATGATTTGGATATTCCCCTGGGCCAATACAAGATCCAAAAAGGAATCGGGCCGAAGGTCCACTACGGCGTAAACTCGATTGAAGAAGCTCTGGGAACAAAAGACTTTTGGCGCATACGCATAGGTATAGACAACCGCAATTCTCAGAACCGGATCCCAGGAGAAGAATATGTTTTGCAAAACTTCACCGATGAAGAGCTAGTTATTTTAGATAAAGTTTTCGATGCAATCATTAAAGACGGTTTTAAATAAAATCAATTTAAACAATAACGAGGATAAATATCTTTCCCGGGAGTTTCAACAATATGGAATTTACTTGACAGAAAAGCTGGAGGACATGGCCCATAAAGCTCTTTATATTAAGCTGGCCAAACAAACACCGCGGGATCTTTTGGACCAGGCCCTCTCTTTTGTTTTGGATGCCAACGCCCAGAGCAAAGGAAAACTGTTCATGTGGAAACTGGCACAGTTAAAAAAACGATCGGCAATAGAGGATAGAAGATAGTTATTGACACTCCTGTTCACTTCGCCTTATAACTATAGTAGTCATGAAAAGTCCGATCTCGTACCTGCCTCTGGCTTCAGGATTTCTGGTTTTGGTGCTGTCTCTGACGGTGGGCGTGCTGACAGTCACTTCTAAAGGCTCTTCCAATTTGGCTTCTAACACCAACCAAAATCTGGCGACGAAAGCAGCAGAAGAAAACGCTACCATGGCTCTGTCTCCAGCAACGGGGGATTTTGTCGTCGACGGCAAAACCAGCTACCCGGTGGGCATTATTGTTAATTCCAGCGGCAAAACCATTGACGGGGTGGATATTATTTTGACTTTTGATCCCAAAAAGATTCAGGTTAACGGGACAACGGTAACGGTTACCAACTCCTTTGAGCAATATCCGGTTAACAAAATCGATAATGTTAAAGGCGAAATCAGGCTTTCCGCTTTGGCTTTTACTCCCAAGGCAATCACCGGCATCGTTGGCACCTTCCGGGTTAAGCCAATTGCCCGGGGCCAGGCAACCATTAATTTTCAGTTTGCGCCGGGAGCCACAACGGACAGTAATATTGCTGACCACGCGACAGCCCAGGATATTTTAGGCTCGGTGACGAATGCCAGTTTTAATTTCCAATGAAAAAAGTCCTCACTACTGCCATTATCTTTGTAATTCTTATTAACTTTATTAATTTTATTAAACCGGCTTCGGTTCTTGCCGCCACTCTTTCCCTGTCTCCAGCTTCCGGAACTGAGGCGGTCGGCAGTACTTTCACGGTGGATATAATTGTCGATCCTGGAACCGATTCGATTTCAGCCGCCTCGGCGATTGTCGATTTTGACAGTTCTAAATTAACCGCATTGACGGTTACCAAAGGGTCGCTTTTTAATCAGGATCCCTTGACCAATACGATCGGGACTTCGGCGACGGACCCGACAAAAGGGGAAATTCGCTACGATTCCGGAAGCCTTGGGACGGCAGTGACGACCCGAGGAACAATGGCGACCATTACTTTTCGGGCTATTGCCGCCGGTTCGGCGCCGGTAACTTTTGTTTTTGATCCTACGGTTACGACCGGAACTTCGCTGGTGGCTGCGGCTTCAGGCCCGACCAATTTGTTGACTACCGTCAATAATGCTGTTTTTACGGTTACTGCCGGCGGCACCACGACGACCACTGCGCCGCTGCCGCCCACGGGAGCTATAGAAAATACCCTCATGATGGTTGGCGGAGGAGTTTTTCTGTTAATCGGCAGTCTTTTTTTAAAACTTAAGTTTCTTAGATAATTAAAATAATTCGTGAATTCAAAATTTCTTTATTTTTTAACTCTGCTGTTTTTTCTGGCTTCCATCGGCATCCTGTTTTTTTTGCTAGTCCGAGGGGTTAATCGGCCGCAAAACGCCACTTCCTCCAAAGCGGCAGAGGTGGATTCGAACAAATGCCAGGGGAATCCGCACCCGCCGGCAAAGTGCTTCGATTGTTTAAAAGATAATAAAAATGACAAGATTAATATTTTGGACCGGGCCTGTTTCACCAAGTTTTATGACCAAAATGTTGGAAAATAGCTTATGTTGTTTGGCAGATTAGACTGGCATAATTGGAATATTTCCAAAGGTAAGGCCATTACCTTTGGAGTTGGCATGGTGGCCTTGGTGGGGTCGTTTGTGGTTTTGGGAGCCACGGTTATCCGCGTTCGTAATCTGCAAACAACTATTTCTTTACCAAAAGCCAGTTCAGCACCGGCCTGGTGTTCACAAACGCCGCCATCATGCTGTGACGACATTGCCGCCGGAAAGGGATATGATTCTTGCCCTAATTATGATTTAAGGGGACAATGCCGCCAGGATCAGTGTAATGGCAGCCGGAACGCTCCTGCTCCCAGGTGTGCTGACGCCAGCGGCTGTGACTCGGCGGGTTGTCCATCAGATCAATGTAATTATCCGGACGGCCATGGCGGCACGGTGTGTCGAGCTCCAAACCCTAGCAAATCTTGCGCTTGTGGCTATGCCCGGGAAGCCTGGTGTGGTAGCAGCTCTTGTAGTATTCCCCAGGTGGTCAATACCAGTACGGTTTTGCCGATGGTCAGCGCCCAAAATGTGGTACTTAACCCTAATTTCACTTGGGCCTATACTACGCCGCCATCCGGGGGAGAGGCTTATGCTAATGTTCGAATCTTTAGCTGTCAGGCTCAAACAGCTGACTGTATGGTTTTCGCAGCCACTAAAGCACCTTACTATGATGGGGTTTCGATCGTCGACTTTTACCGGGAACCCGGGGCCGGCAAGGGGACGACTTTTGCCGCTGACTGGAACGGTGACCATGTTAAACAGCTTAAACCAAATACGCCTTACTGGTGGCAACTGACATGGGGTGTGGCTAGCTGCGGAGTTAAATGTGTTAATGGCATTCCCGGCGACCCAAATTATCCCTGCGGCAGTTGGGGATTTGTGACTGGAACCAGCACCTATACCAATCCCGGCGGAGGTGGCGGGGGGGCAATGTCCTGCTCGATTTCTTTATCCCCAACAAGCATTAATACCGGCCAATCAGCAACAATTACCATGTCCGGGACCGGAGGCACCACTGACGCCTTTATTTCTCGGACAGATACTAATACTTTGTCAGGTTTCGGTAACCCTGTTTTTACAGATAGCCAGAGTCACAAATATTACAAAATTTCTAGTAATACTGTCAGTGGGTTGCCGGTTGGCGACTACAAAATCTGGTGCCATGTCGTCGCCAGTGACAATAGCAGTTGTTCCGGTAATCCCTTCTGTGATTACAAAGGCGGTTCGGTTAGCTGTTCGGGTTTCTCCGGCTGCAACAGCAATAACAGCGACTATACCAGCTTATCGGTGACAGCGGGTGCAGCTGCTTCCTGCTCGGTTTCCGGTCCCACTACGGCGATCATCAACCAAGCAGCCAGTTACAGTTTTACCTATTCTAATGCTGCCAGCGGCCAGCTTTACTGGAGTCCGACCTCATCAGCCTCTTGGACAACTATGTGCAATAACAATACCAGCGGTGGTTGTTCCAACCAAAGTATCACTTTCCCGTCTACCGGAACATACTGGGTGGTTTGTGACGCCCGGACCAATGCCAATACCGGAGTTTCCGGCAATCCTTTTGTTTCTTATCCGTATACTTCTTCAGCTGGCATTACTTATCAAGACGGGGGAAGCGCCAGTCGAGTTCAGGTAACCGTTTCTGCTTCGGTGGCAAACGAGTGTGAAGTTTGTGGCGGATCAGGCGGAAAAACATGTGCAACCGGCCTAACTTGTCGGATGGCGGCAAACGGCAGCGGGGGAGTTTGCGTTAAAGCTGATGGCTCCACGACCTGCAACGGCTGCAACGCTGGAGACGAGTGTTATCCGCCGTTGGTATGCGCCCAGAGCGGTGGCGGCAGTAAAAAATGTACCGATCCTAACGGAGCACATCTGGCCTGTATTGCCGGCAATAATGGCTCAGGGGCTTGCGCTTATAAAACCGGGGCCGAAAGTAACGCTGATGGCTGCACGACAGACGCTGCCAGCTGCACCGTTAGTACCTGTACTGGCAACACTCAATGTCCGGACACGCAACAATGCACTAATAGTCAACAGTGTGTCGATGTCTGCCCGGCTACCAGCGACCAAGATGTCTGTAAAACTTATACAGCTTCCAATCATGCTTGTACGATTACTAACATAACTGACGGAACAACATGTACCACGGCGGATAACCAAGCCGGAACCTGCCAATCAGGCGCCTGCACGGTTTCTTCCAGTGAGGCGGATGCCTGCTGGGGCAATAACGGCACTAATGGGCGTTGTTATGACTGCAACGGCGACGGAGTGATTAATGTCCTCGATTACTCCTGCTTTATCCAGGTCTGGGATAAAAATGTTCAATAATTGCTATGTCGGAAGAACTGCAAAAATTCCTGGGTCCGGAACTGGCCAGCCTTTATGCTGACGGGGAAAGGCTTTTGGCTTCAGCCGGCGGGGGATTTACTGACTACTCGTTTGTCATTTTTCCCTTTGCCAAAGTCTATGAAGGCTTCTTAAAAAAACTCTTTTTTCAAATTGGGGCGATTTCTGAAGCCCAGTATAACTCTGATCATTGGCGTGTCGGCAAAGCCTTAAATCCGCAACTGGAAAAAGAGCTGCGGCATGAGGAATCCGTTTATGATCGGGTAGTTTCTGTATCCGGGAGTAATGCGCTTCCGGACAGGCTTTGGGAGGCCTGGAAAAACGGCCGAAACCGGGTTTTTCACTACTTTCCGGGAGTCCATAAACCTTTATCTTTTGAAGAAGCGCGTAACATCATTTCCCAATTAAATCAAGCTATGGAAACGGCTCTAAAAGGGTGTAAAATATCTTCTGAAAACTATGGAATTAACTCTCACTGATACCAATTTTGACGAGGAATTGAAAAAAGCTACGTTGCCGGTCCTGGTCGATTTTTATGCCGATTGGTGCGGGCCGTGCAAGATGATGGCCCCGATTATTGATGATGTTGCCAAAGAATACGATGGCAAAATAATTATTGGCAAAGTCAATGTTGACAACAACCCGAATGTTTCGATGAAATACGGTATCATGAGCATTCCCACAATAATTCTTTTTAAATCCGGCCAACCGGTTAAACAGCTAGTGGGGTATCAGCCGAAAGAAACGCTTCTTAAAGCTCTGGAAGTTTAAGGTTGCTGCGTCTTGGGTTTGTTCAGGCGCTGAAATAAATTTTTCTCCTGTTTGGGTTTTTCCGCCGATTGATCTTTTGACCCTTCATGAAGGATGTGGGTAAGCACCGAACTAAAATCTTTGGTCGCTTCATCTTCAACGGCCTTCTCTTTGGCCGGCGGAGTAGGGGCGGACTCCTGTTGAGGTTTGTTTAATCGTCTAAATAGTTCCGGATCTTTTTGCGGCTCGCGCATATACCCTTTATTATACATTACTTTTGATTTTCCAGCCATTTTTCCACTTCGAGGGCAGCCATAGTGCCATACGCGGCCGCGGTGACGGCTTGTCTGTACTTGTAATCTTGGACGTCCCCGGCGATAAAAACACCGTCCATTAAAGACTTGCTGATATAACCTTTTTGGTCCAATTCCACTAGACCATCGAATATTTGACTGTTGGGTTTGTGACCAATAGCGACAAACATTCCATTCACCGCTAGTTGACTGGTTGCTGGTTGCTGATTGCTGGTCTTTTTTAGAACCAATCCTTCTACTTTGTCTTGTCCCAAAACATCAACCACCTCAGTGTTGTATAGAACTTTTATTTTAGGATTGCTTAGGGCTCTATCTTGCATGATTTTGGAGGCTCTAAAACTATCCCGGCGATGAATAATAGTGACTTCACTGGCAAATTTAGTCAAAACTAAAGCCTCTTCCATGGCCGCATCACCGCCGCCCACCACCGCGACCTTTTTGTCTTTAAAGAAAAACGCGTCGCAGGGCGCACAAGAGGACACACCATGACCTATTAGGCGTAATTCATTTGGTAATCCGAGCCACTGAGTATCTGCCCCGGTAGCAATAATTACTGCCCGCGCGCGGTAAGTCTCCAAGTTACAAGAAACCAGATACAAATCATTTTCTTTTTGTACCTTGGTGGCATCTTGGAATTTGATGTGGGCTCCGAATTTTTCCGCCTGCTTTTTTATTTTTTCCATGAGCTGCGGTCCCTGGATGCCTTCTGGGAAGCCGGGATAATTTTCGATTTCCGTGGTCAGCATTAATTGTCCACCCCATTTAGCTCCGGCCAAAATCAGGGTTTTTAAATTAGCGCGGGAAGTATATATTCCGGCGGTTAAGCCCGCCGGCCCGCTTCCGATGATAGCGACATCAAAAATTTCCATCTAACTATTTTAACATGTTTTTGCCCGTTGACAGGGCGGGGAATATTATGGCAGAATGAACAGCGTCGATGAATAAGTTTAAAGAGAATCCTCTGTTTTCTCTGGCAGTTGTTATAGTCTTTTTTGCTTTGGGTTTGACCTTGGGAGGCATGTATGTCAAGATCCAGTATCTAGAGGGAAAAGTGGCAGGAGTAAATACCGGCACTAACAACGCCCCGACGGCTCCCAGTGCCCCCGCGGCTCCTTCACAGCCGTCAGGACCGACTAAAGTTAATGTGAATGTTACCGGGAATGATCCGGTGAAAGGCAACCCTAACGCCAAACTAACGATTGTGGAGTTTGCTGATTATCAATGCCCGTACTGCGCCCGATTCCAGACAGATACGCTTCCTCAAATCATTAAAGATTATGTGGATACCGGCAAGGTTAAGTTCGTTTTTAAGAATTTAGCTTTCCTGGGGAAAGAGTCGACCGACGCGGCTAATGCCGCCCTTTGTGCCAAAGAACAAAACAAGTTCTGGGAATATCACGATAAACTTTTTAGCAGCCAAAGCGGCGAAAACCAGGGCGGGTTTGCCATCGACAAACTTAAAGGCTTTGCTGCTAGTCTGGGTTTGAACACCAGTCAGTTTAATGACTGTCTGGATAAGCAAAAATATAATGCTCAGGTGACTGCCGACCAGGCGGAGGCCAGCAAAAACGGTTTCCAAAGCACACCTAGTCTCGCTGTTGGGACCACGCCGGTAATTGGAGCCCAACCCTACTCACAATTCAAGACTCTCATAGATGCGGAACTGGCTAAATAAGTGATTCCGTTTGTGTTATATTCTTCTCATGTTTCTTCCGTTTCGTAAACGGCTTCTGATTTATGCCGGGATCGGTGGCGGATTTGTGATTTTGGCAGTTACAATCCTCTTCCTTTCTGGAAAAATGGGCCGGGTGAAAGGTGCTAAAACACCAGATGTGGCGTTGCCAACAATTTATAAAGGGGAACTATTGTTGCCTAAAGTAACCGACGGAGGCGCGAATAACAATGTTTCCAAAACTAATGACGAAGCCCGGCTTGGTGTCATTTCAGCTAACTTGGCGGCCATTTTTGACAAAAATAACAAATTAACCGGGATTCGGGTGGTGGGTGAGATGGAAAACCACAGCGACAAGCTGATTACCGGGGTGTCGCCGGTGGTGCAGTTTTATGCTACCAATGGTACCCTGATCGGGCAGAAAGTAGCCCGGCCTTCGGACAATTTTGACTTTAAGACGATCTTGGCCAAAGATAAATCGCTTTATGATGTCACAGTTGACAACCCGCCGCAATCGGATAAATTGGAAATTATTTTTAACACTACGGCGTCCACAGACTCAGCTGTTTATAAGCCACTTTTAATTTCCAACCGAAATATTGAAACTAAAACGGCTAATGTTAGTGCCCAAGCAGATCAGGGTAATCAGGAAATTACTGACCATAATAATAGTACCGCAAGTGGGCAAGCCACTCCGGCGGCACAACCGGTGCCTACCCAGCGGGTGGACTATTATATAGTATCGGGGCAAATCAATAATCCTCTGGCTAACCCCATGACAGATATTACAATTTATGCCTGGGCCAAAGATGACCAGAATAAGGTTTTTGCTCTCGGCCGGACGGATTTTAAAAACGATTTACTTAATCCAGGGGACAAGATTGATTTTAAAGTGATCTTGTTACCGATCCGCTCCAACCAAGATTATTCGGATTATGAGATTGCCGCATGGGGGAGAGAATACAAACTGGGAAGTAATTAGGGCTGTTTTCCAGGCAAAGGGGATTGTCCTCCGGCAATGTAACTTAAAATGGTGAAAGCTTCATACAAACCTATGCAGGCAGTAATAGTAGTCAAAGCGACAAAAATTGTTTCGCGAGGATGTTTAGCTGCCACATGCAAATAGTCTGCCCACTCTGGAGCAGGACTTCCGTCTCCCAACTCACTTGGAAACATGTGCTCGGTCATAATCTGATTATAGTATAGTTATGATTGACCTGTAAAGCTCGGTGAGTTCTAAAACGAATCGCAACACCTGAAGTAAAATTCAGGTATGCATAAAACATCTAAACTAACACCTCAAGAACGGGATCAAATCGCAGTCTCCCTAAGCTCTGGTTTATCTTTGCGGGTAA
>JAMCRP010000002.1 GCA_023380635.1 Patescibacteria group bacterium
GAAGAATTAGATGACATTGTCTGGGAAATTAACCACAAACCTCGCAAAACCCATGGTTATTTAACCGCTCAGGAAATGTTAGAATTGGAGCAAGCAACGGGTGTTGCGATTCCATTTAGAATGTAGGCTCAAACCGGATTTTGGTAATTCATGATTGACTTATGCCCCAAATAGATTATAATTATTTCCAGACATGAGAAAAACCTAGTCCGAGTTTAAATAAGGGACTTTAATCCCGCCTCGGCGGGATTTTTTGTACCTTTAAAAGGTGCCTTTTTTCTCAGAGCCTAGGCGCACTTTGAAAAGTTAATACTTTTCTACACAATAACTATTTTTCAAATTTGGTAACTGAAAAGTGGTAGGAATCAATTTTTTTGAGAATTTGATCCTGGTTCAGGATGAACGCTGGCGGCGTGCCTTAAGCATGCAAATCGAGCGGGATACTTGAGGATCGCAAGATCTTCGGGTGTCTAGCGGTGGACGGGTCAGTAACACGTGGGAACATACCCTCTTGTATAGGATACCCCGGCGAAAGCCGGGCTAATACTGTATAGCCTCGCAAGAGTAAAGCAATTAACTTTGCGCGAGAGGAGTGGCCTGCGGCCTATCAGCTTGTTGGTGGGGTAACGGCCTACCAAGGCGACGACGGGTAGGGGGACTGAGAGGTCGGCCCCCGACAATGGGACTGAGACACGGCCCTTACGTCTACGGACGGCAGCAACTGGGAATCGTCGGCAATGGGCGAAAGCCTGACCGCGCGACGCCGCGTGGAGGATGAAGGCCCTCGGGTCGTAAACTCCTTTTAACAGGGACGAACACAATGACGGTACCTGTAGAATAAGCCGCTACTAACTACGTGCCAGAAGTCTCGGTAATACGTAGGCGGCAAGCGTTATCCGGATTCATTGGGCGTAAAGCGACGTGTAGGCGGATTATCGCATCTTGTTTAAAAGGCCGGGGCTTAACTTCGGTTCTGGGCAAGAGATGGATGATCTTTGAAGATTTTCGGGGCAACTGGAACTTCAGGTGGAGCAGTGAAATGCGTTGATATCTGAAGGAACACCAATGGCGAAGGCAGGTTGCTAGGAAATTCTTGACGCTGAGACTCGACAGCTAGGGGAGAGAAGCAGATTAGAGACCTGCGTATTCCTAGCCGTAAACGCATGGGTGCTAGATACTAGGAGTTTACTCTTAGTGTCGCAAGCTAACGCGTTAAGCACCCCGCCTGGGGAGTACGAACGCAAGTTTAAAACTCAAAGGAATTGACGGGGACCCGCACAAGCAGTGGAGCGTGTGGTTCAATTCGATTCAAAGCGAAACACCTCACCAGGGCTTGACATGTATCTGCAAGCGCACGGAAACGTGTGATCTACGAGAGTGATACAAAGCTGCTGCATGGCCGTCTTCAGCTCGTTCCGTGAGGAGTACCCTTTAGTGGGTTAACGAGCGCAACCCTCACTCTTTGTTAAATTATCAAAGAGAACTGCCCCGCCATAAGCGGGGAGGAAGGCGAGGATGACGTCAGGTCAGCACGGTGCTTATGTCCTGGGCTACACACACCCTACAATGGCGAAAAACAACGGGCTGCAAACCGGTAACGGCAAGCAAATCTCTGAAATTTCGCCTCAGTTCAGATTGGGGTCTGCAACCTGACCCCATGAAGTCGGAATTGCTAGTAATGGCCAATCAGCAGGTGGCCGTGAATACGTTCTCGGGTCTTGTACACACCGCCCGTCAAGGCAGCAAAGTCGGCAGTGGCTGATGATCCGCCAGTAAAGGCGGGTTGACGCCAAGGTCGGCGATGAAGCTTAAGTCGTATCTGTAATGCGACTCTCAGAAGTAATTTTGAGAACAAATTTGGCTATATCGGTGAAACCTAAATTCTGATATTCTTAAGTCAGTAACAAGGTAATACCGAGGGAACCCCCGATCAAATCGGGGGACACCGTAGAGACTACATGCCAACGCCGCAAATTACGAAAGCTTATCTGCTTGGACTGTTGCATGACGCAACTGAAAGAAAGACTACTTTCAGAATCGCCACTAAGAGCAACAATTTTGCTAAGGTTCTAGTAAATGGCATTCATTTACTGGGCTTTGGGGCTTGGTCTTATCGAGAAGGGAAGAACCGCGATCTTTGGATCGTGGAGTTCTCCAAAAAATTTCTTAAAGACACAAGCATTCTTTCTAAAAAGGACAAAATTAATTATCTTAGGGGTTATTTTGATGCTGAAGGTGGGATTGCTAAAAATTCTAATGTTCGTTACTACTTATATTTTTGCCAAAAAGACAAGGCAGATTTGGAAAGGGTAAAGGAATATTTAGAAGAATTAGGTATCAATTGCGGTAAATTGCATAATCCAAGTAAGAAGATCGATCCGGATTATTGGCGATTCTTCATAGGAGTTAAATCTTACGAAAAGTTTGCCGAAGTAATCGGATCTTTACATCCAGATAAGAAAAAATATTTGCGGATGAAGATATAGTCCATGCCCCATGAAAATCGGGGATAAACATGAACAAGGTATCCTTAGCCGAAGCTGAGGATGGATCACCTCCTTTCTAAGAGGTAACGGGTGCAGGCAAACCGAAAGGACTGTCTGTACAAATCAACTCCCAAGTTTTCTAGAGTTTCTTGGCTAAAAAACAACTCTTTAAAAGATCGGAAGCCGCTTTTCAGAGACCAACACGAAAATTTGAAATTTGAACTTTGAAATTGTGCCTTCGGCAGAATTCTGCGCAAAGCGCACAATTTGAAATGAGCGTTTGAATAATTTTAAATTGTCTAAATTCAAATTCAATTCAAATTTAAAATTGTAAATTCCAAATTGAAAGTCCACCTGTAAAAGGGTGGCTTTTTTGTGGTCGAAGTGATGTTTTGATGAGAGGAGAAGATGAGATGGAGGTCTGGGCGGGAATCGCACCCGCGAATAGCGGTTTTGCAGACCGCCGTGTTAGCTACTTCACCACCAGACCGGTTTAGAGAGGGTGCGCACTGATGGAGTCGGACCATCCACTTCTGTCTTATCAGGACAGCGTTCTACCGATGAACTAAATGCGCCAGTGTCTAGGATTTTAGCATAATTTCCTTTCCAAACCCACAACTTGTCTTCTTACCTTCTCCTTACCTCTCTTTGCTGGAATAAATAGCAGCAGCTTATATAAATGATTTATGGAACGGACGCCGGGGGCATTTTTGGTCGGTCTGGGAGTGATTTTTGCCGCTCTGGCGGCAGCTTACATATTTTTCAGCGCCCTGGTCGGCCCTAAATAAATTATGGCGATAAAAAATATTGAGCATTGGCCGGGTTGTTCCCATGAACAAATGATTGCGGCCTTTGATAAAGACAGCGAACAACAATTGAAAAATGTTGCGGCTGTTATGGTGGATCTCGACGAAGCAAAAATAGAGGATATTTCCAGAAGAGTCTCTGCCGCAGCAGGCGGCTATAGCCGAGTATTGGCCCGGCGCCTTGGTCTGACTCCGAGAGTCAGCGAGTTTGATGATTAATAGCTGAGCCTCTTAAAGGCGGAATACCAAGATAGTATAGAGGGTGGTTGACAACCTCATTTTAGCCTTGTATAATCTTCTTAATTCACAGTTCGGGTGGATTAATTTCTTTGATGCGAAGCTATTCTACATATTCCGTTTATGCCCTGATAAGGGGCCGTCGGCGTCTGTAGACTTTGTATCAAAAGAACTTTTGAGCCCCGAACGAGGGGCTTTTTTAGTACATTGAGATCGCTAGGATATACAAACTCTACTCTCGGGGGCCGCTAGCACATCTGGTAGTGCGCCTCGTTTGCAACGAGGAGGTGAGGAGTTCGAGTCTCCTGCGGTCCACACGCGAAATTTGAAATTTGAATTTTGAAATTTGAAAAATTCAATTCAAATTGTAAATTTTAAATTTCAAATTGCAGCTCTTTGCTCTTTGAAAAGTGAATAGAAGGCCCACAAGCATGCAAGTGCTTGTGGTAAAAATCTTTACAACATTTCAATAGTAAAATTTGCTATTGAAAATTATCTACTCATAATGCCAGTGGTGGATGCCTTGGCAGAAAGAACCGATGAAGGACGCTTTCACAGAAGCGATATCGACGGCTTGCTCTTCAAAGCTTACCCGTCGGTTTCCGAATGGAGCAATCCAGCCTATTGAAAGATAGGTTATTGCTATCTAAATACGCCGCAAGGCGGAATAGGGTTGCAAGGGAGACCCCCTGAACTGAAACATCTAAGTAAGGGGAGGAAAAGACAATAATAATGATTCCGGTAGTAGCGGCGAGCGAACTCGGAACAGGCTAAATTTTGTAGCAATACAAGAAGTTGCGGGGCGCTGTTGGGAGTATGGAGGTTAGAAGAATGCTCTGGAAAGGGCAACCAAAGAGAGTGAAAGTCTCGTATTTTAAAACCGAAATACCTCTTGCGATTCCCCAAGTATTACGGGGCACGACACCCTGTGAGAATCCGTCACGTCCAGCGTGATAAGCCTAAATATTCTTTCTGACCGATAGCGAACTAGTACCGTGAGGGAAAGGTGAAAAGCACCCCGGAAGGGGAGTGAAATAGTTACTGAAACCATTGGCTAACAAACAACTAGAGCTTGTCTTTCGGACAAGAATTTTCAAATTCAAAGATACAAGATACAAATTAATAATCAAATTAAAAATTTGAAAGATTATTTGTTTCTTGCTTCTTGTTTCTTGGAATTTCTCGTCCGGAGGACGAGTGATAGTGTGCCTATTGAAGAATGAACCGGTGAGTTGCTCGATAACCGTTTTGTCTAAGCCACTCTGTGGCGAAGCGCAGTGAAAGCAAGGTTTAAATGACCAACTTTTACGGTTGTCGGCAGACCCGAAGCCCGGTGAGCTAACCTTGAGCAGGGTGAGCGGTGCCGAAAGGCACCAGGAGGCCCGAACTCGTCTGGGTTACAAGCCAGTGAGATGACTTGAGGTTAGGGGTTATATGCCTACCGAACCGGGGGATAGCTGGTTCTCCCCGAAATATATATAGGTATAGCGTTTCATCGTAATGTTACCTGGAGGTAAAGCACTGGATGCCCCACTTTGCGCAAGCAGAGCGGGGTAACCAAACTCTGAATGCCAGGTAAACTGATGGAGCAGTCAGAAAGCGACGGCTAAGCGCCGTTTTCTAAAGGGAAACAGCCCAGACTCAAAGCTAAGGTCCCTAAATTGGATCTAAGTTAAAGGAGGTTAAGTTTTTAAAACACCCAGGAGGTTGGCTCAGAAGCAGCCATCCTTTAAAGAAAGCGTAACAGCTCACTGGAATAAAGACTTAGCGCCGAAAATGATCGGGAATTAAGATCCATACCGAAGCTTGAGATTCCATAGCAATATGGAGTGGTAGGGGAGCGTTCTCTGCTAGAGCGAAGGTGAACCGTAAGGTTTGCTGGACGAAAGAGAAGTGAGAATGCCGGTATGAGTAGCGTTTAATCCGGTGAGAACCCGGATCACCGAAAGTCCAAGGTTTTCCACACAACGTCAATCGGTGTGGAGTTAGTCGGCCCTAAGCGTGACCCGCATTGGGATAACGCGATGGATAACAGGTCATTATTCCTGTACAGGGAGTGTATCGTTATCAGCCAAGGAAGGACAAAGTGGAGATATCCTGGCCCGCCCAACGAACACGGTGGGTCCAAGCGTCGAAATAGTGATGAGCGGTAAACCCCTCAACATGTTTAATCGAGGCGCGAATGCTATCCCGCAAGAAATCAAGGAGAGCAGGAAAGTCTTCGTTTTCGAGAAAATTTTCGTGGCGAGATACATTTTTTACCGTACCAATAACCAACACAGGTGGACAGGTCGAGCAGACCAAGGTGATCGGAAGAACTATGCTTAAGGAACTCGGCAAAGCAGCTCGGTGTAACTTAGGGAGATACCGTGCCTTCCGCAAGGGGGGCCGCAGCGAGTGATTGCTAAGCGACTGTTTAACTAAAACACAGCTCTCTGCAAAGCCGAAAGGCAACGTATAGGGGGTGACACCTGCCCAGTGCTAGTAGATTAAAGTTCTTGGTGAAGGCCGCAAGGTCTAAGCCTGGGGCATAAGTCCTAGTGAACGGCAGCAGTAACTATAACTGTTCTATGGTAGACCCAAGTGGGTCCGCTGCCATAGTAAAACTTGACTATATGCTGGGAACTCCTGTAATCTGATACTACTATGGTACATGGTACACATAGTAACAAAGTAATCAGTAGGGACAATCAGCAGGAAAGACTCGATCCGTGGTGGATTGTGGGATTCGTTGATGGTGAAGGTTGTTTCTCTGTAAGCACTTTTAAAAATCGCACTACTAAAAGCGGATTGCAAACTCTTTATGAGTTTGTGATCACTCAAGGGGAGCGGAGTTTGGAAGCTTTAGAGAGAGTAAAAGATTACTTCCAGTGTGGAGGTGTCTACATTAATCACCGTTACGACAATCACAACTACAATCTTTACCGATATTGTGTCCGAAGACAGGATGATCTTCGAGAGAAAATCATTCCGTTTTTCAGAAAATATCGACTACAAACAGCAAAACGAGCGCAATTCGACAAATTTTGTAATCGTTTTGAGAATCGAGAATCCTCAGAGACTATACGTCAAGGCACAAGCGTGTAAACCGCTTGTACAAGATATAGTCCAAACTTCAAATTAACTTGAAGAATTTGAGCGAAGTTCCTTGTCGGGTAAGTTCCGACCCGCACGAAAGGTAGAACGACTTAGCGACTGTCTTAAGCATAGATCCGGCGAAATTGAAATGGCTGTGAAGATGCGGCCTAGTCATACTTGGACAAAAAGACCCCGTGGAGCTTTACTGCAACTTGGCATTGTTGAGCTTATTTTCATTGTCTAGCAATAGGTGGGAGCGCAAGCGTCAATGTAAGACCACTCTTGAAGATGAGGGAGACTAATCACTTTCCCATTAAAAAGTTGGGAGTGAGACAGTGTCTGGCGGGCAGTTTAACTGGGGAGGTTGACTCCTAAATTGTAACGGAGTCGTACAAAGGTACTCTAGCTTCGGATGGAAATCGAAGTGATAGCGCAAACGCAAAAGAGTGCTTGACTGCGAGACTTACAGGTCGAGCAGAAACGAAAGTTGGTGTTAGTGATCTGGTCTGTGCTTACTGGTAAGCACGGAGCTTAACGGATAAAAGCTACCCCGGGGATAACAGGCTGATCGCATCCAAGCGTCCACAGCGACGATGCGGTTTGGCACCTCGATGTCGGCTCATCCTATCCTGGGGCTGAAGTAGGTCCCAAGGGTCCGGCTGTTCGCCGGTTAAAAGGGTACGCGAGCTGGGTTCAGAGCGTCGTAAGACAGCTCGGCCTCTATCCAGTATGACCGTTGGAATTTTGAGAGGAGTTCTCCACAGTACGAGAGGACCTGGAGGAACGAATCCCTGGTGTGCCAGTTGTCCCGTCAGGGGCACCGCTGGGTAGCTACATTCGGATCGGATAAGCGCTGAAAGCATCTAAGTGCCAAGCCGACCTCAAGATTAGAATTCCATTCCGGCGCAAGCCGGAGAGAGATCCGTGGAAGACTACCACGTATATAGGCTTCGAGTGTAAGACGGGTAACCGTTTCAGCTTAGAAGTACTAATGATCGATTGTAGATTTTTACGCTGTAAAGAAAAACCTTCTATTCGCTTTTCAGAGAGCAATTAATTAGCTCGAGATTAGAAATTTCTCGGTCTCTGGAGCGGTCTGGAACCACTCCTTCCCATTCCGAACAGGGATGTGAAACGGGCCAGCGCTGACAATACTTGAGGGGCAACTCTCTGGGAAGATAAGTCGAGGCCGGGGAATTTTTAGCCTCGAGTTTTTTTATTGGTAATACTGCCATGACATTCGAAGAACTTGTGTTATCATTATCCAGTGAAACTACGCTGGATTTTTTTGTGCCTAGTTTTGATCACTGCCCCTGTTTTAGTCTGGTTTCGATTTATAGCTCCGGTAGGCTCTGATACAAATTTACAAATAATTTCCTTCCAAAATGACACCCCGAAACTGCTGGCAGCCAGCAGACTTCGCGAGCAGGGATATGTGCGTAGCAGTACCGCTTTAGAACTAATTTTAGACAAAAACATTGCCGCAGGCGGGTATAATCTTTCCAAATCCATGAATGTTTTTGAAATAGCGAAGGCACTGCGAAATCCTGAATACCTGTGGGTGACAGTGGCGCCAGGCATGCGTAAAGAGCAAATTGCCGAGAAGATGAAGGATAAGTTTAATTGGACACAGGCGGACCTGGATGGGTTTTTAAGCTTTCCGGAGGGAGAATATTTCCCGGATACCTATTTAATCAGTAAAACCGACGGGGGAAAGGCGGCAGGTCAGAAAATGTTTGACCACTTTAACGAAAAATTTGCCCCACTGGCGCCGGAGTTTTTAGCGCAAAATATTAAAAATGACACGGCCATTAAAATCGCGTCGCTGATACAAAGAGAAGCGGGCGGGAAGGATGACATGCCCTTAATTGCGGGAATTATTTGGAACCGGTTACTCAAAGGCATGTTGCTACAGATAGACGCCTCCAACCAGTACGCGAAAGGTTCCAGCGGTAATTGGTGGCCGCCGGTGTATGGCAGCGATTTGAAGGACGACAACCCCTACAATCTTTATATCTATAAAGGCTTGCCGCCGACAGCCATTTCAAATCCCGGACTGCCGGCCATCGAGGCCGTCTTAAACCCCACAGAAACCGACTGCCTTTTTTACTTGCACGACAAAGCCAAACAAATCCACTGCAGCGTGACTTACGAAGAACATCTGGAGAATATTAAGAAGTATCTGAATTAAAAATTATTTCTTTTCTTTTTGATAAGCATCCTCAACGAGAGCTCGGACAAATCCATCGTTGGCTTCGGGAAGAAGCTGTTTAGTGTCAACTAAAATTTCTGATCGAGGTCGGCCCGCATCTTTCCACATATGAATGATGTCGGCAGCAGCCAAGATCACTGCCTCATCAATCCGACTGGTAAGAGAGAGACGGATATCTCCCTGCTGTTTTCTCACGGCCAGATTAAACATTATTTCTTTTGGATTCATGCGATGTATTTTAATTGTTTCAAAGCCCAGAAACAAGTGTTGTGTTAAGATTAATTTATGGATGTTTCGGTAGTTATTGTCTCTTTTAATATTAAAGACACGCTCAAACGCTGCCTGGATGCAGTCTTCCAATACACAACCGATCTGGACTACGAAGTTATTGTTGTCGACAACGCCAGCACTGACGGGGCGATTGGGATGCTTAAAGACTACGAGAAAAAGCACAAAAATCTAAAAGTCATCTACTCCCGGGAAAATCTGGGGTTCTCCAAGGGCAATAATTTGGGGATAAAACAGTCGACGGGCAAATATATCCTCCTTTTGAACAACGATGCCGTTCTTTTGGAAAACTCGGCTAAAAAGATGTTTGGTTGGATGGAAACGCATCGTAATATTGGCGCCGCTTCCTGCCTGCTTGTAGATAGTGAACAGAGAATTTCTCCAATCATGTCGGCGGGTTTTTTCCCGGGGTTACGGGGTCTTTTTGCCTGGGCATTCTTTCTAGATGATCTTCCGGGAGTAGTCAGGCTCTTTAAACCCTATCATATTCATACTAACGGCACGGCATCAATAGATGTTTCTTCTGTGAATACGGATTTAGACTGGATTTCCGGGTCTTTTTTCTTTGTCCGCCGTGAAGTAATAGAAAAAGTTGGCGTTTTAGACGAAATGATTTTCATGTACGGCGAGGATTTGGACTGGTGTTACCGGATCAAGAAAGCCGGGTGGAAAATCGGCTATAACGGGGAAACCAAAGTGATTCATATCGGTCAGGCCAGCCAGGACAAAATACCCCGGGGCTATATCCTGGGTGAATTTTCCGGCCTGAAATTCTTTTACGCCAAGCATTTTTCCGGCTGGCGGCAGGTGGTTTTGGGCACGATTTTGGACGTGGCCGCTTTTAACCGGGTCGTTTTTTGGCTGGTGCGTTTGAAGCCGCAAACGGCGAAAATTTACGCGGAGGCGCTCCTAAAATGATTAGTATTGTTATTCCCAATTACAATTCCGGAGAGCTGCTCAAGAAAAACTTGCCAAAGTTGGTTGAGATTTTAAAGAAAACAGAACTCGATTTTGAAATCATCGTTTCCGATGATTGTTCGACAGACGAATCTCTAAACATTTTAAGAAACTTCAGCCATTTAAGTAACTTAAGAATCTTAAGTTCAGAAACCAATATCGGTTTTGGAGGTAATGTCGATCGGGGGATTAGGGCGGCTAAAGGGGAAATTGTTTTTATTCTTAATGCCATCGACGCCCTGCCGGAAAAGCCCGATTATTTCCAATTAATGTTGGCGCACTTTGAGGATCCGAAGATATTTTCAGTGGCGGCGGCTAAAAAAGATGAGATGATCCATGGTTGCGGTGAGGTTTATTTCCGGAAGGGTTTTTATTTGCACCGGCACAAGGAAAATAGCCAGTTTACCGATTGGGCCGATGGTGGGGCGCAGGCAATCAGGAAGGAATATTACTTAAAAATCGGCGGCTTTGATCCCATTTATAACTTTTATTGGGAAGATGTCGATCTGGGATTTCGGGCTCGGCAAGCGGGCTACAAAATTATTTACGAACCGAAAGCCGTCCTGATTCACCGTAAAGAAGAGGGGCCAATTGCCAGGCGCTACAGCGAAAAGGAAAGATATGTCATGAATTTGCGCAACCAGTTCATTTTCACCTGGAAAAACGCCGATTGGAAACATCTGCTGCTATACGACTTGTGGGAACCGTATTATCTACTTATAGCGATTAAGAACCGCAACTGGCTCTGGTTTAAAGCCTACGCCCAGGCTTTTTGGCGTTGGCCAGAGATTGTCCGGAAGCGCTGGGAACAGAAAAAGCTGACTATTGCGAAATAGGAATAAATCGGGTATCATCAATTTAATCCATAGAAAGGAAGTGTTTATGATTGACCAGCTCAAAAAGCTCATCGAAAGCCTCAAAAAAGCCCTCGGCCTCTAAAGACGAGCGTAAAGCGTCTAGCGTTAAGCGTCAAGAAAAAGAGCCCACCACTATGGAGGAGCTCTTGGCCTTGGAGCAATTTGCCCCTAAAGGCTACAAACGCGGCGATGTCGTGGAAGGGCGCGTTTCCTCAATCTCCGGTAAAGAAGTTTTAATTGACTTTGGCGGCAAGATGGAAGGTGTCGTCGGAGAAAAAGAGTGGGATATCGTCAAAGACTTCGTTTCTAAATTAAAGCCTGGTGATAAAATAACCGCCGTTGTCATTTCCGCAGAAAACGACCGCGGCCAGATGATCGTTTCCATCCGCCAGGCCGGTTCCAAGTTCCGTTGGCAGCGGGCTAACGAACTACTTAAATCTAGCGAACCGGTTAATGTTAAAGGAGTCGAGACCAACAAGGGCGGCTTAATTGTCGAATTTGAAGGCATCCGGGGCTTTGTTCCGGGTTCCCAATTAACTCCGGAACACCAGAGCGAAATCGCCAAAATGATTAATCGGAACCTTAGCGTAAAAGTGATCGAAGTCGACCAAAGCCAAAACCGCTTAATTTTTAGCGAAAAAGCAGTGGCCGGAGCAGCAGATTTAGCCAAGAAGCTTGAAGAAGTTAAATCTAAAGTAAAAATCGGCGAGAAATATCAAGGCAAGGTTTCGGCTGTCATGTCCTACGGAATATTCGTTAATCTTGATAACGGCACCGACGGCCTGGTTCATATCAGCGAAATTTCCTGGACTAAAGTCGAAAACTTGGCCGATTTGTTTAAAGTCGGAGACGCAGTCGAAGTCATGGTGCTGGGTATTTCCGAAACCGACGCCAAATTAAATCTGTCAATCAAACAGCTTTTGCCTGATCCCTGGCTGAAATTATCCAAGAAATACACGGCGGACCAGGAAATCAAAGGCAAAGTTACCCGGGTCAGTAATTACGGCGTTTTTGTTCAGTTGGAAGAAGGCGTAGAAGGCTTAATCCACATTTCCAAAGTTCCGGCTGACGCTGCTTACGAAGCAGGTGACAAGGTTGCCTGCACGATTGAAAGTATCGATTCCGTGGCGCACAGGATCTCCTTAATTCCGGTTTTGACAGCGAAACCCATTGGCTACAAATAAGCCATGTCTGAAGAAGAAACAATCCAATGCAGGACGTTTGCCCACGGGTTTTCCTTTTCGGAGAAGGATTACGCAGCGCTAAAGATTCAGCTGGCTCGTAATCCAGAGATCGGGGAAAGATTTAGAATTATCGCTTCGGTTCGAATCGACAGTGTCGATGGCGAGAAAAGAGCTCGGGTTAGGCCCCGTGAGGTAGAGATCGGAGACCTGCATGAACTACTGGAACAATTTGGCGTCCAGATTCTCATGGTAAGGAGAAAAAGAAAATAAATAAACCCCCAAAAAGTAATAGAGTATAATTGCCCTATAAATGGCTAAAGTTTCTTCGGATTTTGTCTGTCAGCAATGCGGCTATGTGTCCCCGCAATACTTGGGCAAATGTCCCAACTGTGGAGAGTGGAATACCTTCGTCGAGACTGTGGTTTCGACAAAAATTCCAAAATCCAAATTCCAAATTCCAAGCCAAAAACCAATAAAGTTATCTGATGTTAAGGCAGCGCAGACGACGAGAATAAATACGGGGATCTCCGAATTAGACATGGTGTTGGGCGGCGGGATTGTGCCGGGGATGGCGGTTCTTCTTTCCGGCGAACCGGGGATTGGGAAATCAACTTTACTCCTCGAATTAGCCTCAAAGACCAAGGGTGCAGTTCTCTATGTCGCCGGAGAAGAAAGCGCGTCACAAATTAAAATCCGGGCCTCGAGACTCGGTATAAAGGCAGATAATCTGTTAATTTTAGAGACAACGGATGTGGATGCTGCCTGTGCAGTTATTGACCAGCGCGTCGGTTTGGTGATTGTGGATTCAGTGCAAACCTTAAGTACGACTGACCTTTCGGGCACTGCCGGTTCGGTGGGTCAGGTGCGCGAGTCCGCCGCCAGATTAATCGCCACGACAAAGCCCTTAAATATTCCGCTGTTTTTGGTGGGTCATGTGACCAAAGAGGGAACCATTGCCGGACCGAAGGTTTTGGAGCACGCCGTCGATACGATTCTCAACTTAGAGGGAGAAAAGTATACACAATTAAGGCTTTTGCGTACTACCAAAAATAGATTCGGCCCTACAGACGAGGTAGGGATATTTCAAATGACCGATAGCGGTATGGAACCGACAAAAGATTTCCACGGATTGGTAGTGGATGAACACCGATCAAGCGAACCAGGCAGTTGTCTGACGATAACCATGGAAGGCACCCGGCCGATGCTGGCCGAGATCCAGGCTTTGGTAACCAGCACTCCTTTGCCCATGCCGCGGCGGGTTGCCTCCGGCATCAACTATAACCGTCTGCAAACGATCATTGCGATCCTGCAGAAGCGCCTCTCCGTACCATTATATAAAGAGGATGTCTATGTTTCCGTGGCCGGAGGCTTAAAAATAGAGGAGCCGGCAATTGATCTGGCTGTCGCCCTGGCGATTATGTCTTCCTACAAAAACAAGGCGATTACGGCCAATACCGTTGCCATCGGGGAGTTGGATCTTCTGGGTAATGTCCGCCGGGTTAATTCGCTGGAGCGAAGAATTAAAGAAGCCAAGAAACTAGGTTTTAATAAGATTATCTCTGCCGAGACCTTGGCTTCTCTGGCCGCATGGGCAAAATAGAAACTTCAGCTTCGTAAGCAAAAGTGGGCTCGGCGAATGGCTCCTGATATTTCTCACGATAGTCGGCAATCACTTTAATCAGTTCAATTTCTTCCGGGCTGGGCGGACCGAGGCGGTCACAAAGAGTTAGGATAATCGTTTCCAGATCAACCGGGCCGGACCGGTAGAGCCGCGGTTCCCAACCGGCGGAAAAATGGTCGATAAGCGTCATCAGGCGAACAACAAAACGGGAATAACCATCGAGGCTGGCCCAAACCTTCTCGCTGCCGCCATAACTAAGATTCTTGTTTGGTGAGAAATGATGAAGGTAGGCCATTAATCTGATAATTTCGGCATCTTCGGGGGGCATGGCCAGGTCATGGCTGCTTAAAGCTTCAAAACCGACCCGCGGATGCTCTTTTTTAACTTGTTCTTCTCCGGCCGTGAGTGGCCCCGGTTTTTCCACGACAGCTAAGATCCTTTCCTCACCCTTGCCGGTGTCATGGGCCCAGGCACCAATGGTTAAGAGGCCCAGGGTGCGGTCGTCAAGAAATTCCTGACAACGCTGGAGAACGCCTTCATGAGAAATAAAAGCGCTAATGCCTTGAATATGCCGCCGGCTTTGGGGGGAATTTTTCCATTGATTCTCAAGAAGTTTCAAAGCCCGGACATTGCCGTTAAGCCGCTGGACGAGTTGGTCGGGAAGCCTGGTGTTGTTGAATAATTGCTCCCGGGCGCTGGTGTTCTCCTCATTTCTCACGCCTTCCAGCGTAAACATGAAATGTAAGAAATCAACATAAGAAGGGTTAAGTTTTTACTAGAAATTTGATCCACTATTTGTCCACATTTAGAAATTAGTAATTAGTAATCAGAAATTTGCTGTTGTGAGGCTCTCCCCTTATTTATATAACTATAGGTATATCCTAGAGTAGCGGAGCAAAATACTATCGGACTTGACAGAAGCGATAGCAGTGCTATATTAAGAACAATGTCCAGTAAAGCGAACATCCTCAAAAAGTTTCGCCGGTTTTTGCGCCGGGTGGAAGCCAGGCGGGAAACTCCTCTGCGTTCTTCGTTGTCGGTTCAAGTCGGTAAGCTTCTTAAAGAGCGCGGCGCGGAGATTATCACCATGACGACGCTATGAGAATTAGCAAAGAGACAGACCAACAAAAAAGCATCACTTCCGCAGCCTGAGATCTCGAAAAGTGATGCTTCTTAGCAAAGATTCTTGGCCCTTAGGCAGTAAAGGCCGAGAACCTATGGCAACAAACTAACACGGGTGCGTGAAAGTTGTCAAGTTTTTTTTCACGCACGGTTTATAGATTTTGGATTGTTAAACGGGAGAAAAAATAGGAGAAAATTTTGGTTGGTAAAGTGGAGGTTCGGGACTAGGGCAGGGTTCCGAATCTCCACCTTGCCAATCAGGGTCCTAAGTATTTTCACTATCTCCGTTCTTATCTTACCCTAGAGTTTCCCCATTCTTAAACTCCGGCAGGCAATTTATAAAAGCAATGTAAGAACATGGCAAAACGGCCTTAGAGTTATTGACAAAGGCTAGTCTTCTTCATAAAATCCGGCTAATGAAGAAGATAATTATTTTATATCTTCTTGTCTTCCTGGTAGCGTTAATTTCCCGCCCGATTTTCGCCAGCGTTTCCTGTACGACGCAATATGGCGGGGGACAAACCTGTGTTTCTACCGGCGAACTATTAGTTAATAAAAAAGTTTTCGATCCGGTTTCCCAGACTTTTGTCGATAATTTGGGCCGGACCGATCATGTTTTTGCCATCGGGGAGGAAGTGACTTTTTCCATTGAAGTGAAAAATGTCGGCGACGCACCGGTTAATGACATCACAGTGACCGATACTTTACCTAACTTCTTGACCTGGACCGGCGGCGATCCGCTGGTCTCAACGATCAGTAGCCTGGGAGCCGGGGAAAGCGTGACGAAAACGATCCGGACTAAAGTTGTCAGTACTTTCGGCTCCGGCGTGGTTTGCGCCAATAATTTGGCTTCGGTTGAGGCAACCATTACTTCTACCAGCACCGCGACGGCTCCGGTTTCCGATCCGCAAACCGACACGGCGCAACTTTGTGTCAATTTGCCGACAGCGGCTCCGACGGTCGTCACGCCAACACCAACTCCACCGGTAACTCCGCCCACCGGACCTTCCGATTGGCTACTGCTACTTTCTTCTCCTGCCTGGCTCGGTGGAATCGGGTTTTATCTAAAAAAGCTTGGTTCTAAAAAGGGGGGTGAGAATAAATAAATGACAAATGCTGAAAGAAAAATTAGAAACGCTATAAGTGTGGCTTTAGTTGCCGGCGGATCTTTAACCGGTTGTAGTCTTTTTCAGCCGCCACAGACGCCGGATTTGTCTGCTCAGCGACAGCAAGAGCAACAATTCGCTAATCAGTTGAACCAGATGCAAAATCAGATTAACACACTGACAGCACCGACGGGAACGCCTACAAGCACACCGACGCCCGATTGGCGAGGAACAATTGCGGCACTAAGCACTTTATCGTCACAAAACGAAGAATCTAAATGCCAAACGGTGCCTCTGTCAGCAACATCGCGGCCCAGACTTATGTCCACACCGGCGGTTCCGGGAGCGCCCTTAAGCGGCGGGCCAGTTTCGTGCGAGTGGGTTTTTAACGAAGCCGCACCGCGCCAAGTAGTTTTTGAAGGATTTCCGTCGCACGCTATTCAAGTGCTAACCACTGATACCGCGCAACAAAAGAATTTCTTTAAAGCGGCACCTTGGAATCTAAGCGCAGACCTTAATTTGGGTTTTGCCGAACCGGGGGGGCTAAGCAATCCGAGTAAAATTAAGACTGTTGACAGCACCCCTTACTTAATTCCAACAGAACTGCAGGGATGGACAAAATTGTTCCTCCAGGAAGGAACTCTGACTTGGGTCGATAATGAAGTTGGGATAACCAGAAAAGTAGCCTTAACGGAAGAACAAAATCGGACGTTTGGTGTGTACATTCGGGAAAAATACGATACGAATGGCAATACACCACCTACGATCGAGCTTGATTGTAATGTGGCTAAGCATGGTCAAGTCCAGCATGTTGACCGACCAAACAGCGCCTTCGTTTCCGAGGGGCAGCTGGGGCAGGAAAGCATGTCAGTCTTTACCGGAAAGAATTTTGACGGGTCGGACTACACGATTCCCAACGACAACACTGCCAGGGGCAAGTTTACGGTTGTGATTATCGACATGAACACGGGGGCTTACACCGTGGCGTCCCAAATGGGAATGGGACAACCCTTTATTTTGGAATCGCAGAACTGGAAGTAGACCATAAACATTAACAATGAAGTGGGCCGCTCTTGGGGCGGCCTGCTTGGTGTATGAAGAAATATGCCTTAATTTTGGCGGCCATGAGCCTTGCTTTGGCTTGGTTGAATTTCACACCGGGAACAATGCTTTCCGGGTGGGATACGCTGCAGCCGGAACTGAATTTACCCCTCTATATAGGCCGGATTTTTTGGGGTGTCTGGCAGCAGCACCAGGGATTGGGGGCAGTAGCTTCTCAGGCGCATGCCGTCGAACTGGCCAGACTCTGGTATTTGCTGCCGGCCACGATAATTCTGCCGGAAAATCTGGTGCGCTGGGGCTTTTTTGGTTTGATGCTGGTTTTGGGGCCGCTAGGGACATACTTTTTTTTAAATAAAATAGTCCGCAAAGAAGCGGCTTTTGCCGGCGGGCTATTCTATCTTTTAAACCTGGGAACCATGCAGCATTTCTATCTGCCGCTGGAAATGTTTGCCACCGGTTTTGCTTTTTTGCCTTGGCTTTTTTGGGCAGCCCTGAATTACCTAGAAAGGGGCAGGAGCCGGGATTTATTAATTCTTATCTTAATATTTCTTCTTTCCGCTCCGATGGCTCATACGCCGACTCTTTGGTTTGTGAATTTCGGGGCTTTGGTATTATTTGCCGTCGTCTTGGCTGTGGCTAAAGTCACGCCGTGGCGTAAGGTCGGCCAAATATTTATAATCGGTTTAGTCGCCAACGCGTTTTGGCTGTTGCCCAGCCTGTATTTCATTTTTAACCACGCCGGGGATGTGGCTGTTTCGCATATCAGTCAACAATTTACTCCCCGGGCGGTAGCCACCAATCGGGAATTTGCCGATTTCGCCGATGTGGCGTTAATTAGGGGATATCTTTTCGATTGGGGACATTTTGATTTCGTTTCCCGACAGTTTGTCGATTTGTTTCCGGTTTGGAAGGCTCACCTTTCTCAATGGTTTGTATCCGCTATCGGTTATGGAGCTTTTGTGATGGCGATAGCCGGGGTAATCATAACAATCTGGCGCCGGGAAAAAAAAGCCCTGGCTTTTTTACCGGTTTTGGTTTTGGCATTAGGAGGTTTAATCTTCGGTCCCTCTCTTAATTTGGGTTCAATTTTTGATGAAGCCCTTCGGTTTCCTTTCACCAAATTTTCTCTGCTCTTAATGCTGGCCCTGGCTTTCTATTTTGGACTGGCTATTGAATTTTTATTAAAAAGGGCGGGACAGCGGCAGGTCATAATTTTAATTACTGTCTTATTGATGATCTATCTATGGCCGGCTTTTAACGGCAATTTGATTTGCGGTTGCGAGCGAGTGCAAATCCCGGCTGAGTACCAGCAGGTTTTTAACTATTTTGCCTCCCGGGACCCAAGTGGCCGGATTGCCCCGTTTCCGGTCGATACCATGTACGGCTGGGGTTATTATTCCTGGGGTTATGAAGGAGCAGGTTTTCGTTGGTTTGGTCTGCCACAAGCCTTGCTTGACCGGGAGTTTGACCGGTGGATGAGCCCGAACGAGAACTATTACTGGGAAATTTCCCAGGCAGTCTACAGTAAAAATCTGCCCTTATTTGAATCTGTTCTAAATAAATACCGGATTAACTGGCTGCTGGTTGATGGAAATATTATTAACCCTTCTTCACCAAAAGCTCTCTATACCGATGAACTGGAACAGATGATGGCAAAATCGGGAATAATCAGCAAGGTGAGAGAGTTTGGAAAAATTTCGGTGTACCAAGTCCAGTTAAAAACGCCGACGAAGAGTTTTATCTCCCTGGCACAAAATTTACCCAATATCGAACCCGCGTACAAGTGGGGAAACCTGGACCAGGCATATTTTGATAATGGAGATTACATGACGATAGATGATAGAAAATCGAAGATGGTGGTGGAAGATGGAGGATCGAAAGCAGAAAGCCTTGTCTATCCATATAGAACTCTCTTTTCCGGCAAAAGTCAGGCGGATCTGGAATTTGATCCCGCAAAAATACCCCTCGGAGAATTAATAAAGCCTGAGGACTATCATAATCTCTCACACCGGGACGGGTATCTCATTAAAATCACTGCTAAAAATCTTTCCGGCATGCCGTTTCTGTTCTGGGTGGAAGATCTTAACAGCCGGAGAGCAGATCTGGAAACCTACCTGCCTGCCGGCAGGCAGGTCTACCAGTCGTATTTCGTTTTGCCGCCGATGGAATTTGACGGATTGGGCTACACCTTTCACTTGGATAACCAAACTTTTGGGGGCGAGACGGCACAAAACGAGCTGGAAGGAATGGAAGTATACAGAATAAACTATTGGGATCTGGTGCAGGAGCGTCAAGAAAAGGATCTTAACGCTAAACGCTATACGCTAAACACTTCGTCATTTGCAGTGGAGCATCCGAATCCTGCATGGTACCGGATCGACCTTCCGGTCTCCAGTAACTGGCAACCAGAAACTATTATTCTGGCGCAGAGTTTTGAACCGGGGTGGATTGGGTTTTCCGTGGGGAATATGGGGGAATTGGGTGGGTTGGGGAAACATATTCTGGTTAACAACTGGGCGAATGGATGGCAGCTTTCCGGTAATGAACGGATCATCTACCTCTTTTTCTGGCCGCAGGCACTCGAATTTGTTGGGCTGGGTGTACTGGGGGTGTTTTTAGCGGGGATAGTGTTTAGCGGGTTAAGAACTGGTAGCCGCCGACCAGCAGCCCACCAGTAATTAAGACTGAGCCGCCCCAAAATAAAAGGTTTTTGGTATTGCCTTCCGGCATAGCCAAGGCTATGCCCACAGCGACTAAACCGGATACAATAGCCACGGGGGATACTTCCGTCAGCCGCTTGGGGCGGGAAAGAGTTTCCCGGGGCAGGTGCCATTGTTCCATAGACATCCTATTATTATAGGCCTTTTGACCGTCGTGTCAAATTGCCGGCTTGACAATATAGATCATTAGCCTGATAATGGGGAACATAAGCTCAGACTTGTGAGCTTGGGGTGCCCCAGAACGATTTTCTTCAATTTGAAATTCGAAATTTGAAATTTGAATTGAATGTTTCAATTTTTCAAATTTAAATTTTCAAATTGATTTAAAATTAAAAATTTTAAATTTCAAATTTGCGCTTGTGCCCCTGCGAAACAACAATTTCCGTCAGAATAATTTTAGTTCTGCCCGTAAGCCCGCCTTTAGAAGTCTGGGCTATAATTCTATGAATGTGAGTGATTTAGTGGGTAGCCCCCTCGATTCCACTCGGGGCAATATGCCGGCTCCGGTGCAAAGCGCTGCTCCGACGACTGACAACTCCTTGCCCCCAATGGGTGCGGGCCCGCGGGATCTAAACGACGCCAATATTCCGACGATGGAATTAAAGGGTGTCCTGGATATTACGCCTGAAGGCCACGGCTACCTGCGGCCGAAGTTTATTCCCTCAGAACGCGATGTTTACATTTCTGCTTCCCAGATTCGTCGGTTTGCCCTGCGGCCCGGTGATTGGGTGGAAGGCATCGGCCGGCCGCCCAAGGAAACGGAGCGCTACTACGGCCTGCTTCGCGTGGACAAAGTGAACGGGGAAGAGGCGGAAAAGATGATGAACCGGCCCTGGTTTGATGATCTGACGCCCATTTACCCGGATTTACAATTAAAACTGGAAACCGGATCGGAACCCCTAAGTACCAGGATCATCGATTTGGTCGCGCCGATTGGCCGGGGACAAAGAGGACTCGTCGTTTCGCCGCCAAAAGCAGGTAAAACCTGGCTTCTTAAAGAAATTGCCAACGGCATTACGACTAATTTTCCGGACTATCATTTGATGGTAGCGCTAGTTGGCGAGCGGCCGGAAGAAGTCACCGACATTGCCCGAGGCACAAAAGGAGAGGTTATCGCTTCTAATTTTGATCAAACACCCAGAGAACAAGTAAGGGTGGCCGAAATAACCCTGGACCGGGCGCGCCGACTCGTGGAAATGGGTAAAAATGTGGTTATTCTTTTAGATTCCATCACGCGGCTGGCCCGCGCTTACAACCTGGCAATTCCGTCATCGGGACGGACCTTGTCCGGCGGTTTTGACCCGGCGGCCCTTTTCCCGCCCAAACAATTCCTGGGAGCGGCCCGCTGTGTCGAAGATGGCGGCTCCCTGACCATAATCGGCACCGCTTTAATTGACACCGACTCCCGGATGGACGATCTGATCTATGAAGAATTCAAAGGGACGGGCAACATGGAGTTGCATTTGGATCGGAAATTAGCGGAAAAGCGGGTTTTTCCGGCCATTGATGTGGCCCGGTCCGGAACCCGTAATTTTGAGCGTCTGGTGACACCGGAAAGATTAAAGCAACTGGACACTTTAATTAAAATGCTTCATCTTCTTAATGACGACGAGCGGACGCCCATGCTCATCGATAAACTTTCCCATACGAAGGACAATGAGGAATTCCTCGAGTCCCTAAAGCAGGGAGGCTAGCTCCAAATTTCAAATTGTAAATTTCAAATTAATCTGCTATTCTCTTTCCCGCATGGTCTTTAGGGAACTTGGCTGCGACCTGACGGAGTATTGTCACTCTGTCAGCTGGTACCTGAACCGCAAAGCAACTTACGCGGGAGTGGTTTTTGAAACCGGGAAAAGTCTGGTTGTCACCGTGCTTAAAGCCCGGCGGGGCACTTACCAAAAACCATTTCTCCACGCGGGAATGGTGATTATTACCGCAACCGCCGTCATTTCTGCGCCTTTAATTGTTAACGAATATCCGACAGCCGCGGCCGGCCGGGTGCTTTCCGCGGCGACTTCGCCCTCGGCAGTTCTTAATACCGCAGCTGATATTACCAATGTCGATACTGTCACTCAGGAATCGGAAAAACCCCGGCGGGATGTGGTGGAATACACGGTCCAGTCCGGCGACACCCTGTCCACTGTGGCCAAAAAATTCAGTAACGACAAACTGGGGATTACGGTCGATGTCGCCTCTATTTTAACTTTGAATAATATGATGGAAAGTAAAGTCTTAAAGCCGGGTGATGTGATTAAGATTCCGCCGGTTTCCGGGGTGATTGTCACGGTCAAGAAAGGGGATACGATCCAGTCGCTGGCCAAAAAGTATGGTTTGCCCAGCCCGCAGCCGATTGTTGACTGGCCTTATAATTCTTTTGCCAACGACGAAACTTTTGCTTTGACCGCCGGCCAAACGCTGGTGATTCCGGGCGGAGTGGCGCCGGAAGTGGCGGCCCCGGTAGCGCCGAGAATTATTAATGCGCCGTCGCTGTTCTCCGGCGGCACCGGCCAGTTTGTCTGGCCGACCAACGGGATTATTACCCAATATTTCTCCTGGTATCATCCGGCGGACGACATTGCCAACAATATCGGGACACCCATTCTGGCGGCCGATTCCGGGCGGGTAGTGACCGTGCTTTACCAAAACCATGATTACGGTTTCCATGTGATTATTGATCACGGCAACGGCTACCGGACCCTTTACGGCCATATGTCCCGCATTGATGTAACGGTTGGTCAAAATGTTTCCCGGGGACAACAGATTGGGCTGATGGGCTCAACGGGCCGGTCCACCGGACCGCATCTCCACTTCGAGATCTATCAGGGTGGGACAAGAGTAAACCCACTGGGGCTTCTGAAGTAAGTTACAATAGTTACATTAGTTACGATAGGTAAGAAAGAATAAGTGGACAAGATCCAGAGAAATGCCCGACTCTTGGAACGTCTCATTAAGTTTTCTCAAAAGGTTATCTCCTTGTGCAGAAAGTTGCCTCGAACATCGGTTAATCAACGTTTGGTACCTCAAGTAGCGGCTAGTTCTGATTCCATGCCAGCCAACTACGCCGAGGCCTGTGCAGCGGAAAGTAACGCCGACTTTGTTCATAAAATCAGGATCGTTATGAAAGAAGCCAACGAAACCCGAGTTCATTTGCGACTGTTATATGTGGCCAATCCTGACTTCCAGAGGGAAATCGTCGAGCTCGGGAAAGAATCAACGGAGTACATTAAGATCTTCTTTACAATCGAGAAAAAGTGCCGCCAGAAAAAGCCCTCTTAATTTTCTGAATCCCTAATGAACTGTTGTTACTATCGTAACTTACTCCTAGTGGACCCGCGGGGAATTGAACCCCGAACTCGTCAATGCGAATGACGCGGTATACCGTTTACCTACGGGCCCGAGGAATACATTATATCAAGTTATCGCCGAATCCGTTGTAACTATTGTAACTATTGTTACTGTTGTTACTGTTCTTTTACTTCTTCCTTGTTGGTTTCTGGTTTGAAATAATTACACTCTCTCTATGCCAGCCACTCCTGTTTATGGCCGCCGGGTTCTGACCCCGCAAACGATTTTTACCTATCTGGTTTTGGCGGTAGTGGCTTACGCCCTGGCGGTCTATATTTTTGCTAAAAATTCCGGGCGGCTGGCTTTACCGGGAGTAGGTCTTTCCCTTTCACAACCAGTCACAATATCTCTTAATGCACAAAATAATTCCGGGGAAACCGGAACGGCAACTTTGATGCCTGTCAACGACGGCACCCAAACCCAGGTAACCATTAATTTGCAAAATGCCCCAAGCACTCCTCAGCCGGCTCACATTCATATCGGTGTCTGTCCCAATCCGGGAGCAGTGAAGTACCCGCTTAGCGATGTCGTTTCCGGACAATCGACCACGGTGATTAACGCGACGCTGGAAGATTTTAAAAATATGGAACCGCTGGCAATTAATGTCCACCAGTCGCCAAACGATATTCAGACTTATGTCGCCTGCGGAGATATCAAGTTTTAACTAAATTTTGTTTTCTTCAGAAAGAATTTTGGCGGCTTAACAGCCGCCGCCTGTTGGCTCTTTCTTTGCTGGTGCGAAAGAAAGGGCCGCAAAGAAAGCACCCCCGAAAGAGCTTCGGACAAAACCACGCTTCAATTTCTCGGAAAAATTTTTCCGTTCAGGTACGGATGAGTGCCTCTCACTCCAAAATTTTTCCTCAATTTCCCCGGGTTTTGTCTCCTCGCTCTTTAAGGGGCCCCCATGGCGAAGTGAGTGTGCAAAATTCTCTGAGTTTTGCCGAGGAGACGGCCTGATGCTTGCGAATGCAAACAGACATGGCCGAGGTGATCCTCAAAAAACGAAGAGCTAATTTTGCCGCAAACGCAGACCGGGGTGCCCTTCTTTTATGTCCAATTTTCTTGGGCAAGCAAGAAAATGGACCCCCGGTTCCCGGAGGGAACGAATTTTAATTAAAGAAATAATTTAGAGAATTTGGTAAAATAAAAAGAGAAATTTTTGGGCCCGTAGGCTACCGGTAGACTGGTTCCATGGCATGGAACAGAAAGGGGTTCAATTCCCCTCGGGTCCACAACAAAATTTTTCCTCCTTCTTCGGTAACTTTTTTCCTGCAATTTATCGCTAAAAAGCGGCCTTACTCTTGACATTTTTTCACGGAGGGGTATAAATATATATAGTCGTAAAATGTCGTAATAAGTCGTGATAAAGCTTAGCCTGAGAAGCTAAATCCCATTCCGAACGATAAATTAATTTCCACTGAAGAATTAATTAATCAGGCTAAAGCCAGGGGTTTTCTTTTTGGTGCCGGCAAACCGGTTTTTCTGCTTCATTACTACACTCAATTGGGTCTGATTCCTAATGCCGTCCGGATGCGGCTTGAAGGAGTCAAGGGACACACTGTCGGTTGCTATCCAGAAACAGTGGTGGAAACACTTTTAAAAATTCAAGAACTGCGCCAAGGCGGGTTGGTGATGGAGCAGATTAAGTCCAAAATTCTGGCAAACACTTCGGAAACGGATAATAACTTAATTTCCCTCGAAGAGCTAATCAACCGGGCCAGGGTGGCCGGTTTTATTTTTGGAGCCGGCAAACCCAGTTTCCTGCTGCACTATTACACTCAGTTGGGAATCTTACCTAAAGCGGTCAGACTCCGTCTAAACGGTATCAAAGGACATACAGTAGGCTGCTATCCGGCGGAAGCAGTAGAGACCCTGCTAAAAATCCAGAAACTGCGCCGGGAAGGAGTGGCGGTCAAGGATATCGCCCAAACGCTGGGCAACGAAGGGATTAAGCCGGCAGCCCGGCGGGAGGAAGCCGAAACTTTGGAAATTCTCCGGGTCGCGGCCCAAGCCCCGGTCCGCTATCAAGCCGAAACCGAAGCCGGCAGGCTGGCCGGATATTTCCAACCCCCACCGCCAGAGAGACAAGAAACAAGATACAAGATACAAGAAACAAAGAAAACACAAGATGCAAAAGAAACAAAAGAGAAGAGAAGCTGGAAAAGCTTTGCTTACACTCTTCCGGCAGTTTTAGCTACTATCCTTCTGCTGTTAACTACCGGCCTGAATATATATATTACTTCCTATCAGAAGAAAGTGGCTTCTGACCGGAATTTGCAGGCGGTCTTGGCCGAAAGCAGCAGCCAAAACTTTTTAGACATCCGGGCGGATACCGATGTTTCCGGAAGACTGACCGTGTGGGGGAAAGATGTCTTAACAGAAGCGACTTTAGCTTCTTCTTCCCCCTACCTTAGCAACTTAAACCAAAGCCTCAGCACGACGGCCACTCCTACTTTTGCCAACCTTACCTTAACCGCCGGCAAGATTGTCCTGGAAGACAAAACGCAAACTTTAAAAAACAAGACCATTGATGGCGGGAGTAATACCCTGACAAATATCTCAAACTCCTCACTTTCTAACTCCAAAGTCACCGTGACGGCCGGCACCAACCTGACCGGGGGCGGGGATGTCGTCTTAGGTGACAGCACCACGATTGGTTTGAAGGATAACATTAACATTGCTTCTTTGTCGGCTACTTCAGTTTTTGTTAACGGTGACGCCACGGTGGCCGGGAATTTGCTGCCGGGAACAAATAGTGCCAACGATTTAGGCAGCAGTGATCATTACTGGCACAGTCTCTATGTTAATAATATCTACGGCCCGCCGGTGGGGTCTTTTTGGTTCTGGCAAAGGGCTGCCGGGGCAGTGGCTCCGACGAACATCACTGATGATCTGCTTTTGGGCAGTACAGCCACAGCCACGGCCCAAATTGCTCTGAACGCGACCAACGGGAACATCACGACCAAGGGGACGATAAATGGGCTGGGAATAACCTCGGCCACTATTGACACGGGGACGTGGCAGGCAACGGCTATCGGAACCCAATATGGCGGGACCGGCCAAAACTGGAGCAGTGTGGCCCAGGGCAACCTGCCCTACTTTAGCGCTTCAGGGACCATGGGGACTTTGGCGCCGGACACGGTCAACAAGCTCTTAACGACCGGAGGCGCGGGGGCTAACCCCAGCTGGCAAAGTTTAGTCAATTTGCTTTCAGCCGGAACCGACATTTCTTTTGGAGGCAGCGAAGTGGTCACGGTTAACGACACTGCCACTTTAAACACCGTCACCGGCCGGGGGGCAACCACCGCTAACGCCATTACCCTAACCGGAGCGGGAACGGCTTTAACCGTGTCTAATAACGCCACGGTTTCTGGGACTTTAGGGGTTGGGGGAGAAGCCAGTATCAGTGGTAAACTAATTTTAGGGTCAAACACCGCCCAGATTAACGCGACCAGTAATAATGATTTGCAGCTGGGCTTTCAAAACACCGGCACCGTCCGGTTTCTAAATACCAGTAACTACCTTGACGCCAGCGGCAATTTTTACCTTTCCGGCAACCTCATTGCCAGCGGGACAACCGTCGGTTTCTGGCAGCGCACTGCCGGTTCCCTGGCTCCGATTAATATTACTGACGACTTGAATTTAGGCGCGACCGGTACCAGTTCGGCTCTGGTCCATTTTGGCGGCACTTCCGGCCAAGGGAACTTTATCAACACCGGCGCCGGGGTGGGCATCGGGACTACCGACACCACCGAAATGCTTAATGTCAACGGGAGGCTTTTGTTAAGTCAGGTGAGTGCTCCCGGAGTGTTAACCGACAAACTCTACAATTTAGGCGGCGCTTTAACCTGGGCGGGCAACGCTGTTTGTACCGCGGCCGGCAACTGCGCCGGGACAGCCAGTGCCTTAGGCGGGTCAGGGGGAGCGGGGTATATTTCCAAATGGTCTGGTACTTACAGTCTAACCACAAGTCCGCTTTATGTGGATGGTTCCGGCCAAGTGGGGATCGGGACGACCAGTCCGGCAGCCCAGTTTGCCGTCGGGGCCAATTCCGGCTTAACCATTAACGGGACCGGGGACATTGTCGCCCGGACTTTTAACGGCAATACCATCGCCACAGGGTCAGCGACTTTTACCATTCCGGCCAGCGGGACGGCAGCTTTAGGCACCGGGACTGCTAATCAGGTAGCCTACTGGTCAGGCACCAACACTTTAACTTCCGAAGCCCAGTTAGCTCCTTCCCGGGGAGGCACGGGGGCTGACTGGAGTTTGGTAGCCCAGGGATCGCTGCCATATTTCTCGGGAACCGGCACTCTTAGCACTTTGGGAGCGGGGACTGCTAACCAGGTCTTAACTACCGGTGGGGGCGGGGCAGACCCGGGTTGGACCAACATAGCTTCTTTAGTGACTCAAACCGGAAACATCTCTATCACCGGAACTCAGACTTTAAGCGTGAACACCGTCATGAACCCGACTTTTAGCACTTCGGTCACGACACCGCTAATTTACGGGGGAACCGGAGCTGGTTCTACCTTAACTTTAGCCGGGACTTCCAACGGCTCGCCGGTTAACGCTTATGTTTTGCTTAACCCGGCCGGTCAGGGCAATGTGGGCATCGGGACGACTAACCCTGTAACAACACTCCATGTATACAATGCCGGCGGAAATGACAACGGCGATGTTCAAATTTCAGGTACCACGAACCCGTCTATCGCTCTCGTAGACACCGGTGTGCAGGGATATGGCCTTTACATAGACACGAGTGACAGTAATAAGCTTAAGTTAACTAATGCGAATGCCGGCGTGTCCGCTGGCACACCACTTATGACGATCACCAGCGCTGGCAATGTTGGCATCGGAACGACGGGACCAAGTAAATTACTTGATGTATATAAATCTCAAAGCAGTGTCACCGACGAGTCGCAAGCGGCAGCGGCTTTCGGTGTCACTACGACGGGAGGTATCTATGGATATATCACTCCTAATCAGACTGGAAAAACAGTCACATTCGCTGGAGTTCGAGGCGGTCAGGCTAACGACGTATCGCTGCTCTTTAACCCAGCTGGCGGCAACGTCGGCATCGGGACGACGGGACCTTTGGGCAAGTTAGATGTCGGCAACCAAATGTATGTTCAGTCAAACGGAACCATCGAGAGTCCAGGCAGCAAGAACACGACTAACGGAATGATTGAAACATACTATAATGCTGGTGACAGATATGGTTTAGGTCAACTTTCCAATGGAGTAACAGCTTTGTACACATCCGATGCTTACAGCCCCAGCTCAATACAGTTTGGAAGAATAGACAGCAGCAACAATTTCATCTCTCTGATGGATATTACCCATGGTGGCAATGTCGGCATCGGGACGACGAGTCCGGGCTATCTTTTAACCGTTAACTCCAGCACCCCAGGCTGCAACGGGTGTACCGCCTGGACAAACTACTCTGATATCCGCCTAAAGGAAAACATTGCTTCCGTCTCCGGGGGAATTTTAGACAAAATTTTGCAACTAAACCCGGTGACTTTTAACTACAACGACACCTACTATACCCAAACGGGTTATTCCCGCCCTGATGGCCAAACACCAACTTACACTGGCTTTATTGCCCAGCAGTTGCAAACGATTTTTCCGGAAATGGTTTCCACCTCCAGTAATGGTTATCTTGACACCAACCTTTCCAACTTGCAGATCTATCTGGTTAAAGGTATGCAGGAACAACAGGGAGAAATTGCTTCCCAGTCGGCCGATATTGCCACCATGTCAGCCACACTTTCGGCCTGGAATGATTTGCTAGGCACCCCATCCGCCTCTCTGGCCGACTCGGTGGCCCACCTGGACGGCTTATCAGCCGATATTTCTACTCTCATGGCGGATAACCTGCAGATTAAGTCCGATATCGAGCTTCTGAAAGAGCAAATGGCCACAGTTTCCGCTAATTTGGCCCAGGTGCAAAGTCAAACCGCTTCCAATTCCGCTTCTCTGGCTTCCTTAAGTCCCTTAAGTAACTTAAGCATCTTAAGTGATCTGGAAGTCTCGACGGTTTCGGCTTCCTTTGCCAACTTTTCTGATACCTTAAAAGTGGTCGGCAAAACGGACCTGGCTGATACTAACATCGGGGGCAGCTTGACCGTGGGGTTGCTGCACTTTGACGATTTGAAAGCGGAAATCTCTTCCTTAACCGGCACCGTCACCGTTAACAGTAATTTGCAGGTGGCCGGAGATGCCGAGGTTATGGGCAGCGCGACCGTTTCCGGCCAGCTGGCAGTGCGCGGAGGTATTGTCGTTAAAGATGCCGTTTCCGGAGAAAATTATTGTCTCCGGGTGGAAAACGGGGTGATGACCAACACTAAGGGAGACTGCAAATGATTCGACAATGCCTTAGCCCTGTCGGGTTTATAACCAGGAAAGCGCTTTAAGATCTGGTCCTTAGAGCCGAACATTTTCTTTAAAGAAGAGGCTACATGTGTTAATCTGAAATTATGCCAAAAGTTTTGGCCCTGGTTTTGTTGGTAGTCATGCTTTTCGCAGCTACCGGGCCGGCATTGGCGGCCTCGTTCGAAGCCGATATTGCTTCCTCATATCCGATTGCTGATAGCCAGGCAGTCTCCGGCGACATTTTGATTGCCACAAACCAGGGAATTTCCCGGGCTTCTACCGAATATGACCAGAGACTGTTTGGCGTTTTGACGGATAAAGCGATCATGGTTTTCCGCTCGGCCGATCCCAATAACAAGCCTGTTTCCCGTTCCGGAATTGCCGTGGTGAATGTGACTAACGCCAATGGTCCGATTTCTAAGGGCGACTACATCACCTCCTCCGCGACTCCCGGCAAAGGAGAAAAAGCAACCATCTCCGGTTATGTGGTGGGCCAGGCGCTGGAAGACATGACCGGTTCCAGCGGCCAGATATCGGTGGCTGTCAGAGTTGAATACGCCGAAATCAGTAATGCCCGGACGCTCTCCAGACTGGTCGACTATGTGACCGCCGATGTTTTTCGCAATGTCAAAGATCAGGGTCAGTTATCAATGGTGTTGCGCTACATTATTGCCGGCTTAATTATGCTGACTTCGATTGCTATTTCCTTTGTCACTTTTTCCCGTTCCGTCCCTAAAGCCATTGAAGCGATTGGTCGTAATCCCTTGGCCAGGACAAGTATCATGATCTCTTTAAGCATGTCCATAGGACTGGTAATCGCGACAATTGGATTAGGTTTAGCGGCAAGTATTGTAATCCTGAGGATTTAACTTTAATCTAAACTAGATATTAGAAACTTTCATAGTGACCGAGCAGCTTTTTATCATCTTTTTATTAATAGTAGGCATCAGCCAATTGGTCCTGGCCATCTATCTTTTGGGTCTTGGCAGCAAGGTCAGGTCCCTTTTAACACTGGCAAAGTCCAATTCCTTGCCCGGCCGGGGAGAGCGGGCGATGAAGATTCTGGGCGGGGCATATTCCCAGGCCAAGAATATCCTTTCCCAGGCAGAATTAACAGGAATTAAAATGCACGCCGAAACCTCGCTGGAAAACAAGAAAATAGCCGACCAATTTGCCCGTGAGATGGCGGTCTCCAGTTCAAGAATTGAACAAATTATGTTTGCGGCCACGGATAAAGCCAATTCCCAGTTTGTCTCATTTTTGGATGACCTTAAAAACCATTCCCAGAAGGAAGAAGAGCTGGTTGTGGCCGACAGCCGCCAGCGGGTAGGGGCTTTTCTCGATAATTTTGAAAAAGAAATGGCCGAGGCGGTTAAAGCGGACATGGATAAAACTCAAAAAGCTCTGGCCGACTACAAAACAGCCCGGATGGCAGCTTTGGACGAAAGTTTTATCGCGGCCGCGCAGCGGGCTCTGGAAATAATCCTTTCAAAACGAATCAATCTGGCCGACCAGGCGGAACTAGTAAACGAAGCCCTGGAACAAGCTAAAAAAGAGAAACTCATCACCTAATTTTCAATTTGGAATTCGAAATTTGAACTGAATTTTTCAAATTTAAATTTGAATTGTTTGAAACATTTATTTCAAATTGTAAATTTCAAAGTTCAAATTGTCTTTAGTTTCTCAAATCTTAACTACTTGTCTCACTAAATCCGCTGCTCTGCGGGAACTAAGTAGCGTGGAGGATCAGGTCCGGGCGCGCAAGGTCAGCCGGGAGGACTTTGATAAGGCCAGAGAAGAAATTAAAACCATCGAGCCGCTTTATCTTTATCTGCCGGCGCAGGTCCCGGAAGAAAATTTGCAGTCGATAGTTGGCAAGCTGCGCCGCGATTACGGTGATAGGTTTTTAATCGAGATTAAAATCGATCCGGCGCTTCTGGGTGGCTGCGCCCTGTCGTATAAGGGAATCTATAAAGACTATTCGTTAAAAGCTAAGCTGGAGAAAAATAGAGAAGCACTGAAGAAAGAGTTTGACAAATTTTTAATTTGAAATTTGAAATTTGAATTCAAATTGTAAATTGTAAATTTAAAATTGTTTATGGAAATTGGTTATGTTAAAGCCATCAGGGGTCCAATAGTTTATCTTGATGGCCTGCCTGGCGCCAAGCTGGGGGATATTGTCGAATCGGACGGGGGAGCTTCGGGCTTTGTTTCAGGATTGAACTCAGACAGTGTCGAAATCCTGATTATCCGCAATGATGATGTCAAACCGGGGACCGCCTTTAAACCTACAGGTAGAAATTTAGCGGTGCCGGTGGGGGATTTTTTGCTGGGGCGGGGTATTAACCCTTTAGGCGAGCCGATTGACGACAAGGGAGCAATCTCGAAAAATCAAGAGGTTTTGCAGCCATTGGATCAGATTGCTCCGGGGGTGGCCGGCCGGGAGTTTATTCAGGAACAGTTTGTAACTGGCGTTAGCCTGGTAGATACTATTGTTCCCATCGGCCGCGGTCAGAGGGAACTGATTTTGGGAGATGCTCGATCCGGAAAGACGGGTTTTTTAATTGATGTTGTCATTAATCAGAAACATCAGGATACTATCTGTGTTTACGCTTGCATTGGTAAACCAGCCACTGATGTCTACGATTTGATGGCAGCGGTTAAGCGGGAGAAGGCTCTGGATAAAACCATTTTTGTCGTTTCTTTTTCCGCCGATGCCGCGCCGCTTATCTACTTGACGCCAAAAGCGGCATTTGCTGTGGCCGGTTACTTCCAAAAGCAAGGGAAAAATGTTCTGGTGATTTTGGACGATTTGGGAGCGCACGCCAAGATTTATCGGGAAATTTCTCTTTTAGCCGAGCGCACCCCCGGGCGAGAAGCTTATCCCGGGGATATCTTTTATGAGCATGCTCATCTTTTAGAAAGGGCAGGTAAATTTAATAAACAAACCGGTGGAGGGTCAATTACCGCTTTACCCGTCGTTGAACTGGGATTAACCGATTTTGTCGGCTTTATTCCCACCAATATTATGTCCATGACCGACGGCCACCTGCTGTTTTCCGCCAATCTTTATAATCAGGGCCAACGGCCGGCCGTTGACTTGCTTTTGTCCGTCTCTCGGGTTGGTCAACAGACTCAAAAACATGTTCAAACTGACTTGGCGTTTAAGATTAAACAAATGGTTAACGAAGCCGACCGATTGGCCTCATTATCTTCTTTTAGTACCGAACTTCCTCCCGAAACCAGGTTGCTCTTGATTCGGAGAGAGATGATTATGGAAATTTTACGCCAACCGCCGTCAGTCAACATCAGCCCGGCCAAACAAATCGTATTGCTGGCCTTGCCGTTTTGTCATTTTATTGAGATTAAAGACGAAAAGTTCCTAGTGGCCTTCAAAAAAACCGTTCTGGATGCCCTGGATACCGAGCCGAGACTCAAAGAATTCGTCAGCAAAGCTTTGGACTTACCCTCCGCGAATGAGCTGATTAAAGGACTGGAAGAACTAGGTCCGGTTATTATGGGCATCATCGGTAAAGTTAAACCCGAAGGTCCGGCCACAGCCGCGCCGGCAATTGAAGCTGCGTATCCGGGGGTAAAGTACCCGAATTCAGCAGACAAACAGGTAGGCACAGACAGACACTGACAGGTACAGTGGACCTTAAGACTTTTCTGTCAGCGTCTGGCATGTCTGTTAAGGTCTATTTTAAATGATTGCTCTTATTGACCCAATTCACGAGAATATTAAAACCGGTGAAACTATCCGGATAATGGCGGAGGCTTACTCGGAGCTGTCGGTTTCCCGACTTAACCGGATCCGAGTAAAAATTGAGCGCAACCGCCTTTTTGCCCTGGATCTAGCTCAGGCCTTTCACGAGGTTCGAGCAGCGGCCAGCATCTTTAATTTCAAGAATAAACCGGTTCGCAAACCTAAACTAAATGTTCTCCTGTTTTCCAATCATGGTTATTTTTTAAGTTTAGAAACACAAATGGTTCGCTTTTTCCGGGAGCAAGGGGATGACGGAGATATTCTAGTGATAGGCCGCAGCGGGGCGGAAATTTTCGCCGGCCAGGGCTACACCAAACATTTTGATATCCTGATTTTTCCGACTGATTTGCCCCGCAGTCTGGAGCTAGCCAAGGCTTCAGAACGACTGAAAGGCTATGATCGGGTTTCGGTCTTTTATCCCCAGTTTAAAACAGTAGCTACACAGATTCCCGTGTCATTTGACATTACCGGCGATTTAGGCCGGATTGAGAAAACCAATCATTCACCAGCTCCGGCTATTTTGGAACCGGAAGCGCCGAAAATGCTGGAGTTTTTTGAGGGCCAGATTGTCCGGTTGCTTTTGGAACAAGCTTTTTTGGAAGCGGAACTGGCTCGCACGGCTGCTAGGCTTTTAATGATGGATTCCACCCAAAATCGGGCCAGAGATTATATTAGAGCACAAGAGAAAGTCTTACGAACTCATATGAAAGAGAAGCAGGAAGGAAAGATTCTAGAACTGAGCTTGGGTTTTCTGGCGAGAAAGCGCAGGCAATTTTAAATTTCCAATTTTGTTAAAATTATTCGTTTTGTTCAGAATCTTGGCAAAGTCTAAGTTTAGAATTTAAAGTTGGAATGTAGTGTTTTGTTATACTGACTGTATGCCCAAAGATACCGAAGGTTATAAAGTTAAAGGCAAAGTCGTTCAGGTTAAGGGCCAAGTGGCGGTAGTGGAAATTATTTCCGACGCCCGACCCGCCTTGTATGAGCTTTTAGTGGCAACCGACGATCCAGAAATTAAGTTCGAGGTTTACTACCAATCAGAAGATGTTACCATGTGCGTTATTCTCTCAGAAGGTAACAAAATCGTGCGAGGAATGGAAGTGACCGGTACTGGGGAAGAGCTGCAAATCGGTTTAAGCATGGGACTTTTAGGGCGGGTTATTAATCTTTTTGGGCAGCCGCAGGACGGCGGAGAACCAATTAAATTTGAGAAAAGTAAATCCATTTATCAAAAGAAACCCAATCTTAACGCCATCGCCGGTGGTTACGAGCTTCTGGAAACGGGAATTAAAGCAATTGATTTTTTAACGCCCTTCCTGCGCGGCGGCAAGACCGGCTTTATCGGCGGCGCTGGGGTGGGCAAAACTATTCTTCTGACCGAACTCATGCATAATGTCACCGTGCGGCGTAAGGGGATTGCGGTTTTTGCCGGAGTCGGAGAGCGCATTCGGGAAGGCCAGGAACTGTTTATGCGGCTTCAGGAAGCTAAAGTTATGGACCGTACCGTCATCATTTTGGGGCAAATGAACGAGAATGCGGCCATTCGTTACCGCGCGGCTCTGGCGGCCACAACTATGGCCGAATATTTCCGTGACCAGAAAAATGAAGTCATGTTTTTTATTGATAATATGTTCCGGTTTGTCCAAGCGGGTAACGAGGTGGCGACTCTGCTTGGTACTCTGCCTTCAGAACAGGCTTACCAGGCAACCCTTCAAAGCGATGTGTCCTATCTTGAAGACCGGTTGGTCTCTACGGCCGATGGAGCGATTACCTCTGTTCAGACAATTTATGTGCCATCTGATGATGTTTCCGACCCGGGAGTCAATGCGGTAATTTCGTTTTTAGATACGGCCATAGTTTTATCCCGCAGTGCTGCTCAGACGGGTATTTATCCGCCGATTGACATGCAGGCTTCCACTTCCACTGCGATCTCGCGTAATTTAATTTCCGAACGACACAAGGATATGTTGCGGGCTTTCCGCCAGCTTTTGGAAAAATACGAAAAGCTCGGTAGGATTGTGGCTATTATCGGAGAAGGAGAGCTTTCGGCAGCGGACCGGTTAATGTATACCCGGACCAAAAAGATTATTAATTATTTGACCCAGCCATTTTTTTCCACCGAAATCCATACCGGCCGCAAAGGCATCTATGTTGATCGGGAAACGACGATTAACGATATTGCCGACATCATGTCCGGCTCGGTTGATACTATCCCGGCGCAAAAACTCATGTATATCGGGACACTCAAAGATCTGAAATAAGTTAAAAATTAGAATATGGCTACTAATCTTAGTTTGCACATCTTCTCTCCTTTGGAGGATATTTTTACCGGTGATATCGCCTCGCTTTCGAGCAAGAACTCTTCTGGGCCGTTTGATATTCTGCCTCAGCATGCTAACTTTGTCACTTTAATCAATAAGGACCCGATCACTGCGCGGTTGCCGGATGGCAGCAAAAAGGTTTTTGAGTTTCCCCAGGCAGTTCTGCGTTGCCATGAGGGCAAAATTGAGGTTTTTACAGACTTTTCCCAGGCAGAAATGCTGCTGCCGGAGGGGAAGTTTTTGATTTAGCTCGTAATCTCCCTTGCTTTCGTAGTTGGTGTCCCGATATAATTAAAGCCAGATGTCGGGAAAAAATCTCAAGGTGCTTTTTGTGTCGGCGGAGGCGGCCCCGTTTTCCACTGTTGGCGGTTTAGGCCAAGTTGCTTACTTTTTGCCCCGGGCTTTAATGAAGCTGGGAGTGGATGTTCGTATCTTTATTCCCAAATACGGCACCATTAATGAGGAAAAATTTCCTACAAAAAAGGTCATTGATGCCCTTAAAGTGCCCACCGGCGAGAAGGAAGGGGACAAGCCAAGAGAGCTGATTTGTAATGTCAAAGCTTATGCAGAGACCAGAAAAAACGAACCAACGGTTTATTTTTTGGAGAACATGGAATATTTTGAAAAACGAGCCAATGTTTATGGTTATTCCGATGACAACATCCGTTTTGGGCTTTTGAGCCGCGGCGCTCTGGAGTTTATTAAACACGAATTTTTTGTTCCGGATATCATCCATGCTAATGATTGGCACACGGCCTACACTCTTAATTTTCTGCGTCAGGACTATAAAGACGACCCCGTTTTAAAAAAAATTGCCGGGCTTATGTCGGTTCATAATCTGTTTCAAGGACAGGGATTCGATTTTGCCCACGCTTCGGAGATGGATTTTGATGACGGCAAGTCCCGGTTGGCGCCATTTTTCTCCGACCAGTTTTTCAAACAGAATTCTTTGAAACGGGGTATCATTTACGCCGATGTGGTCAACACCGTTTCCGAGACCTACGCCCGTGACATTATGAAAGAAGAGTACGGCTGGGGTCTGGACAAGCTTTTTAAAGAGCTTCGCGGCAAGCTGTTTGGCGTTTTAAATGGCATTGATTATACCGATTTTAACCCCGCCACTGACAAATTAATTAAGAAGAATTATTCTGCCGGCAATTTTAAAGCCCGGGTTGAGGATAAAGCAGACCTGCAAAAAGAGTTTAACTTAAAAGATGATCCCAACGCTATGGTTTTGGCAATTTCCGGAAGGCTGGATGAGCAAAAAGGGATTGACCTGGTCATGGAAACAATGCAGTTCATTCTGGACGAATTTCCGGTGCAGTTCATTGTCCTGGGATCGCCGGCCAAAGACGAGTACCGCAAGTTTTTTGAGGAACTGGAGAAAAAATATCCGGGCCGGGTAGGGACCCATTTGCAACCTAACTTCGCTTTACCGCGTAAAATTTTTGCCGGGGCAGATGTCATTTTAATGCCGTCAAAATACGAACCGGGCGGGATTGTGGCTCTGGAAGCGATGCGTTACGGCTGTGTGCCGGTGGTGCGGGCAACTGGGGGACTAAACGATAGCGTAAGCGACGGGGTTAACGGCTTTAAATTTAATTCCTATGCCGGCATGGCTTTTCTCTCTAGTGTGGCCCGGGCTTTGGAAATTTACAAAAATAAGGTGCTCTGGCAAAAAATGGTTAAAAAGGCCATGGAAGCGGATTTTTCTTGGGCTAAAGCGGCGGAAAAATATCTGGATCTCTACAGCCGGACCCTGGAATTTCGCAAAGAAGCCCTGTCTCCCAACCCTCCTCAAGCCTTCAAACAAGTGACATCATAGCAATCTTAAAATCTGTGGTTTTAAGCCGTCAAATCCTTTATTTTGGCGAGAAATGTCTGCTGTGATTTTTGGATTTCTTCCTTTTTGACCCTAAATTTTTTTCGATAGAATTGCTTTTGGTCGAGAACTTCCGTAACTTTTTGAACTAAAGTTCCCGGTTGCAAATCTTGCGGCAAAAGACAAAGCTCCGGGCAGTCGAGGAACCGGGCAAAGCTAAGATTACGCTGGTCATAGGCAATATTAATTTCCGGGGTTCCGGCTCCAAAGGCCATAACAACGCTATGAAGCATCATTCCGATAACGAGATCCAACTGACCGTAGAAATGCTTCTGGCCGGCCGGAGACAAATCAATAATTTCCAGGTCCGGTACCTGCAATTCTTGGACAATATTTCTCTCCGAAGGGTGTTGGAGAAGATAATAGATCTGTGCGCCGTGGTTTTTACGCAGCTGTTCCATGGTCTCCCGGTACGAGGTCATAATTTGGTCCTTAAACTTGCCGAATCCCAACCAGCCGGAATAATTTAAGTTAAAGCCGATTTTAAGTTTAGAGCCATTTATAATCCTTTCCGGTTTTTCTTCCAGTAGGCAAGCCGGGTCGCCGATAAGAGCCACATCATTAATGCCAATTTTTTCCAGGAATTCCCGGGTATAAATATCTCTGACCGATTTCAGGGCCGCCCGTTGGTTTAAACAGGCGATAGAGGTAATTTCTGTTTTGTTCAGGGGGTTTCCGCCAAATTCCTGAATGTAACCAACGCCATAAGTAACAATCGGCGGTTTAATGCGGTTAATCAAATCCAGATTAAATGGCAAGAAATAGTGATAATAAATCCCGCCGCCGCCAATAACCGCCAGGTTACTGTTGTTAATTGCCTCTAAGGTGCCAGGAGTTGGTTGGCTTAATTCACTTAGGGAAATATCGGTAAATTCAACCGATCCCCGGAAGCGTTTTTCTAAAAGCTGTTGGACCGCCTGAACGATAGCCACATCGCCTTTATTGAGTTGATCGCTGACATGGAGGTGGGCAATTTTCATTATTAAAGTCGGGGTAACTTATCTAAAAATTTAGCGCGCGCCTGATTGTACGCCGCGTACTTTTTCTCGACTTCGCCTGACCAGTGGTAAGACCACATTTCCATTAAAAATTCGTGATAAAGCTTTTCGGCGGGAATTTTCAGCGCCGTGTCAATGTATAAACTGCGCACACAGCGGATCAATTCCCGGGCGCCGAGTTCCACCAGATCGGGGTGCCACCAGGGCCAATTGGACAGCCAATAATAGTGACAGGAGGAGATGCCTTGCTGGTAATGGCCCTCCGCCGGCGGATTGGAATCAGGAGATTTCTGGAGAAGCTGATAGGCTAGTTTGGCCAGCTGGTCATACTTGTTTTGCAAAGGGTTATCGGGACTAAGCCACAGGGGATAGGGATTATTGTTTTTTAAATCAGCAGCGGAAGTTTGCCAGGTAGAAGCTCGCACTGTGTCAAGCGTCAAGCGGGAAGCGTTACCAGAGTCGGGAATTTCGCTCGCCTTAATAAACTTAATTTTTTTCGTTTCCAGAAGTTCGCGTAATAAATTTATCCGTTCCGTGTAGTGGTGGCCGAAAACTTCCGCGTCCGAGACGGCCAAAATGGTCTGGTCCGGAGCGGTTTTAGCTTCAAAGAATTTCAGAAAAATATCGCCGGTAAGTTCGTTCGGATAGGATCGCAGGAGTTCCGAGACCGCCCGGGAAGAAACATTTTTGGGAAGAGGAGGAATTTTGTCCGGGTTGAAATCGGAATTTACGGAAGATTCGTCGATAATCATGTTTTCCTGATAAATTTCCGGCTTAACTCCCAGCTCCGGCAAATAAATTAGATTTCCGGGCTCGTAGCCAAAAACTTCCTTTATTCTGGCGCGGTTAGCTTCCAAAAGTTGCGGGATTTCCGTAGCTGCCAAAAGCGGCAGGAGAGGGTGATGGATTGGACTGTTGGTGAGCTCCACTTGACCGCGGTCCAATAATAATTTGATTTTAGCGGTAAAGTCAGGGGACGGAAAAACGGCAATGTTTAGAGTAAAACGGGCCTCCGGGTGGGCCAGAAGCAAGTCGGCCAAGGGCAGATAGCAGGAGCGCAGAACCTGCTCCGTAATCGTCTGAGATTGGGTTGGCGGCTGGTAGAAATGCAGCAGTAGCGCTAAAGCGCGCATAATTAGAGATTATATAATTTTGTTTTATAGTCTTCCAGCATCCTGGATGTGAGGTACTTTGTGGCGATTAAGTTCATAATCAGGCGCATATGGGCCAGCCAGGACTTTGGCAGGTTATTCGGCCGATCGTAAAACAGGGGAGCGATTTTGTCAGCCAGGAGTTCATAAATTTCTCCCAGAATCCAACCGCCGCCATGGCTCCAATCTTCTTCGGCAATCCAGCCGTCGGCCGTCGTCAATAAAAGCGCGCCGTTAAGCCCGGCTTTCATGGTTGAAGTGCCACAGGCTTCTTTGCCAACCAAAGGGGTATTGAGCCAGACATCAGCACCGGCGACCAAAATTTTGGCGACATCCAGGCCATAGTGGGGCAAAAAGGCAAATCGGCCGGAAAAATCCGGATTCTTGGCAACGGCTTCCAGGCGTTCGGCAATGCTATATTGTCCCGGGTCCTTGGGATAGGGTTGGCCGCCGACGACAAACTGGATAGGTCGTCCGGGATTCTTTATAAGCTGCTTTAATTTATCGTAATTACTTAATAATAATTCCGGCTGTTTATATTCCGCCAGTCGCCGGGCCCAAACAACGGTTAAAACTTTAGGGTCGAGTTTCGATCCGGTTTTTTGATTAATAAAATCGACCAAAGCGGAGCGGTTTTCTTCATGCTTCTGCCATAGTGTAGGGTCTGTCCCGCTGTCACTCTTCAGATTTTGTGCTTGCCAGCGATCGGGATTGATACCGTTTGTGAGGGGTATGAGCGGGCTGTTTTTATGGACTTCTTTTTCCACTTCGCAGTGTTTAACGCTCACTCCGTTAGAACGGACGGCATATTTAATCATGAATTTATTGGTGGAGAAAAATTCGGGATGGTTTTCATCTGATCCTTCGGCATAAATTTCTTCAAAATTAGCTTCCGGCCAGACTTCATGTAACACTGCGCGAAAGTCTTCAAGAGGAATATGTAACCCGGACTGCGTTAAAACGGTGTGTTTAGTAGCAACAACCGGCGTGGTGTCGCCGGCTTTTTTTAAAGCCAGAATAGTTAACCCGGTGTGACCTTCGTTAAGGTGATAGAGGGCCGGCTGGGTACCCAAATCCTTAAGCAATTTAACCCCCTCAAAGGCTAAAAATAACTCCTGACGCAGCTGAGTGAGGAATTCGGGGCCATAGGGGGAGCGGCCCAGGATGCCGCTGTTTAGGAGATACAATTTCGCGCTGCCGTACTCCTTATAATAGTATTCCGGCTTCTTTTCCAAACCCAGCTGTTCTACGCCGTCATAAGCCAGCCCCAGGGCCACTAACGGAAAACCTTGTTTGCCGCATTCCAGAAGATAGTCCGCGGCCAAAACGCCCAGGCCTCCGGCAAACGGCATGGCGTCAGAGAGAGCATATTCCATGCTGAAAAAAGCCACCGGATGCTCGACAGAGACCATAATAATTCAGTATACCAATTTTGATCCCTTGACAACATTAATAGAATTACCGTACTCTGGATGTGTTACTTTCTTTCTGAAAGAAAATCCAGTCTAAATGCTGTCAGATCAACTTATACCGATAAATACGATCGCAAAAGCGGGGAGAGTGAACAAAACTCGCCTAGCGTATCTGACTAAGCTGCGATTACTGCCGCAAACAATTCGCCGCAAGGTTAATGGCAAAATCACTGGCTGCTATCCAGAGAATGTCTTAGATACGCTCGAAAGAATAGCACAGCTCAAAAACCAGGGGTTAACATATTCGCAGGTAAGATACGAACTGAATAATAAGGAAAATAGAACACAAAATATTGAACACATGAACACGCCAGTTCGTTTCCAGTTTTCTCCGGCTCTTGCTTATTTGATTATTGGCCTTCTTCTTGGTTATATTTTGGCCACGGTGAATAGTATTAATAGCCGGGTAACCACAACTGTGGCTGACATTCCTGAAAGCAGCCAACTTACAGTTAAAGCTCCGACCCAGAATGACCCGATTTATCTCCTTGCAATCCCGGATAAAAATCTGTACAAATTAGGTAAAGTAGATTTGAAACTATGAAATTTACCTTGCCGATTACTTTGCCGAAAATCAAAATTCCCCGTGGTCAGGCTGCTTTTCATTTGGTAGCCGCACTATTAATTCTTTTCCCTCTGGTTTTTGCCCCCTTTTTAAATAATATGTTTGATCTGCCTAAGGAGGCCGTGCTTTTCCTGGGGATGGGGCTGGCCGCGGTTCTGGTTCTGGTCGCTGCTATTCGGGAAGAAAAATTAACGCTTATCCGCAGTCCATTTAATGTTGCGGTCATAATCCTTCCGATTTTGGCAATCATCTCCGCCTGGCTGTCACCAAATTTTACTAATAGTGTTATTACTGACCCACTGCTTTTTTCTGGGGCTGCTCTGACCTTCTTTTTAACCGCTCATTTTGCCAATAAGGAAAAGACCAATAGTCTGATCAAAATTCTGCTTTTGCCTGGCGCTATCCTGGCTCTTTTGGTATTAATTCAGGTCGCGATAGTACTTTTAACTATGGTCATTAAAAGTCCCGTCTATATCTTCAATCTTTTTTCCTTGGGTTTCAATCCGACAGGCTCGCTTTTGTCCGCGGTCCTGCTCCTGGCGGCGCTATTACCGCTGGCTATCGGGCTCAATTTTTCTCAAAGAACTACCGCTGTCCGGACAATGACGGCGTTGATTGCGCTGGGTTTTCTGAGTTGCATTTTCGCTTTAACAAAGAATCCGCCGGTATTGCTCCCCAATGACGCCGGCTGGAAAATTGCTACCGGGACAATGGGAACCTCGACAAAAGCCGCTCTTTTAGGCTTTGGGCCGGGTAACTTTATTGACGCTTTCACCAGTTTCCGCCCGGTTGAGCTTAACAGTACGCCCTTATGGAATTTGCGCTTTACGGCGGGATCGAATTTCTACTTCTATCTTTTGTCTGTCTTGGGAATTGCCGGGCTGGCAGTCATACTTTGGTTGACGGTTAAAATATTAATCATCACCAAAAATCATTTGTTGACCACTGATTCTCCTGTTGAGAAGGGGATCCTAGCCAGTCTGCTAATCAGCTTAATTCTTTTTGCCTTCTTTCCGGCACCGGCCGTATTAATCGTCAATTTTTTTGCCGTTTTGGGGCTGTTGGCAGCCAAAATCGGTCAAAAACAAGAGTTAACTCTGGCAGCCGGCCCGGCCAAATTTGCTCCGGCGGCAGTGGCCATAATTGTGGTTATCTTTACCGGTTGGCACTTGAGCCGGTTTGTTTTGGCGGATTACTACTTTGCTCAGAGTCTGGCGGCGGCGGCGAAGAATCAAGGGACTCAGACATATAACGACCAGATTAAGGCCATAAATTTAAACCCGGCCAACGATATTTATCATTTGTCTTATTCCCAAACTAATCTAGCCTTGGCGGACAGCTTGGCGGGACAGCCAAATTTAACGGATCAGCAAAAGCAGGCTGTCGTTCAGTTGGTCCAGCAGTCGATCCGGGAGGGGAGAGCGGCGGTTACCCTGGCGCCTAACCGGGCAGCTAACTGGGAAAACCTGGCAGCTATTTACCAGGGGATAATTAATTTTGCTCAGGGAGCGGACCAGTGGAGTTTAACCAGTCTGAACCAGGCTATTGCCCTAGACCCAACTAATCCGCGCATCCGGTTAGATCTGGGGGGACTCTATTTTGCCGGCAAAGACTACGCGACGGCAGCTCAGGTTTTCAATCAGGCTATCAGTTTGAAATCGGATTTAGCCAATGCTCACTACAACCTGGCTGAGTCTCTTAAAAGTTTAAACCTGAAAGACCAGGCGCTTAAAGAACTGCAACTAACCGCCGGGCTGGTTTGTTCCGCCGGTCAGAAATCGGGGGCCAATACTGATTGCGACAAGGTTAACCAGGAAATTTCTGATCTTAATGCTGATCTGGCCAAAAATACGGCGACGCCGTCAGCCACCACCACACAGGGAGCTGCGCTGAATCCTGCGGCTCAACCTAAGCTAGCGACCCAATCGGCTCAGGATAAAAATCTCCAGAATACCAAAATTACGCCCCCGGTGAAAATTGCTACCCCGTCAGGCAATATCCAGCCATAGTAAACAGCAATTCAGGTTCCACAAAAAAGAGACCTGTGTTTCAAGGTCTCCTTTTTTACGAAGGCCCGTTTTATTGGGCTTTCATCTGCTTAAAGCAATTGTTGCAGTAAATCGGTTTAACGGGTTCGCCGTTTTCGTTCAGTCTTGGCTGAAACGGAACCTGGCAATCCTGTCCGCAGTTGCTGCATTTTGCGGCGTACATCTGGCGCGGGCCAGCGTTGTAACCACCGCGGAAATTGCCGCCGCCCATCTGGGCTTTCTTGGCGGCGCGGCAGGCCGGGCAACGCACAGGGGCGTTAGCAAAGCCTTTTTCGGCGTAAAACTTCTGTTCAGAAGCTGTCCACACGAAAGAATTGCCGCAGTCGCGACAGGTTAGGGTTTGATCTTGGAAATTATCCATTTAGAGTTTCACCACCTTCCGTTGTTGATTCCAGTGGTCTCAATCGCGCCTCCACTGGAATTCCAGGAATAGGTCGAAAACGAGGACTGGTAGGTTAATTATGGCATAGAATATAATAGAATGCAAACATGACTAAATACGACCCGGCAAAAATTGAAGGGAAATGGCGGGAAGAGTGGGAAAAGACAGGTTTGTATCAGGCAATTGATTTTGATAAAAAGCCCAAATACTACGCTTTAACCGAATTTCCGTATCCTTCCGGCGAGGGCTTGCACATGGGCCATGTCTTTAGTTATGGCACCCCGGATATCTTTGCCCGCAAGAAGCGGATGGAAAGGTTTAATGTTCTTTTTCCGATCGGTTGGGATGCCTTTGGATTACCGACGGAAAACTACGCTGTCAAAACCGGGATTCAGCCGGTAGTCGTCACCAAAAATAACACTGATCGCTTCCGAGAGCAGATGAAATCGCTGGGTCTGTCCTTTGATTGGAGCCGGGAAATTAACACTACCGACCCCAACTATTATAAATGGACCCAGTGGATTTTTACTCAGCTGTTTAAAAACGGTCTGGCCTACAAAAGCGAGACGCCGGTGGGGTGGTGCCCGTCATGCAAGATTATTCTGGCCAACGAGGAAATCGTTAACGGCAAGTGCGAGCGCTGCGGAACTGTTGCTCAGCAGCGAAAGCAGAGTCAATGGGTCCTGCGCATCACCTCCTACGCGGACAGGCTGGACAAGGAACTGGATCTGGTGGATTACCCGGACATGGTCAAAGCTTCCCAGCGCAACTGGATCGGGAGAAAAGAAGGTGCCAAGATAAGCTTTAAGATACAAGATACAAGAAACAAGACACACGAGATAATGATCTTCACCACGCGGCCGGACACCATCTATGGCGCGACTTTTATTGTCTTGGCCCCCGAGCATCCTTTGGCCATTGAGCTCGCGAAAACCGATCAGAAGATCGCAGACTATATCAAAACGGTTAATCGGGAAGAAGTTAGTCTGGTAAAAACAGGGGTAGAAACAGAACTAAAAGCCGTTAATCCGGCCAGCGATAAAGAAATTCCCGTTTGGGTTTCGGACTATGTTTTGGCCGAAGCGGGCACCGGAGCGATCATGGGAGTGCCGGCTCATGACGAGCGGGACTACGAGTTTGCCGGGAAATTTAATTTACCGATAATCAGGGTTGTAACTGGTCCGGATGGAAGTAACGCTCCAATTAACCAAGTGTCTGAGGTTTTCACGGGAACCGGGGAGATGATTAATTCAGATGATTATAACGGGCTGGAATCTCCTGTCGCTTTTGAGAAAATTGTGGAAGACTTAAAAAAGCGCGGTCTGGCGACATTTTCAACCACTTATCATTTGCGTGACTGGATTTTTTCCCGGCAGCATTACTGGGGAGAACCTATCCCCATGGTTTATTGCGAGAAATGCGCCAAGGGAGGAATTTCCTGGTGGGACACAAAGGAAGGTAAGGCCTTTAAGCCTCTGTTTAACCCTCTCGAGCCGGAGCATTTTGATAGCAGGGGGGTGCTGGTTAATTTGGCCGGCTGGTTCCCGGTCCCGGAGTCCAAACTGCCGGTGACGCTTCCGGAAGTGGAATACTATCAGCCCACGGATACCGGCGAATCTCCTCTGGCAAAGATCAAGAATTGGGTTGAAGTAGCTTGCCCTGAGTGTGGAGGACCTGCACGAAGGGAGACGGACACCATGCCCAACTGGGCCGGTTCCAGCTGGTATTATTTGCGCTTTTCCGACCCGACTGCTAAGACGGAATTGGCTGATCCGAAGAAGCTGAATTATTGGCAGCCGGTCGATGTTTATTTTGGTGGAGCAGAGCACAATACCTTACACTTGCTGTATTCCCGGTTCTGGCACAAATTTCTTAATGACCTAGGGAGAGTTCCGGGAAAAGAACCCTACAAAGCTCGCCGCCAGCATGGGCTTATCCTGGCCGAGGATGGAACGAAGATGAGTAAATCCAAAGGAAATGTGATCAATCCCGATCAAATGGTTTCAAAGTATGGCGCAGATGCGGTGCGCACCTTTCTGTCTTTTGTCGGACCCTACGACCAAACCTTGCCCTGGAGCACGGCCGGGGTCGAAGGTGTCCGGCGCTTCCTGAATAGGGTCTGGACCATCTATCAAAACGACCAAAAGATTGCTAATTCGAGCTCACCGGAACTTATTGCCAAACTTAACTGGGCGATTAAGCGGACAGGCGAGGGGATTGATAACCTGAAGCAGAATACGGGAGTAGCGGCCTTGATGGAGTTTCTTAATCTTTGGGAAAAGACAGGAGCTTTAAGCCGAGAGGACGCCGGGAAATTCCTGCGGCTCCTGGCTCCTTTCGCTCCGTTTTTGGCGGAAGAGCTCTGGCAAAGATATGTTGCGGGTCCTGTCCCGCTTTATCCCTCCCGCCAGTGCTCGCCCGAAGAGCTGCGCGCTGTCGGGAGCCCTTCCAAGCGTGCCACCCGCATAAAGAAAATAAAATCTATACATCTCGAGCCTTGGCCTGAGGTCGAAGAAGGCGGCCTAGAGGAAAAAGAAGCGACGATCGCCATCTCAATTAACGGCAAAACCCGGGCAACTTTGCAAATTAGCGCTCCACAGGCTCAAGCGTTAGATGAAGCACGGGTTGTCGCCATGGCCAAATCGGTCGAAAAGATCGCAGAATACCTAAAAGGTAAGAGCATTAAGAGGACCGTGTATGTCCCCGGCAAAATTTTAAACTTCGTCGTCTAAAGTCGGAGTTACCTCGGAGTAATTACTATCACCAAAAGCGTCTGAGCAGGAATAATCACATTTAGCGACGCCAGGCAGGAATAGAGATCCGCGAAAAGAGGTCCCGAGAAGCCTGAGCAAAACCAATCAAAATGCATCAATAGTTAGCTTCACGGATGGTTTCACAAAATAGAGCGGAGTAGGCAGGGAATTTTTCACGGATAGCGGGATAGAACATGGGGCATAGTACTATTATGGTGCGCCGAATGGTGCGAAAACCCAAGCAATTAACGCAAAGTAATCGAGCGTATTTCCGCAAGATTACTGATGGCGAAAACAGGGCGAATAACCCTATCCAACCAGAACAATACCGATCAACGAAAGATTTTTAGGTCGGAGAGATAAAAGTGTGCTACATTAGTCTTATGACCCGTTTTTATTTCCTGCTTTTGGGTCTTCTCCTTTTGCGGCTGGGTCTGTTCTTTACAGTTACGAGGTCACAGCAGACTTTACCGGTAGGAACCAAAGTCAGGCTTATAGGAATGCTGGAAGCCGAGCCGAAGGTGTCGGGGAGCCAGGCTAAGTATAGTCTCGGTGGTTACACAATCTTGACAGCGAAGGAGCCGGAAGTGCATTTCGGCGACCAGGTTGAACTTATCGGCAAAGTTGGCAACCAGGGCAGACTTTATTATCCGGAGGTCAAAATAGTTACTCCCGGCGCGACCGGTTTTTGGTGGAAGATAGCCGCTCAGATCCGTTCAAAAGTCATCAGAATATATCAACAAACCATGCCAAAAGCGGAAGCAGACCTGTTATCCGGCATTGTCCTGGGCAGTCAGTCACTGGACCGCAGCTTTAAGGCCAAACTGGCTCTGGTCGGGTTAACCCATGTGGTTGCTGCCTCAGGAATGAATGTCAGCTTCTTTTCGGTTGCCGTTTCCGGCCTGCTAAGCGGGATTTGTCCGGGAAAGAAGCTTAAGTTTCTACTTTCAGAGGTCTTTATTCTTTTTTATACCACAATGACCGGGTTTGAACCGCCGATAGTGCGCGCGGCGCTTATGGCCGCCTTTTCTCATGTTCAGATTTTGACCGGGCGGAGTTCGAGCTCATTTGCCGGTTTGGGCGTAGCCGCCTTTCTAATGTTATGGGCCAGCCCGGATCTGGTTGTCAATCCGAGTTTTTTGCTCTCATTTTCCGCCATGACGGGCCAGATTTGCCTTAGCAGCCTCAGGCTCAACCTGCCAAAAATTGCCGCTTCAATTACATCTGTAATTCTCCAGAGTTTAGCGGCCCTGGTGGCTACTTTCCCTATAGTTTTAATCTTTTTTGCCAATTTTTCACTGATCGCTCTTTTCACAAACGCCGTGGTGCTTTGGACAATTGAGCCGCTAATGGTCCTCGGAACTGCCATTGCCACGCTCGGAATTTTTTTCATGCCGATTTCACAAGCGTTAGGCGTGCCTGCCCAGGGTCTGCTGGATTTTTTCCTTTGGGTCGTCAACACTTTCGGTCAGTCAGACCTGACCCAGCGGCTGCAGATAAGTTACACCTTCCAAGATAATCTCTCCGCCTTCTTCTTTGCCGCTGGATATTATACTTTACTCGTAGGGGGTATTTGGTTCTGGCGCCAGAGAAGGGTACTCACTATAATAAAAATGAAATGATTACTCTCGACATAAGAAAAAAGATCCTTCAAGCTGCTAAGCAAGCATTTCCCCAAACAGAGATTAATGAGGAAGATATTAATCTCGAACATCCGGGACTGGATGAACATGGGGACTACAGCACCAATATTGCCCTGAGGCTGGGTAAGCAAGTCGGCATGAAACCGGTGGAAGTGGCAAAAAGAATTGTCCAGACCTTGTCAGACGCTGACAGGCTCTGGCAGAAAGTGGAGATTGCCGGGCCGGGATTTATTAACTTCACTCTATCTACCGCTACTCTTGTCGATCAAATGGAACAAGCGCTAAAGGGCGGCGAGCGCTACGGGAGTTCAGAGCATGGGCAGGGGCTAACCATGGTAATAGACTATTCCGCTCCTAACATTGCCAAGCGGTTTGGGATCGGCCATCTGCGCTCTACAATCATTGGCCATGCCCTCTATAACCTCTACCAATTCCAGGGCTACAAAACCATCGGCGACAACCATCTGGGCGACTGGGGGACACAGTTTGGCAAGATTTTATACATGATTGAAACGGAGAAGCCGAAAGAGCTAACAGTGGATAAACTAGAAGAACTGTATGTTAAGTTCCATCAACTAGCGGAAGCTGATCCGAAGCTGGAAGAAAAAGGGCGCGAGTGGTTTAAAAAGTTGGAAGATGGAGAGCCGAAGGCCAGAGAGTTATGGAAAAAATGCGTCGAAGTTTCCATGGCGGAATTTAACCGGATTTATGCTCTGCTCGGCGTCAAAATTGACTATGCCTACGGCGAAAGCTTTTACGAAAAAGAGATGCCGGGAGTCATTGCTGACGCCAAGGCTAAAGGATTGGCCAAACAAAGCGACGGGGCTACTATAATCGAAATTCCCGGACTGAAGGCGCCGTTGCTTCTGGTGAAAAGCGACGGAACCACTACCTACGCTACCAGAGACCTGGCGACCCTAAAATTCCGCAAAGAGACCTGGAACCCGGACCTAGTGATTTATGAAGTTGGGGCCGAGCAGGCGCTCCATTTTCAGCAGGTCTTTGTCGCGGCAAAAATGTTGGGCTACCTTAAACCCGGTGAAGAGCTGAGGCACACCAAACACGGCTTGTACCGGTTGCCTTCCGGAAAATTTAGTACCCGCAAAGGCAACACTCCCAAGCTCGAAGAAATTTTAGACGAAGCGATCGACCGGGCGAAAAAACTGGGCAGCCAGGATCAAAAAACGGCCGAAGCCGTCGGTATCGGAGCAATAAAGTATTTTGACCTGATGCATAGTGTCCAAAGTGATATTATTTTTGATTGGGAAAAAATGTTTAATCTGCAAGGCGACTCGGGGCCATACCTTCAATACTCCTACGCACGGGCAAGAAGCGTGCTGCGCAAAGCCGGACTACAGACTACGGACTACCGACTACAGAAAAATAATAAAACTGTAGACAGTAGTCAGTGGTCAGTAGTCAATGAAGAGCTGGCTGTTTTGCGCTACCTTTATCGTTTTCCCGAGGTGGTGGAGGCGGCGGCGCGAAGCTACAGTCCGAACCTGGTGGCCGGGTATCTGTTTGAACTGGCCAAGCGCTACAATAATTTTTACAACAGCCAACCAATAATTGGTAATGACTTCAGGCTAGCCTTGACCGCGGCCACCGCCATTGTCCTCAAAAACGGCCTGAATTTATTGGGGATCGAGGTGCTTGACAAAATGTAAATATAAGCCCTAATATTTAAGGCGTATGAATGAACCAAAGGCTGATTCCAACTTGAAACCCGGTGAACATCCCTTGCCTGACCTTAAAGCGGAATATCTGAGGATGACCAGAAAACAGACCGGGAGTGAGCCTTGGACGGAGGATGATGCCAAGTATCTTAATAATTTGAGAGCGGCGATGGAAACACCAACGGCCACTAGTCTTACCCCCCAAGAGCAGAGTGCGCTGAACCGACAAGGGGGAGCTTCCTTGGACAAGAATGTGGTCTGGAGTAAGGAAGATTTAGCGGCTGCGGGCCGGGCACACGATAAGCTAAACCAAGAGAAAAAAATAAGCCTCAAAGCTTCTTAGTCTTGACATACGAGCCTATAGTCTGCTAAGATACTGGTATGAATTCTTTCAAAAATCACGAACTAATTCGTCTCTATCCTGACGCAATTTCAGTCCGGAAGGTTTCCGGTTTAAAAATGTTTTTTCGGGAACACCGGGAAGCAATTGGAAATACGGCGTTGGCAGGTTGCTTAATCTTAGGCTTCCTGGCCGGAGAAGGAATGTTGCATGTGAGTGTCGAAAACAACGCCCTTTTAACCGGTTTTCCGGAACTTAAGACACTGGCGCCGATTGTTCTTGGCTTAATGGCAGGAGCATTTACCGGCGGATCGATCCGTCAGGCTATTATTAAAAAAGATTCTTAAAAGTAATAACTGCGTAACAACTTCGTTATCAGGATTGTAATTCTCATAAATGGCCGTTAAAATGGCGGCATGTACTCCAAAACGGTACTTCCGACGGGACTTCGCTTAGTCTCTATTCCCATGCCCGCGGTCAAAACGGCCACGGCTTTAATTATGGTCGAAGCCGGGAGCCGCTACGAAACGGCCCGAATCAACGGCATTTCCCATTTTCTGGAACACATGATTTTTAAGGGGACGAAAAACCGGCCCAACTCTTTGGCTATTAGCTCTCTGATTGACGGCATCGGCGGTTCGTTTAATGCTTTCACTTCCAAGGAATACACCGGTTTTTATGTGAAGGCGGAAAGCGCCCATCTGCCGCTGGTTCTTGATGTCCTGTCAGATATGCTCCTGAACTCTTTATATAATCCTGAAGAACTGAACCGGGAACGGGGTGTCATTATTGAAGAAATAAACATGTACGAAGACCAGCCCCAGGCTCGGGTCGGGGAATATTTTGAGGAGTTGCTTTATGACAACCATCCGCTGGCCCGCCAGGTGGTCGGAACCAAGGAAGTTATCGAAAAAGTGAGCCGGCAAGACATGGTGGATTATGTCAAAAAGATGTACCACAGCAAGGCGATTGTTGTGGGACTGGCAGGAGATATTGCTTCAAGTTCCAAACTGGCAGAGAAGTACTTTGACAATGTCCCGAAAGGAAATGAGAACGAATACCTGGCCGTGGAAGAAAACCAGACGAAGCCGGGCAGTCTAGTACATTACAAAAAAACTGACCAGGCGCATATGTGCGTGGGAGTGCGCGCATACGACATGAACCACCCGGACCGGTATGTGGTCGAAGTGCTGGCGACAATTTTAGGCGGAAACATGAGCAGCCGAATGTTTATTGAAGTCCGGGAAAAACGAGGTTTGGCCTATTATGTCCACACGGATAACGAAGAATTTCATGATGCCGGGTACCTTATGACCCAGGCGGGAATCAGATTAAACAATGTCGACGAGGCGGTAAAAGTGATACTGGAGCAATATGGGAAGATCAGGGACATTAAAGTTAAAGAAGAAGAATTAAAAAGGGCGAAAGACTACGCGAAAGGCAAAATGGCTCTGGCTTTGGAGGATTCCTTCCGGGTGGCCAGCTTCTATACTTCCCAGGAACTCCTGCGCAAGGAAATTGAAACGCCGGAAGAGGTTTTAAAAAAGATCGAAGCGGTGACGGCAGAAGACATTCAAAGGGTCGCAAAAGATATCTTTGTGAATCAAAAACTGAACCTGGCTATAATTGGACCTTTTGAAGACTCCAAACGCTTCGATTTGCTCTTGAAACTCTAACTTAAGTATCTTAAGATACTTAAGTTACTTAAGATTCGTAAGATGGAACGGACTGTAGTTCTTGTCAAACCTGATGGCGTCAAGCGTGGCCTCGTGGGGGAAATTGTGGGCCGCTTCGAGAAAGTCGGCCTCAAAATCGTGGCGATGAAAATGGTGTGGGTGGATGAGGAATTAGCTGGTAAACATTATCCCACCAGCCGGGCCGATTGGGTTAAAAAGGTCGGTGACAGGACTTTGGGTTCCTATAAAGAATACGGCCAGGACGCCAACGAGTTGTTGGGGACTATGGATCCGGTAGAAGTGGGGAAATTGGTTTGTAAGTGGTTGGTGGGATTTTTGACCGGCGGCCCGGTCGTGGCCATGGTTTTGGAAGGCCCGCACGCAGTGGAAATAGTTCGCAAAATGGTTGGACATACGTATCCGCTTAAAGCAAATCCTGGGACAATCCGCGGGGATTTAATGATCGACAGTCCGGCGGTTTCCAACACTAAAAAACGTGCCATCCAAAATCTGGTTCATGCATCCGGAAGCCCGGAAGAAGCGAAGTTTGAAATGGAACTGTGGTTCCATAAAAACGAGATTCACGACTACAAACGCGTTGATGAAGAATTAATGTTTGGCTAACTTTTGTCGGGGTGCCGAGAATTGGACTCGGTGCCTCTCGGTCCCGAACCGAGCGTTCTACCGATGAACTACACCCCGTGAGGACTAATTTTAGCACAAAACTTGCTTAAGAGTCTTAAGTGCCTTAAGATACTTAAGGAGCTTAGGTTCGATTTATGGTCTCCAAACTGCCGCCACACAAGTATCTTCTTTCTTACCGTTACACAGAATTGACTCATGACGGGACAGTGCAGTTCACGGCAAGGTTTTTAAGCGATATTATCCATCGGCGGACGCGCGAACAGATGGACCAGGCAGCCCGTTCCGGTAAACAAAATATTGTTGAGGGTTTTGGGCGCGACCTGACTTCGAAAAAAAGCGAGATTACCTTGCTTGATGTTGCCCGGATGTCACTTGAGGAGCTGACAACTGATTATGAAGATTTTCTAAGACAGAGAAACTTGGCCATTTGGCCAAAAAATGACCCGCGGATAATGAGATTTCGGGAGCTTGGTTTTCGTCTAAGCAACGAGATAAATTTGGATAAATCAGGCACTTTTAAAGAGAAACTGGCTTTACCTGCTGATTCTGAAGTAGCTGCTAATTTAATGCTAACCTTGTGCCACCAAGCTTCTTATTTGCTTTTTCGTCAGATCAAGGCGGTGGAAAACCGGCTGATTCAGGAAGGGGGTTATTCGGAAAACCTGTATCGCCGGCGCGAAGAATTTCGTAGAAATAACCTTAAGTGATAAAATGAGCGTAGCGAATTTTACTAACCGAACGAAAGTGAGGTGTTTAAAATTCACTTAAGGAACTTAAGGCACTTAAGTTGGATTTGCCCCCATAGCTCAAATGGAAAGAGCAATCCCGTCCTAAGGGAAAGATCTCCGTTCAATTCGGAGTGGGGGTACCAATGAAAGCAGAAGTCTTCAAGGTTTTTGTCCTTCGCTGGATCGGAAATTTTCTGGTCCTCTCGGCAGTGGCGGCGGTGGTGCTCACTTTTGCTCCGGCGGTTCAGGCGGAAATTACTTACCGCGTCAACGTCGCCAGGAATGTTCATTATGTGGTGGCCGGAGATCTACCCCCGGCAAAGTTTGAAACGACCTCTACAAACCTTCTGGCAAAGTCAGAGACAATTTTAGAAATTAATCCGCTGTCAACAGAGTTTGGAATTGTGATTCCCAAAATCGGGGCCAATGCCAAGGTCATCCCGAATGTCGATCCGGGAAACGAAACTGAATACTTGGCCGCCCTAAAAGAGGGTGTGGCCCACGCTGCCGGCACTGTCTTTCCTGGCCAGGTCGGCAACTCTTATCTTTTTGCCCATTCGGTCGGCAATTTCTGGGAAGTGTCCCGCTGGAACGCAGTGTTTTATTTATTAAAGGAACTGGAGCCGGGTGACGAAGTGGATTTGTTTTACAAAAATGTCCGTTATGTGTATGTTGTGTATGACAAAAAGGTGGTTGAGCCCGATGATACGCAATATCTTACGACCCAGGCTAACTTTCCGATGCTAACTCTTCAAACCTGCTGGCCGCCGGGGACAACTCTCAAAAGACTCCTGGTTTTTGGGAGACTGAAGAATATTTAAGTTACGATAGTAACAATAGTTACGTTAGAGAAGAAGTTACGAAAGAAATTGTCTTAAAACTTATTGTCACTAATGTAACTGTTGTAACTTTGAGTTTGCCTTTATCGCAGATTAACAGTATAAAGATTCTGCGCCTGGGAATCTGTAGAGCCTAAATTCGTGAGGATAACCACCTTGCTCCAATTGGGCCAGACAAAGACGCTGGCCGGGCTAAAAGTGCCGTTAAACAGAACAGCTTTGTTGGTGCCGTCGTATTCCATAACCGAAATCTGATTATTGTCGACTTCTAAAAGATGACGGCTGGAAGGAAACCAGCTAATCGGAGGGATTCCGGCAGGAACGGGGATTAAATAATTTCTATCTTCTTTCAGATCATATACATATGTGTTTCCCGGCTGGAGATTGCGGGTTTCGGGCGTCGGATCTGTCCCGGGTAAGTAAGTTAGCAGGTAAGCGGGCAAGTGAGCGGAAGCAGTGGCGGTGTACAAAATTTTAGTTTCGTCGGGGCTGAATTCCAAGGTGGCGGCACTGGTGGCCAATGTTGCCCGCAAGTTTTCCGGGAGCTTGGCCAGTTGGGCGGCATAACGCGCGGCAGTCAGAGCTTTCCAGCTGTCAAACAGGCTGGTTAACTGATTACTGGTTTCAGGAGTGGGATTGTCGTTTAACCTATCCGTATCCAGCAAGTAGGCAGCTGACGGAGTGGCCAAACTGCCGTAATAAGCCAAAACCTGCTTGCTGTCTGCCGACCAGGCAAAATTGGCGTCAGAGAGCGAAAGAGCCGGGGAGTTTATGAAAACCTGGCGGAAATCACCGCCGCCGGGAATAGGGGCCGGCAGAGTGCGGCTGGTGTCCATGACCCAAACACCATTACCGTCTCCGCCGTTAAGCCGGGCTGAAGCCGAAGCCACGCCGTAAACGATTTTAGTTTGGTCCGGCGAGACGACCGGATTAAGACTTCCGGTAAAAGTCAGCGGGCGCAAATCAGCCAGAGCCGGAAAGAGAAAGGCGTTGGTTTTAAACACTTCTTCTTTTTTAATTTCGACCTGTTTTTCCCAGGGACTGAAGCCGTCTTTTTGGATGCGGACCAGGTATTTACCGGGAGCGAGATTAATGGTGTTATTGGTGGCGGTTTCCAGTTTCCCGTTGATTAGGACTTCCGCGCCGTCGGGATCGGAAGTGGCCACGAGAATTCCAGTGGGAAGCAGGGTGCGGTTGGCAAAATCCGGCCGGTACCCGCGGGCCAGAGCCACGGCAACTGCCAACCCGGCTAAAATAAAGAAAAAGGCCGTCAGAACAGCCAGTGTCGCCTTATTCATGGTATCCTGATTTTATCACAGTTGCTATAATGTTCCTAATCGACCCTCTCAATTTGAAATTTACAATTTACAATTTGAAATAAATATCAAATTTGAATTTTTTGAATTTGAAGAATTGAAATTTCATTGAAAATTTCAAAGTTCAAATTTCAAATTTTGTGTATGTTTGGTAAGCGCCTTGGTATCGATCTCGGCACCGCTAACTCTCTGGTTTATGTCGTGGACCAGGGAGTTGTGGTTAATGAGCCGACGGTGGTGGCCGTGGCCGTTGACGACGGCAAAGTGCTGGCGGTTGGCAACGAAGCCAAGCAGATGATGGGCCGAACCCCAGGAAATATCCGGGCGTCCCGGCCGATGCGCGACGGCGTCATTGCCGATTATATTGTTACCGAGGCAATGCTGCGCTATTTTCTCGATCGGGTCTGCGGTTCGACGCGCTTTTTTAAGCCGGAAGTCATGATTTGCGTTCCGGCGGGGGTTACCCAGGTGGAGCGGCGGGCGGTGCTCGACGCGACTTTAAGCGCCGGGGCCAAGGTGGCTTATTTAATTGACGAACCGCTGGCAGCGGCCATCGGCGCCAAAATTCCTATTGCCAACCCGAACGGGAACATGATCGTCGATATTGGCGGGGGCAGCACGGAAGCGGCGGTAATTTCCCTGGGTGGGGTGGTGGTTCACAAAAGTGCTCGGGTGGCCGGAAACAAAATTGACGAGGCGATTGCCAACTTCATTAAAAAAAAATATAACCTCTTAATCGGGGACACGACAGCGGAGGATATCAAGATTCAGATCGGGACAGCTGTGCCGCTTGGGAAGTCTCAGTCATCAGTTCTCGGTGGTCGGTTTTCGGAATCTGGTTCGTCAGTTAACCAGTTTTCAGTCCACAAAACTGAAAACAGAAAGACTGAAAAACCGGAAACTGAAGACAGACAACTGAAAACCGATAGCCGGACCATGGAAGTCCGGGGCCGGGACGCCGCGAGCGGCCTTCCAAGGATCATTGAATTCACTTCTGATGAGGTAGTTGAGGCCGTCACACCAATACTTTCGCAAATTGTCACTGCTGTGAAGGGAGTGCTAGAGGAAACGCCCCCGGAATTGGCTTCAGACATAATCGATAGGGGAATCGTGCTCAGCGGAGGTACTTCACTCCTTCGAAATTTGGATAAACTGATGACCCATACTATTGGTGTTCCGGTTCATACAGCCGATGACCCTCTGTTTTGTGTGGTTAAGGGGTGCGGCATCGCCATGGAGAACATCGATTTATACAAACGGAGCATTAGCAAGAGGTAACCCATAAGAATCTTCAGTCGCATTAGAAATTCTAGTTCTATAAACGGCATATTCACGCACGACAAAATGTACTCATTTTTGAAAATTTCGAATTTCAAATTTCAAATTGCGACTGGCCGATAGCCGCGTGGTGGGGGAATGCGGGAAAATTTACCGGAAACTAGATCAAAATGTAGCAAGGGCAAAATTGAAAAAAACGCTTTTTGACCAGAAACCGGTAATAATTCCCAAAAATCTTCTAAACCCTATAATCTTTTGAAAAATTAAACGCTCTTTTTTGGCTTTTGAAACACCCGGTGGCAGATCTTCCGGCCGGTTTTGTTTCCTGTCTTTGGCAAAAATCGGAAAACAAAATGAAACAGTGGCAGGGAAGTGTCACAAACATTTAAGAACTGGCGAGAGTCAAGGCCGGTAAAGTAACCTTCAAAGACAAAATGTCGAAATCCCTACATTGCCGTCGGTAATGACGGCTTTTCGAAATTAATTTCTCTCTTGCCGAGCCGAAGTTTCGAACGACGGCCGGCGGGCCACGGTTTTAGACTTCCAATAATTTGGAACCAAGCTTTAAAGCAAGGGGAAGACCTTATAGGACTATCGGTCTATTGTACAGGCGAAATAGAATTGTCTGTTTGGTGGCTAAAAAACTGCCGGAAAAGGGTTCCAGGTTAAAAGCGGTGACCAAAAAACAACTGAGATAGCCTTAAGATACTCTGATGCACTACCATATATTAATATGTGGTCTGTTGCTTTGTCATCCGGCTTAAGGAATTTTTAACTCCAAACTCCAAAAAGACCTGGAACATGATATTTGAAATTTCCGATTTCCAGGGAATATGGGAGTTCTTTAATTTTTCACGGCTTTTCAGGACCAAGGTTTTTTGCCCGGAAACCCGGGAAAATTTTTCACTGAAGTCAATTGCTTCTTGACAGTAATCATTATTGTATGACTATACTTAATTAGGTCCCCGGAAGTCCCGGGAAGTCATCGAAAAGCTTGGCCTGAGAAGCTAAAAGCCATAAACGACGAAAAATTAATCTCTGTCTCAGAACTGATCGTTAAAGCCCGGTTAATGGGTTTTGATTTTGGTTTCGGCAAGCCGGAACATGTTCTTCAATATTTTGGCAAGCTCGGTCTAATTCCCAAAACTGTCCGGATGCGCGTCGAGGGGATTAAGGGCCACACTGTCGGCTGCTACCCGGTCAGCACTCTGGACACCTTACTGAAAATTCAAAAACTACGCCGCGAAGGGCGGTCTATGGCCCAGGTTCGAACCGAGATCACCGGAGAGCCGAATCCGCCAACTTTTGATCAGGAACAGCTTCAGTTGCCAAGCACGGAACTTGTCAGACGAGCTCAAGCCGCCGGTTTTGATTTTGGTCCGGGTAAGCCGGTTCATGTTCTCCAGTATTACAGCAAGCTTGGTCTCTTACCTAAAACGGTCAGACTCCGTCTAAACGGTATCAAAGGACATACAGTAGGCTGCTATCCGGCGGAAGCAGTAGAGACCCTGCTAAAAATCCAGAAACTGCGCCGGGAAGGAGTGGCGGTTAAGGATATCGCCCAAACGCTGGGCAACGAAGGGATTAAGCCGGCAGCCCGGCGGGAGGAAGCCGAAACTTTGGAAATTCTCCGGGTCGCGGCCCAAGCCCCGGTCCGCTATCAAGCCGAAACCGAAGCCGGCAGGCTGGCCGGATATTTCCAACCCCCACCGCCAGAGAGACAAGAAACAAGATACAAGATACAAGAAACAAAGAAAACACAAGATGCAAAAGAAACAAAAGAGAAGAGAAGCTGGAAAAGCTTTGCTTACACTCTTCCGGCAGTTTTAGCTACTATCCTTCTGCTGTTAACTACCGGCCTGAATATATATATTACTTCCTATCAGAAGAAAGTGGCTTCTGACCGGAATTTGCAGGCGGTCTTGGCCGAAAGCAGCAGCCAAAACTTTTTAGACATCCGGGCGGATACCGATGTTTCCGGAAGACTGACCGTGTGGGGGAAAGATGTCTTAACAGAAGCGACTTTAGCTTCTTCTTCCCCCTACCTTAGCAACTTAAACCAAAGCCTCAGCACGACGGCCACTCCTACTTTTGCCAACCTTACCTTAACCGCCGGCAAGATTGTCCTGGAAGACAAAACGCAAACTTTAAAAAACAAATCGCTTTCGGGATCGGATAACACTTTTTCTAATATTCCCAACTCCGCTTTGGCTAACTCCAAAGTCACCGTGACGGCCGGCACCAACCTGACCGGGGGCGGGGATGTCGTCTTAGGTGACAGCACCACGATTGGTTTGAAGGACAACATTGCCTTAACGACAGCGACTTTTTCTGGTCTACTGGGAGTGGGCGGGGACGCTTCTCTTTCAGCCGGATTGTACTTTTCCCTTGCCAGCCCAGTCATTGCCACGACAGACATGCAATCCTTAACCTTAGGTAACAGCAATACCGGCAATATCCAGTTCTTTAACGCCTCAAACTATATTAATTCCGCCGGCAATTTAACTTTAGCTAATTCTTTGACGGTTAACACCACCACCAACTACACCGGCCTGGTTTTGCCAAACGGGGCCGGAATTAATTATGTCTTAACCACCGATGCTTTAGGCCATTCTTCCTGGACCAACCCCAACGGCCCGGGGACTTCCTTTAGCGGCTGGACCCTAACCGGCAACACCATTTACCCCAACGAAACCGCTTACGATCTGCTTTTAGGCAGCAGTAATGTTGTGGATGATGTGGCCAAATTCACCAACCTGGGCAGCACCCTGTTTAAGCCTTCAAATATTGCCAACCTAGCTAGCGGGGGAGATATCGGCACGGCCGCAACCACGGTGGACATTTACACCACTTTTAATTTAAACCAGACAACATCCGGGCAAACAATCACTTTGCCCAACCCCACTAACACTACGGCCGGCCGCTTAGTCTATTTAGCCAACACCGGAACCACGCCTTTTAATTTCTTAAACAGTACGGTTTTAACCGGAACGACCACTCAAGCCATATGGAACGGGACGGCCTGGACACTGGCTGGCTCCATGGCTGGTCTTCCGGCCGGAACTGTTGATAATTCAACGATGTATTGGGATAACGCCACTTCCCGGTGGCTGGAAAACTCGAAACTTCTTTCCAACCCCTTGGGCACCATGCCGGTGGCTTCCGTAGCCGGAACCACTTCTTTTGCCGGGCTGGTAGTCGACAACACCATTGGGGACCTGTTTACGGCCAGTTCTTCAGGGAAGTCCCGCTTTACGATCACTCAAAACGGGAATGTCGGCGTGGGGATGGTTACTCCGACCGCTTTGTGGCAGGTTTTTGGCAATTCGACTGTCCAGGTGGCCAGTGTCTCGGCTTCTACCGGGAACGCGGCTCTTCTGGTTGACAACACCATTGGCGACCTCTTTACCGCGTCTTCTTCCGGAATGTCCCGGTTTGTGATTACGCAAAGCGGCAATGTCGGCATCGGAACGACGAATCCGGGCAATTTATTAGAAGTTGACGCAAACAGTAGCAATTATGGCATAACCGTCAATGCGAATAATAGCGCGTTATCTCAAGCTGGGCTGAGACTTATTGCCGGTAACGGAAGTACTTCCCGGGCTGCTCGTTTGGATTTTCTTAACGTTCCGGCAAGCACATCCGTGCCACGGTGGACTTTTATTAATGACTATGACCAAAACGGTACAAATGACTTTAGATTTGTGAATAGTGATGGTTCAACGTCGGTCTTAACTTTATTGCAGGGCGGCAACGTCGGCATCGGGACGACGGGACCGGCGGCAACTTTGCAAGTTAACGCACCATATACTACCGCAGCACCACTGACGTGGGGCGCAACCGCTGGTCAAATTTTCAGAAATGAAAATTCGGAACTGGCCGTGGGACTGCTCAACAGTTCTCCATACCCGCTGTATTTACAAGGTCGTACCAATACCAGTACTGCTCGTGACATTGTCATGAATCCAAGTGGTGGCAGCGTCGGCATCGGGACGACGGGGCCAAATTCGAAACTGACGGTAAACAACACAGGTTCTTATACAAATTTATCCTCGGCTTTCTCTGTTTGGGGCGGATCGACTACCTATACTATCGGCTCCTATTCCTATCCTGCCGAGATACAGACAACTAGTAATAATCTTGGCCGCCTGCAATTTGCCGGCTACCGGAAATACAACCCGTATTATGACTGGGGAGGAACCGGGTTCAGAATTCAATATGCTGTAGATAATTCGTTTACTGACGGTTCTTTGGCTTATCTATATTTAGGCACGGCGAATAATTACGCTGGACAGATATCCTTTGGAGTAGGCGGAGCGGATCGGGTAACGATAGACAACAGCGGCAATGTTTCTCTCAACACGGGAAATATTAACATGATTTCCGGAAATTCTAATACGACCATTATGGCCGACGGCAGCAATTATCTTTACCACACTTTTGCGGCAGGTAACGGGACCACGGGCGGTTATTATTTTTGTACCACCAACAATATAAGTCTCTGCCAAACCACTGGAAACAACAACCGGGTTGCCTTCATAGATTCAATAGGAGACTTCTTTATCCGGAAAACTCTGACTCAGAATTGGGGCAGCGATTTGGCTGAAGGCGTTAAGGTAAACGACCCGGTTATTAATGAAGGCGATCTTTTGGTATTGCCGGTTACTCCAGCGAGTCCGGCCGGCCAGTTTGTGGCTACCAGAACGACCCGGGCCTACCAGGGTAATATCGCGGGCGTGGTTTCAACCAAACCGGGGATATACATGAATTCCCCAATACTGCCGGGCGATAAAGAGCCTAGTATGCCGGATATTCGGCCCCTGGCGCTATCCGGCCGGGTGCCGGTAAAAGTTTCCACCATAAACGGGCCGGTAACTGCCGGCGATTTGGTCACATCCTCAGAACTTGCCGGGATCGGTATGAAAGCCAGCGTTCCCGGAGTGGTTGTGGGAAGAGCCTTACAGAGTCTGGATGTTTCCGCCTGCCAGCCGGTAGCTTCAGCTGCTGACATTGTCTGGCCTTCCGGAGATGACGGGAGCGATACTTTCAAGCGGCCTTGTTTCGAACTGCCGGACGGAACATATATCGGCAAAGTCATGGTGCTTGTTAACCTTGGTTGGCAGGATCCAACAAACGCTCAGCAAACGGAAATTGCTTCCCAGTCAGTTGATATTGCCACCATATCCGCGACTTTAGCTTCCTGGAATGATCTTTTGGGCACCCCGTCAGCAACTTTGGCGGATTCGGTGGCCCACCTGGACGGTTTATCCCAGGATATTTCCTCTCTTATGGCCGATAACCTCCAGATTAAGTCCGATATCCAGCTTCTTAAAGACCAGATGGCTTCGGTTTCGGCTAATCTTGCCCAGGTCCAAAGCCAAACGGCGTCTAATTCTGCCCAGTTGGCTTTGGGGTTAGGGGGTAACTTAACCATTACTTCGGATTTGGAAGTCTCGACTGTCAGTGCTTCCTTTGCCAACTTTTCTGATACCTTAAAAGTGGTCGGCAAGACCGAACTAGCTGAGACCAACATTGGAGGGAGTTTGACTGTCGGGCTATTAAGGTTTGACGATTTGAAAGCGGAGATCTCTTCCTTAACCGGAACGGTCACCGTTAACAGTAATTTGCAGGTGGCCGGAGATGCCACCGTGTCGGGAACGCTGCAGTCGGATAAGGTTAAAACTGGGGGGATTACCATCAAAGATAAGGTGACCGGCGAGCCATACTGCGTTACCGTCGAAAACGGAGTATTATTGAATACTAAAGGAGAATGTCAGTAAAATTTTCAATTTGAAATTTAAAATTTGAAATTAGGTTTGAATTGTCTCTAATGAGAAAAGTTGTCTTGGGCGTTAATATTGATGATATTTCGAAAGAAGAAGCCCTTAGTCTGGTCAGTAGTTGGTTAACTGGTAAACTAGAGACTAGTAAACCAGCGACCAGCAAACTGGTGTTCACTCCCGGGCCGGAGTTTTTAGTAACGGCGGACAAAGACGCGGAATTTAAAAAAGTTTTAAACTCTTCAGACTTGAATCTTCCGGACGGTTTTGGGTTAAAACTTTTGGGTGGCGTGGAGCATACCATTGCCGGGGTCGACTTTGTCAGAGTTCTTTGCCAACTGGCAGCTAAAAACGGCTGGACTGTCGGCCTGCTGGGCGGACAAACCGGCATTGCCCGGCTGGCGGCTAAAAATTTGCAAAAAAGCTATCCCGGGTTAAAAGTTACTTTCGCTTTTGACGGGCCCGCAGCTGACAAAATCCTGACACATTCCGACACATTGCCATATAGTGATATTCTGTTTGTAGCCTTTGGACACCCTGCTCAAGAAAAATTTCTCGCAGAGCAGAAAGCGTCAAGCGTAAAGCGTAAAGAAGGAAGACTTGACGCTAAACGCTTTCCGCTAAACGCCATCCCGTTCCGCATCGGTATAGGTGTCGGCGGCAGCTTTGATTTTATTTCCGGGACTGTGCCCGAACCGCCGGTTATGTTAAAGAGATTAGGACTAAAATGGTTAGGCCGGCTTCTGAGCAGGCCGGCTTATATGGCCCCTAAAGTTTTCCGGGCCATTGTTTCTTACCCCCTTTTGATATTGAATTCCCGTCTCTGTAGCCGTTAAAAGTAAAAAGCCTCAGTTTTTTTGGATAGAGCTTTAATGCTTGATGCCTTTGGTTTAGCACTCAAAAAGTGAGAGTGATAGATGGTGTTTTCAGGCTCGAAAAAATCTATACATTCACCTCATTTTCCCCTTGACAAATCTGTTCAAATCTCCGCATACTGATTATGCTGTGAAAAAAAGCACTGACGCCGGACTTTTAAAAATTGGTGACGCTGCAAAGTTTCTTAATGTTTCTATCCAGACTCTTCGTCGTTGGGATGAGAGCGGAAAACTGAAACCGGTGGTGACTCCTGGAGGAACAAGATTCTACGAAAAACAGGCCTTAAAAAATATCCGGGTCGGAAACGGAGTAAGGGAAACAGATGGTACGGGAGAAATGAAGTCGGAGCAGCAAGTAACAAAAAAGACGGGGAAATTCAGTAAGCGAGGACTGGTGAAGATTGGGACGGCAGCAAAACTACTGGGGATTTCAATTCCTACCTTGCGACGCTGGGACGAGATGGGCAAACTCCGGGCTGTGGTCAGCCCTGGCGGGACGCGTCTGTATTCTAAAGATTCCCTGGCGGCAATCAACCCGGCTTTATCCGAATATAAAATTCTCAAGAGCGAGGAACCCGAGATTAAACCAGCCAAACAATTTATTAAGGAAGTCGTATCTGAGGTTCTCCACCAGCAAAAGGCGGTTTTGCAGCTGCCGCCACCGGTTAATCCCATTCAAACTATCTCAGAGTGGAGCCAAGAGCCGGTACACTATCGGGCAGAAACGGAAGCAGGGAGAATAGCCGGATACTTCCAAAAACCGCCCCCGGAAGATACAAGAAACAAGATACAAGAAACAAGAGAAACACCGAATACAAGAAAGAAGCGAAGCTGGAAAAGCTTTGCTTACACTCTTCCGGCAGTTTTAGCTACTATCCTTCTGCTGTTAACTACCGGCCTGAATATATATATTACTTCCTATCAGAAGAAAGTGGCTTCTGACCGGAATTTGCAGGCGGTCTTGGCCGAAAGCAGCAGCCAAAACTTTTTAGACATCCGGGCGGATACCGATGTTTCCGGAAGACTGACCGTGTGGGGGAAAGATGTCTTAACAGAAGCGACTTTAGCTTCTTCTTCCCCCTACCTTAGCAACTTAAACCAAAGCCTCAGCACGACGGCCACTCCTACTTTTGCCAACCTTACCTTAACCGCCGGCAAGATTGTCCTGGAAGACAAAACGCAAACTTTAAAAAACAAATCGCTTTCGGGATCGGATAACACTTTTTCTAATATTCCCAACTCCGCTTTGGCTAACTCCAAAGTCACCGTGACGGCCGGCACCAACCTGACCGGGGGCGGGGATGTCGTCTTAGGTGACAGCACCACGATTGGTTTGAAGGACAACATTAGCGTTACTTCGGTCACCAGTTCCGCTCTAACAGTTAATGGAGACGCGGCTATTACCGGAAATTTGAATGTGGGCGGAGGCTTGCAATTTTCTAGCCTGGCGGTGACGGGGACAAGCGGAACAGCTCCGGTGGCTTCCATTTCCGGTAAAACGTCCTTTGCCGCCGTGGTGGTGGATAATTCCGGCTCAGGTGACTTGTTCACCGCTTCCACTGCCGGCCAGCCCCGCTTTACGGTTAATTCCAACGGCGACCTTTTACCCGGCATAACCAGTCATCAAAGTATCGGTTCTCCCACTCAGGTCTGGGACACCATCTATGCCAATAATCTTTCCGGCACAAACTGGTCAGGAAACATCATCGGTACTCAATATGGCGGCACGGGTCAAGATTGGCACCTGACGGCTCAGGGCAATGTGCCTTATTTTTCAGCTTCCGGAACCATGAACACCCTGGCGCCCGGCACCAACCATCAGGTTTTTGTGACCCAGGGGGTTGGCGCCAATCCCAAATGGGAAGACCTGGTCAATTTGTTGACGCCGGGGACGGACATCACTCTGGGGGGAACTAATGTGGTCACTATTAATGACGCTTCCACTTTACAATCGGTTACCGGTCGGGGGGCGGCAACAACTAATCCCATCACTTTGAATTTAACCGGAGGTAATGCCTATTTTGGTTCCGGTAATGCTTCAGCCCTGGTCGATCTAAGTTCTACCTCCAAGGGGTTCTTGACGCCACGCATGACTCAGGCCCAACGGGATGCAATTAGCACTCCGGCACCGGGGTTGCTAATCTATAATACTGATACAAACCAATTCAATGTGTATAACAGTTCTACTTGGGGGGCTATTGCTGGAGCGGGGGCGGCGTACTGGGGAGATAATATCGGCGCGTTATATCCGCTATACCTCAACAGTGATTTATTAATCGGATCTGACGCCACGGCTTCCGCTTTAATCCGGCTTGAGGGCACCACGGGCTATATAACGGCTAACCGGATCAACGGCAACAAAATCGCGACCGGATCAGGGAATGTGGCGGTTTCGGCGACTTTGCCTTTGGCCGTCGATACCAACGGCAACATGACTTTGGCCTATACCTCAAACCTGAAAGTGACCTCAAGCCAACTGGATACGGCGCAAAACATTGGCCCGAGCGCCTCGCCGCAATTCGTCAGTCTGACGCTCGGGTCAGGAACTACCGGCACTCTCCAAACAGCAGCGCTGACTGGCAGTCGCACTTGGACATTGCCAGACAACACCGGAGAAATATGCACGACCTATGGCAATTGTATCGGGGGCGTCGGGGGATCCGTTGGCGGTTCCGGTACCAATACCAAAATTGCCATGTTCACTCCTGACGGAACCCATATCGGCGATTCCCACATTACCGACACCGGAACTCAGATCCAGTTTTTTAATACTAGCAATTACATTGATTCCAGCGGCAATTTCTATTTAAACGGTTCATTATTTGCCTCCGGTAACGAGGCGGGTTTTTGGCAGCGGCAGAGTGGAGTGTTAGCTCCTAAGAATATCACCGATTCTTTGATAATTGGTGGTAACGCGACTGGATCCGGACAGCTACAGGTTTATGGTTTGAACTCGCAAATGCCGGTGGCGTCAATTTCCGCCCAGACACCCTGGGCAGCCCTGGTCGTGGATAATGCGACCGGTGACCTTTTCACAGCCAGTTCATCAGGAATGACCCGTTTCACGGTTGGTAATACCGGTAATTTGACGGCCGGGACCTATAACACTGCCACTATCACCGGGGGGTCGCTCTCGGCCACGGCCGTAAATGGCGTGGCCACGGCCAACATTTTAACCACCGGCACCACTTTTGCCGGGGATGTTGGCGGCAGTTACAACAATTTGGCTATCGGGACGGGGAAGGTAACTAACCCCATGCTTTCCGGGCCGGTGGACACAACCCACGGAGGAACGGGCAATGACTGGCATCTGACGGCTCAGGGCAATGTGCCTTATTTCTCCGCGGCCGGAACGATGGGTCTCCTGGCGCCCGGGACAGCGTCGCAGGTTTTAACTACCGGTGGGGGCGGCGCGGATCCAGCTTGGACTAACATGGCCAGTTTGGTTACCGGAGCTGGTAACATCACTGTCACAGGAACACAAACTCTATCAATTAACACGGTTAACAACCCCACTTTTAGCACTTCGGTCACGACACCGCTTTTGACAAACTCCGGTAATTTATTAATTAACCCTACCGGTAATGTTGGGATCGGAACCACCAGCCCGGCGGCTTTGCTTTCGGTGGGGACAAATTCTGATTTACGGGTAAACGGCACCGGGGACATTGTCGCCCGGACTTACAACGGCAATATTATTGCCACCGGTTCCGGGACTTTAACTTTGGGATCCGCCTCGTTAAACATTGGTACCGGCGGAACATTGAATACGGGCGCTTACGCCGATATTTCTTTGTACGCGCCCTTGGCCAGCCCGACTTTTACCGGCACCGTGACGATTCCCACTTCATTTGTTTTGGGCGCCACGACGGTCACCACGACCGGGACCCAACTGAACTACTTAAACGCTGCCACGGGAACCACGGGAAACACCAACTCCAACCTGGTTTTTTCCAACGGGCCGACCTTAACTTCGCCGGCCTTTTCTACCATCGTCAATGTCGGCACTTTAACCCTGCCAACTACTTCTGATACGCTGGTTGGCCGGGCCACGACCGATACTTTTACCAACAAAACTTTTGACACGGCCGGGACCGGGAATATCCTGAGGATTAACGGCACCCAAGTCTCCGCCGTCACCGGCACGGGTTCCGTGGTTTTAGCTTCGGCGCCCACCATTAGCAACCCGATTATTACCAATATTAACCCCGGAGCCGATTTCACTTTAACCCAAAACAGCGTGACTCCTTTTATTTCCTATAATTCCGGGGCGTTGGCCAACACTTTGGTCTTAAGCGCCGGCAGTGTGGGCATCGGGGTAACGAATCCGGGGGCTAAATTGGATGTGGCCGGCGCCGCTTCGATTTCCGGCATTCTTACCTTAAACAACGGAGTGACCACCCAAATTAACGCTACCAATGACCGCAGTCTCGATTTGGGTTTTGCCAACACCGGCCGGGTCAACTTTTTAACCACGAGCAGCTATATTGATGCTAACGGCAATTTTTCAACCAACGGCCAAATCCAGGTGGGAAGTTTTGCCAGTGCCCCGACGGCCCTCGGAGCCGGGAGCATGTATTACAACTCCACCGAAAACCGTCTTTACGCTTATAACGGCACGAACTGGAGCCCGCTGGGGGAGCAAAGCACGGTGGTGGTCACCAATAATTCCGGCACCACTTTAAATCCAAAAGACCTGGTCATTTTTGACTCTTCGGCAAACAATGCGGTCACGACAACCACGACTGCCTACAAAAAGGGTGTGGTTTATGGTGTGGTGGTTGATGCCTCATGCGCCAGCGGGGCGACCAACTGTAAAGTCCAGATTTCCGGCAAGGTAGATGTCTCGGTCACAAATTCTAACGCCGCCAAGGGGGATTATGTTTTCACCTCGACAACCGCGGCCAAAGGCGTCACTTCGGCCAAACTTTTTGACGGGTTGATCGGGATTGTGACCGATAACACCAATGCCGGATCAGGCTATGTGACGATCATTTTCCAGCCGCAGGCCCAGGTGTTGGCCGGAGTGGTGATGGACAAAATCAGCAGACATAATGACTATAAAATTTATTCCAATATCTACACTCCCATCAATGAGGGTTCGGTTTTTAGTCCCAATTTAACCGCCCGGGGAATTTCTTTTGACAACTTTTTAGACCAGACCAAGGTTGATGCTGCTTTAACAACGGTCGGATCAACCATGTCTGCCCAGATCCAGTCACCAACAGCCCAGACCAGTGCGCCGTTTAGAATGGGGCTAACGGGCGGGCAAACCTACAATACCACTAACACCGATAACGCCGGTAACGCCTATTTAGGCTCCAACACGGTCAACAAAGTCTTTTATTACGACCGGACCCGCGATTCCATCCCGCAAGTTCAAGTAGAGTTAGGAATTGACCCGAACTGGTACAACGGTGTCACTTTGTCCGTCGCTTCTACTTCAGCCCAATTCTCGCAAGCGGATACGATCACTAAACCCAATCCCAATCTTTCCACGGCTTACAACGGAAGTTTGGTCAAGGTTTCCGGAACCTATCCGACCCAGGCGGCGACCAGAACCATCTATTTGACGATTACCTCGCCGACGCAATTCACCTGGTCCGACGGCGCCGTCGGCGCTAACAATGTCTCCATTAATCCCGGTGTTTCTCAGGCTTTGGGCACGACGGGTGTTTCCGTGACTTTCACCAATGTTAAATATAACCCCGGTGATGTCTTCCGGATTGCCTCCTGGGTCGTCGAGCCGGCCTCATCAACCCGCGGTTCCAAAGCCCAGTTCCCGGAAAGAAGCTATGTGATCGGGACAGCTTCCTCTGTCGATATTATTGACGCGGATACGAATAAACTTTGGATGCGCTTTACCATAAATGCGACATCCTGGGCCGTCACTACCATGCTTATTGACGCTTCGTCAAGCGTGACTGCCCTGAATGGAACAATCTATTCTTCCCAAGGAGCCAGCGGTCTTTTGAAAATAGTTTTTGACCGAGATACCGGTTTTGGTTTTACAACCGACTGGACCAATTACGGCGGAACATTTAGAGGCGGTATCGCCCAGAGAAACACCCAGAATGGTTACGCTCAAAATGTCCCTCTAAACATTGTCAATAACACTGTTAACGATATCTCTGCCGCCGTCATTCCCAACCAGCCGACCCAAACCGTGACGACAAGCGGGTGGGGATATATGTACCTTAATGCTGCGGGCTCGAATTACGAAGTCGTAAATCTTCCGTATAAATTTAACGATATACCGAAAGTGGTTATATCCGCATCAGCCGAACGGGCCACAGCACCAACTAATTACGGTGATTGTTCGTGGGGTATATCAACCAACTTTGTTGCCAACACCTATTCGGCTACCACCAGTAACTTCGGGGCAACAATAGCTACTCCGGGCAGCGGAACCACCACCGGCTATATTTGTTACACCTGGACCGCCACCGGCGTTGTTTCCCCGAGACAATATGTGGCGGTGGGAACTAATCAAGGCGTTACCGTGATTAATGAGACGGATCAAAGTGGTGTGAACTATAGTACAGTAAGTTCTGGGGACCATAATGTAGGAAGTGTTTTCTTAACCTCTAATGACAACCTTTACTTTAGTTATCCCTGGTCTTACCCAACAGACGTAAAAGTTGCTGTCCAATATGGCGTTGCGGGGGTTACTTCAAATGTCGCCTGGGACAGTTGGAGCGGAAATTATGCGTCAATTGGAAATAGCTGGAGCAATAAAGGTCCAACGCCATTACAGAGCTCAACAAACTATCAGATTTTCGTTACTTCTGGAACTTCAACCATTGATGGAAAGAGCAATACAATTTATGTATCCGGTTCCAATGGTTTGACGGTTATCCAAGAAAAACAAGCCGGACGTTTTGGTACTGCTGAATCCTATGTTCCGTCAGATGAAAATAATGGCTCTGTTAAATACTACACCAAAGACTACATTTCCGAAGAAATGGTCGGGGACATTCGGGGCATGTGGCCGCTTAATGGAACGCTTTCTGATGCTTCAGTTAAAGGCAATACGCTAACAGATGGTGGCATAGCTTTTGGAACTGGTGTTCGGGGCCAAGGAGCGGTCATTTCCGGATTGAGCTTTCTTTACTGCACGGATGCCAGTTGCGGCGGGACGAGTAAGTTGGATTCTGGAGGTACTGCCTGGAGTTTTGGAGCCTGGTTTAAGACTACTTCGACAGGAGGGACAATTATTTCTAAATATAACGGCGGAGTTAGCGGCGCATATTTTTTAGCAGTTGACGGTAGCGGAAAACTCTCCGGAGATATCGAACAAAGTCCATATACTTTCACCGGAAACAAAATTGTGAATGACGGTAATTGGCATTTTGGTGTCGTGACATACGACGGAGTGTCGGCAAAGATTTACGCTGATGGTCAACTTGACAGTTTGGTCGCCATGACAGGAAACATTCCTGACACTACTGCTAACTTTGCGATTGGCGCTCGATATACCGGCGGCAGCGTTTCTAACATTTTACTCGGTTCTATTGATGAACCCTTTGTTTCCGCTACAGCTTTAACGGCCAACCAGATTAAACACATGTACGAAGTCGGCGCCCGGGCGCTTCAATCACATAGTGCTTCTTTGGGTGGCGGGGCGGCAGACGCTAATCAAAAGCTAGGGACAAATGTGGCTTCCGTGTCAGCCGCAGCGGTTGATTACAACAACCAGTTTATGTATGTTGGGGCTAATGACTCGACCAATGGCGGCGTTTCTAAAATTGATTTAAACAGCGACACAAATATCCGGACTATCCAAACCGCCAACACTCCGGTCGGCGGCACGGTCTTGCCGGCCAAAACCGTCTCTTCTCTTGCTGCCGGGTACAATTTGGAAGTTGTGGGCACGGGAACCGGGGCTATCGGCATGGCTCCGGATGACAACGCCAACAACCTGAGTGGGACTCTTTACAGCAAAACTTTAACGACTCCGGAAAGTTTCTCCCAAGCCTATATCTGGAGCCAACAGGTGACGGACGCGGCCGACGCAGCCAACACGGTCACCGTCTGGGCATCTAATGACGGCGGGTCAAACTATTACCAATGCAACCAAACGAATACAGATTCTACCCAGACGCCAACGGAATATGAGTATTTTTGCCAGTTTAATGCCGTTGGAAGTTCTTTAAAGATTAAGGAGGTTTTTGCCAGGGGTTCGACGAAAACGAACACTTATGTCACCAGGTATGGCGTGGCTTGGATTGATAGTAGTAACGCTATCGGGTCTAATCCTTTGGGTAACGGAATGTATACCAATAACGCGACCGTGGCGGACAGTTCGTACCTTGAGGTGGCCCACAACCAAAACACCGCCGACGCCGTGGCTAATGCCTGGATTTCTTCGGAGTCAAAGTGGAAACAGTTGGATGCCACCTATAAACCGGTCGCCGCTTATGACGGACTTTCCGGCGTCTTAAGTGAGTACCATGATCTAGCCGCAAACTACAAAACCGGGGATTTAGTTTCCACCCCTTCGGGAATACTTTTTGATACTTTTAAGGACATTACCAAAACCGCTTCGGCCGCCAGCACCTTGTCTTTGGATTTTGGCAAAAACCGGGTAGGCCTAATGGGCGGACAAACTTTTAACACCACCAATACCGACTCTGACGGCAACGCATTGTTGGGCTCCAACACGGTTAACAAGGTTTTCTATTATGACCGGATAAACAAAGATTCCTCGCCCCAAGTGCAGGTGGAACTGGGCGTTGATCCGAACTGGTATAACGGGGTAACCTTGTCAGTTGCCACCACCTCTGCCCAGATGAGCCAGTCGGAAACAACTGTTCCTGCCGGCAAGAATCCCAACCTTTCAACCACCTATAACGGCTCTCTGGTTAAAGTCACCGGGACTTACGCTACGACAGCCGCGGCCAGGCCAATTTGGATTACGATTTCTGACAACTCTTCGTTTGTTTGGACAGACTATAACGGCAACGGCGGGACAGCCAGCCTTCAGCAGGGTGTCACGCAGGCTTTGGGATCAACCGGCGTTTCCGTGACCTTCACGGGGACAAAATATAACATCGGCGATGTCTTTAAGATTGCCTCCTGGTTCGTCGAAAAACCTTCCGCCACCAGAGGCTCAAAACAGCAATTCCCAGAGAGAAGTTATGTCGTTGCTACCGCCGCCTCAGTAGACATTATTGACGCCGATACCAACAAGTTATGGATGAGATTTACTGGGGCAGACGGCAATATTATCCATTTCCCAACAGGATTTACATATAATGTCCCATCTGTCACAGCGCTTAACGGAACTTTGTATGCAGGCATACAACGGACGAATGGAGCTTGGGGTAACTTAACTAGTGTCTACTTCTCACGGGATTCTTCTTCTGGAATAACTAGCGGCAGTACTTTCCCCTATCCTGGCGTGATTTCTCAGAGAAACAGCGCACTCGGATATCCGCTAGCCTTGAGCACTGTAACCATAGCCAACAGTTACGTTAACGATGTCTCCGCCGCGGTCATTCCCAACCAGCCGACCCAGACGGTAACTGTGAGCGGGTGGGGGTATATCCAAGGAAACGGGTCCACGCCTTATGTATCCGAAACAGTCAATTTCCCTTATAAATTCAACAATCTTCCCGTTGTAAATATTAATTTTTCCGGAGGCACCAGCACTACCGCTCCGACAAAATTATCGGATTGTGCTGCAAACTGGCGAGTCGAAGCACATGCTGAAAGTATAGGAAATAATAGCTTTACGGCTAAGACAGCACTCACGGAAACCGGCGACGGCAATACCAGCGCTACCGGTTATTACTGTTACACCTGGACCGCGACAGGGCAAGTTTCGCCGAGACAATATGTAGGGGTAGCAACTAACGGCGGAGCGACTTTAATTAACGAGACGGACCAAAGTGCGGTTAATTACGGCGACACGGCTCAGTTTAGCCGGATCGCCTTAACCTCCAAGAGCCATATGTATATTGCCAGAGATAGTAATGTGGGAGAAATAAGAGTCTTTAATAATGCCGCCGGATTGGGGGCTGGTTTTAGCTCAGATATGCTGCTTTTTCCCACAAGTAGTTGCACAAACCAGCCTTGTTATTTGGCTGAAGCCGCCGGCGGTAATGGTCATGGTCCAACCAGCTTGTTTGTTACTGACGGAACTTCAACGGTAAATGGGAGTGCCGATACAGTTTATGTCGGTACTGCTGTTGGACTCTCGGTATTTCAATTAAATAATACGAACGCTAATTTAGGTGACGGCCAGGGGGAAATCCAAAGTTCTTCAGTAAAATATTACACCAAAGACTACATTTCCGAAGAAATGGTCGGGGACATTCGGGGCATGTGGCCGTTTAATGGCAGCGGGGCCATAACTCAAAACAGCACAACCTTTACTGATGCCTCAGTAAAGGCCGATCCTTTGGTTTCTAAAGGCACCGGGGCGGCATACGCCAGCGGTGTTCGGGGGACTGGTGTTTCGCTTAACGGCACTAATGATTATTTCTGCCCGAATGGAGGCAGCGGATCGACCTGTACGGATGTTTCTTCTTTAAAGATTACCGGAAACAGCATATCCGTCGGAGCCTGGATGAAATCCTCGGCAACTTGCTCTGTCTTTCAGGATGTCATAAGCAAGGAAGATAATACTACTGGAAATTCCTGGCGGATTACAATGGACAGTGGTAACCACGCAAGATTTGATACTACCTTTGCGCCGGTATATGGTGTGGCCGCAACGGGAACAACAAATATTTGTGACGGCAAGTGGCATTACCTTGTGGGAGTCTATAACAATGGTGACACACAAAAAATCTATGTTGACGGCAGACTGGAAGGGACCGGGGCCGCACAATCAGCGACAGTCAGAGATGTGACGGCTCCGGTAGCAGTTGGTGCTGAATTTAATAACGGTACGCCAGGGAATTATTTTAAGGGGACAATCGACGAACCGTTTGTGACAGCCACGACTCTTTCGGCCAACCAGATTAAGCATATGTATGAAGTCGGCGCCCGGGCGCTTCAGAGCCATTCCGCCTCTTTAGGCGGCGGGGCGGCGGACAAAAACCAGCAACTGGCCGGAGCTGCCGGTAACCCCACAAATTTAGTCAAAGCAGTAGGGGTGGATTACAACAACCAATACATGTATGTTTCCAACTCCGAAGCCGGGCTTAACCAAAACAACGGCGGAGTTTCCAAGATCGATCTTAATTCTGATACCAATGTTTACACTTATAAAAACGGTTCCACCCCGGCCCAGTTGGATAGTGAGATATCCTCTCTGGCAGTTGGTTACAACCTTGAAGCCATGTCTTCGACAGCTTCCGGCGTCCTCAACCCCGGTATTGACGCTTTTGCCAGTGCTACTTCCGGTTCCTTCTTCTCAAATACTTATGTTTTACCAAAGCCCATTGCCTCGGCCGTCATCTGGACCAGCGCTTACAAAGACACTGCCGATTCCGGTTCGACGCAGACGATTAAAGCCAGTGTTGACGGCGGGAGTACATACGCCACCTGTAATTTGCTTAGTACTGACTACAATCCGGCCACCCCTGAACGGGCCTATGGTTGCGAATTTGCCGCTTCCGGTCAAAACTTGAAAGTCGAGTTTGATTTAGCCCGAACCAGCGTCAAGTCCAACAATTATGTTTCACAATACGGGATTACCTGGCTGGGACAAAACGGGTTCAGAGTGGAACAGACCAATAACAACACAGTCAGACTGTATAACTATTCCGGCGAATCGGCTAATGTCCGGTTGGATGTCATTACCGGCGGCCTGGGGAGAAATGCCGGGACGATTTCTCTGGCCCCCAGCGCGGCAGATGTTGATGCCCAGAATAATTCCAATTCCCTGTGGATAAACAAAACGGGGGCGGGAGGGAATTTATTAAAACTTCAGGTCAGCGGGGCTGACAAACTCACCTTGGATGCTAACGGCCTGATGACCTTGACTGGGAACTTTGTTCCGGGAGCGGACAACACCTATGATTTGGGCGCCTCGTCATCAGCCAGGTTTAGAAACTTGTATCTTGGACCCGGCTCGCTTCATATTCAGTCAAAATCCACAGACACGGGTTACCCGGCGCTGGGGCTGGATTATGCCCTAGGCATTAACCCTGCCGGGAGCTTGGTGACCAGTCTGAACGGGACCTCGAACGCCTTGATGGCTATTACCCAGGATGGTAAAGTCGGCATCGGGACAACTGCGCCCACGGCTCTTCTTCAGGTTTTTGGTAACGGCACCACTCAGGTGGCCAGTGTCTCGGCTTCTACCGGGAAAGCGGCTCTTTTGGTTGACAACACCGTTGGCGACCTCTTTACCGCGTCTTCTTCCGGAATGTCCCGGTTTGTGATTACGCAAAGCGGCAACGTCGGCATCGGGACAACGGGGCCAGGAGATAAACTCCATGTCGCAGGGGGCAATATTATAATTGAAGGATCTGGAGCTGGTGCAAGTCCTCGTGGTATTAAAACCCGTTACACATCAAGTGACTCTTATTCTGGTAGTTTAGGTTGGAATGGTCTACAGCTTGGCAATAATGGACCAAATTATATTGTCGCTGGTAATTCAGCAACAGGTGGAAGTCTGAATTTCATTGTAAATAATTCTAATAGCTTGGGGACTGGAACAGATTATGGGACTGCTAATGGAACAAATGCAATGACAATATTAAGCAGTGGTAATGTCGGCATCGGGACAACGGGGCCAAATAAATTACTTGATGTATATAAATCTCAAAGCAGTGTCACCGACGAGTCGCAAGCGGCAGCGGCTTTCGGTGTCACTACGACGGGAGGTATCTATGGATATATCACTCCTAATCAGACTGGAAAAACAGTCACATTCGCTGGAGTTCGAGGCGGTCAGGCTAACGACGTATCGCTGCTCTTTAACCCAGCTGGCGGCAACGTCGGCATCGGGACGACGGGACCTTTGGGCAAGTTAGATGTCGGCAACCAAATGTATGTTCAGTCAAACGGAACCATCGAGAGTCCAGGCAGCAAGAACACGACTAACGGAATGATTGAAACATACTATAATGCTGGTGACAGATATGGTTTAGGTCAACTTTCCAATGGAGTAACAGCTTTGTACACATCCGATGCTTACAGCCCCAGCTCAATACAGTTTGGAAGAATAGACAGCAGCAACAATTTCATCTCTCTGATGGATATTACCCATGGTGGCAATGTCGGCATCGGGACGACGAGTCCGGGCTATCTTTTAACCGTTAACTCCAGCACCCCAGGCTGCAACGGGTGTACCGCCTGGACAAACTACTCTGATATCCGCCTAAAGGAAAACATTGCTTCCGTCTCCGGGGGAATTTTAGACAAAATTTTGCAACTAAACCCGGTGACTTTTAACTACAACGACACCTACTATACCCAAACGGGTTATTCCCGCCCTGATGGCCAAACACCAACTTACACTGGCTTTATTGCCCAGCAGTTGCAAACGATTTTTCCGGAAATGGTTTCCACCTCCAGTAATGGTTATCTTGACACCAACCTTTCCAACTTGCAGATCTATCTGGTTAAAGGTATGCAGGAACAACAGGGAGAAATTGCTTCCCAGTCAGCCCAAATTGCCACCATGTCGGCCACACTTTCGGCCTGGAACGACCTTCTGGGGACCCCCTCAGCCTCTTTAGCCGAGTCTGTCGCCCGCCTAGACGGGTTATCAGCCGATATTTCCTCTTTAATGGCCGATAACCTCCAGATTAAATCCGATATCCAGCTTCTTAAAGAGCAAATGGCCACAGTTTCGGCTAACTTGGCTCAGGTTTCTTCCCAAACCGCTTCCAATTCCGCTTCTCTGGCTTCCTTAAGTCCCTTAAGTAACTTAAGCATCTTAAGTGATCTGGAAGTCTCGACGGTTTCGGCTTCCTTTGCCAACTTTTCTGACACTCTCAAGGTCGTGGGCAAGACCCAGCTGGCTGATACTAACATCGGGGGCAGCTTGACCGTGGGGTTGCTGCACTTTGACGATTTGAAAGCGGAGATATCCAGCTTAACCGGCACGGTTACCATTAACAGCAATTTGCAGGTGGCCGGAGACGCCACGGTGTCGGGAACGCTCAAAACCGCCACGGCAGAAACTGACGGAATCAGTCTTAAAGATGAGGTGACGGGGGATTACTATTGTATTCGGATGCACAGTGGCGAGATTGCCAAAACCCCCGGGAAATGCCAGTAGAATTTGAAATTTGAAATTTACAATTTGAACTGAATTTGCAATTTAAATGCCTCAATTTAAAAATAACTATGATTTAGAAGAGAGGACGGTTCGGTTCTCCGAGAGTCTTGTAGATTTTCTGAAGGCGTGTCCAAAAACAGTAATTACTATTCCTTTAATTGATCAAGGACTGCGAGCGGGAACCAGTATTGGGGCTAACTATCGGGAAGCAAACGGAGCTTCTTCTAAAAAGGATTTTAAAAACAAAATATTTATTTGTAAAAAGGAGGCAAAAGAGACAATCTATTGGTTAAGATTGTTAGGCAGAGTGCTAGGTGATGGTAATCTGAAACAAAAGTGCAGAAACTTATACCAAGAAGCCAGCGAATATGTCTTAATTTTCGGAAAAATTGCCAGTAGTTGTAGAGAATAGTTTAAAAACTTAAAATTGATTAAGTGAATATTAATTTCAAATTTTAAATTGTAAATTTCAAATTGGAGTATGGCCAAATTTGTTCCCGATATTAAAACCAACCGCTGGGTGGTGATTGCCCCGGCCAGAATTTCCCGGCCGCATGACAACACTCCGTTTGCCGTCCAGGCGCCTCAGGCGCCGGTCTGTCCCTTTTGCCCGGGGCAGGAAAGTCTGAACAAAGAACTATTTAGAGTCGGCGATCCTTGGAAAGTCCGGGTCATTGCTAATAAGTATCCGATAACCGATTATCACGAGGTCATTATCCATTCTCCGGATCATACTCACGACCTGGATACTTTGCCCATCAACCAGGTGGAGTTAATCCTAACCACCTACCGGCAGCGTTATAACTTCCATAAAAATTCGGAGCATGACGGCCAGGTGATGATTTTTAATAATCATGACATTCACGCCGGGGCGAGTCTCGCGCACCCACATTCCCAAATTGTGGTTGTTCCCAAGCAAATTAACCTGGATACCGTTCAGAAGGAGCCGGTCCAAAATGAAGTGGTCAGAACAAACTTTTTTGTGGCTTATTGTCCGGATTTTTCCCAGTGGCCCTACGAAATTTGGATTGCGCCATTAATCGAAGGCAAAAATTACGGCGAAATTTCCGACGAGGAAATCAAGGATCTGGCGCCATTAATGCAAAAGCTTATCGGGTTTATTAATAATAAATTCAAAGAAGAGGTTAAGCTTCACCAGCCGATGGAAAAGTCGGACGAAACGGGGGAGACGCCTTACAATTATTATATTTACCACGGCCAGGACTGGTATCTGCGTATTATTCCCAGACTGGTTCACCGGGCGGGATTTGAGTTGGGAACAGGGCTCTCTGTAAATATAATTGACCCGAGTGTTGCGGCGCGGGAGTACCGAGAGGGAATTGCGTCCTGATTGCGAGCGAATGAAATGAGCATGGCAATCTCATAAGATTGGGGCACTACAGATTGTCAGTACAGCATTGATAGCAGTAAATGTTACTCGGATTTAAGAGGCCTCTTATTCTATGAGATCGCCACACTCTTCGGGCTCGCGATAACGAAGTAGCTATTGACAAGCCGTGTACACCTTTGATATAACCGGACACAGTAAATCATATTCTCATGCCTGGGCTTAATCAAAATATCTCAATCGAAAACTTACCCGATCTTCTGACCGTCAAAGAAGTCGCCCAACTTCTTCGCGTTTCTGTCCTTACCATCAAACGCTGGGGCAAAAGAGGAAAATTGCCCGCCATCCGCATTAATTCAAGAGGGGACAGACGATATAAGAAAGAGGCGGTTTTGTGGCTATTGGGAATGGGTAAATAATCCAACTCTTCACGCAAGCTCTTTCTTGCGATCCTCCTTCACTTTGCTCAGTCCGGGTCTAAAAAAGGAGGCGGTTCTTTGGTTGCTCGGTATGGGTAAGTAAAACCTGCTACTATAAATTAGTGGCAAAAGCTGGTTTCGAATATCTTCTTGCCTACAAAATCACGGTGCCGATCTACGATTACACTGTGGCTTTCTGCAATTGTTACCCGCCGTTAGCTCCTAATCATCCTAATTTCTCCAATTTTTCCTATCCTCGTCTCTCTTCAACCCGAACCTATGACCAAATGATTCAGTCGGCACGGTCGGGGATGACTAATTTGGCTGAAGGTCATCAGCAGCAAAGCCTTGAAGGCTATATTAAACTTTCAGGAGTTAACAGAGCCTCATTAGAAGAACTTTTAAAAGATTATTTAGCTTTTGCCAGACAGAACCATCTAGAGGTCTGGCCAAAAGAGAGATCAAGAAGAGAAATTCGAGAAATTGGAGAAATATGGGGAATCTTAACAAGAACTTCGACACTGCCGGACAACCCAAATTTTCCGCCGCTTCCAAACGACCCAACCAAAGCGGCGAATTTTATGATTACTCTGATTAATCAAGCCAATTACCTGCAGGATCGTTTGAATCTTGCTTTAGAAGACAAATTTGTTAAGGAAGGCGGTTTTCGGGAGAATCTTTTCAAAAAACGGATGGCTTACCGCAATAAAAAAAGTCCCGCTTAAGCGGGACTTTCTCTAATTACTCTTATTGCTCTAATTGCTCTTATTTCAATTCTGCAGTGGCTCCGGCAGCCTCCAGTTTTTTCTTAGCTTCTTCTGCAGTGGCTTTGTTCACTCCTTCGACGACATTCTTGGGAGCGGATTCCACCAAAGTCTTCGCTTCAGCCAGGCCCAGGGTCGGGACGACTTCGCGAACGGCTTTAATGACGGAAATCTTGTTGGCACCGGCGTTAGTCAGAACAACATTGAAAGTTGTCTGTTCCTCAGCGGGACCCGCCTCCGCTGAAGCTCCGGCGGGCGAAGCCGCTACTGAAACCGCGGCAGCGCTCACACCAAACTTTTCCTCGAGAGCTTTGACGAGCTCAGCCACCTCGAGAACAGTCATTTTTTCGACTTCGTCAACGATTTTTTGAGTTTTATCAGACATTTATAGTCACCTCCAGGAAAATTTGAAATTTACAATTTTAAATTTGAAAATTCAATTCAAATTTCGAATTTCAAATTGAGAATTATTTTTTAACTTGTGTCAGTAAGTATGCTAGTTTCTGAGTATTCGCGTTAAGAGTAAACATGAGCTGGGCGATTAAGCCTTCTTTTGACGGCAAACTGGCGATCCGGGTAGTTTCAGCCGCGTCATATTCAGTCCCGCCCAAAACGCTCATTTTGACCGCCGGTTTGGAATTAGTTTTAATAAATTTGACCAATTCCCGAAGCGGAGCAAATTCGTCTTCATAAGCTAACAGGACAGCAGTCGGGCCGACGCTGGTGACTGGTTTCTGGTTTCTGGTAGAGGCAATGTTTAGCAGGCTGTTTTTGACCACAACATATTCCGCGCCGGCTTTTTTGACGCTTTTGTGCAGGTCTTCCATCTGTTTGTGGGTGAGACCCTGATAGTCGGTTAAAACCAGGCCCTTGGCTTTTTTGAGCTTTTCTTCCAGTTTTCCGACGGTTTCGATGTTTTTAGCTTTAGGCATTAAAAAACTCGGTCAAAGACCGAGCGAAACTTAAGTAACTTAAAATTCTTAAGAAACTTATGATGCTCCTGGGTGGGTCTTAGCTTTGTGCCCACTGTCTTTGGAACTGATACTATTATATAGGTTCTGCCTCCGGTTCGTCAATAACTAAACGGCCACTTTCACTGCCGGACCCATGGTGGGTTTGACGAAGGCGGTTTTAATTTTGTCTTTGCCGACGGCTTTAGTCAGGGCGGCAAAGTTGTCCTCGAGCTTTTTGGGTTCGAAAGAGACCTTACCGATAATCGTATGGATAATCGGGAAGTCAGCTTCGGTTTTCCAGTTAATCTGGCCCTTGGACAAAGTTTCCACTAATTTTTCCGGATTTTCGCCTATCGTGCCGGTTTTGGGGTTGGGCATCAAACCTTTTGGTCCCAGGATCTTGGCCACTCGGGCCAATTTGGGCATCATGCTCGGATGGGCCACCAAAATATCAAAATCGATCGAACCGCCCTTAGATAAATTCTCGATTAGGGCGTCATCAGCAACTTTTACTTTGATTTGTTTGCCGGTGCCGTGGGGCAAAGCCACCATCCCGCGCAGGCCCTTTTCGGTGACATTAAGATGCAATTCTACTGTGCCGTCGAACTTCGAATAAGAAGTTTTCTTGACTAAATCGAGAGCCTCTTTAAGAGAGTAAACCTTTTTCTTGTCAACTAAACCCCGAACTTCGAGATATTTTTTACCTCGGATATTCTTGACGGCGGAAAGCGGATTTTTTTGATCTTGATGTTTTAATGTCTTGATCTCTTGATCTGATTTTTCTGCTTTCAAGGGTTCCTGGTCAAGAGTTCTGTCTTCTGTCTTCAAAACATCCTTTTTAGGAACTTTGGCAGCTTTCTCGGCTTTTTTTTGAGCGCGTTTGGCTTCCGCCTTTTTGCGGGCGGCTTCTTCAGCTTCAATATCTCCCATGATGGCGGTTTTTACTTTACCCATATTATTCGTTTTTAATACCCATACTGCGGGCGGTGCCTTGGACTATTTTAGTGGCGGCATCGACATCGGTGGTATTCAAATCTTCCAGTTTGGTTTCCGCGATTTTACGGGCCTGGGCGGCAGTTAGGGTTCCGGCAGACTCTCTTCCGGCAAAGCCTGCGCCATGCTCGAGTTTGAGCTCTTTCTTGATAAGTTCTGAAACGGGGGGAAGCTTGGTGATAAATGAGAAAGTTCTATCCTCAAAAACCGTGATAACAGCAGGAATAACCTGGCCTTTCTTGTCCGCGGTTTTTTCATTGTAGGCCCGGACAAAGTCCATAATCGGCAGACCGTGCTGACCAAGAGCGGGACCAACCGGCGGAGCAGGAGTTGCTTCGCCCGCGGGAAGATTTAACTTAATAACGGTTTTAATCTTTTTAGCCATACGCTTTTTCAAGCTCCCACCCAGCCAAATGCTGCTTGGTAAGTTAATTTTATCTGATATCGGTAAGAAAGTAAAGTCGCAGTAGTCGAGTCTACTCCTGAGATTTGGCGGGTCCGGAGTAAAGTGACGGCATCGGGGCCTTTAGGCTATTAGCATCGGGCCGGCGCTCCGGTACGACTTGCTGACCGAAAAAGTTCAACCGGCCTTTTGTGGGGGCACGCAGATTGGTCAGGGTTTCCTGGCTAATTTCATCATCGGGGGAAGCCGGGATGGGCTTGGGATCACCGGTCGGAACGGCAGGAAGCTGGTTATTCCTAACCATGACCGGAATTATTAATCCGAAAATATCAGCAAATTCTTTGGTCTTGGCCATACTCTTTAAAGCTTCCGGCTAGGCCCGGTAGATTTCGGGTAAAATGGTAGATGAACTATACTAATTTTCATTAAAATCTTCTATTCGCAAGTCGATCTGGCCTGAGAATGCCTGGCACTATCGACACCTTCCCAAGGGTAGGGTCCGTGGTTATTAGATCTTTTTGTGACCCAATGCCTGGTCTCTCTTGGCTTATCCCGGCGTATTTGAATTTCCAGTCTGACCTCATCTTCGTCGCTTAGCGGTTCAAGACCTTCTAATAACTGATCAATACCGGCATCATGAGTAATTTCTGATTTGGTCATATTTTTAAAGCTTGCTAACCTGGAGGAAATCGAGCTCAACCGGAGTTTCCCGGCCAAAGATGCTGACCAGGACTTTGATCTTGCCGCGGGCTTCATCAACAGATTCCACACTGCCCAGGAAGTCGGCAAACGGCCCGTCAACAATCTTGACAGCTTCACCGACAGAGATACTGGTCTTGAACTTTGGCGCGGCCAGCTGCGAGAATTTGGTAATGGCGTCAACTTCTTTGGGAGATAGAGGGGTCGGACGGTTGCCGATACCCACAAAAGAAGTAACTCCGGGAGTAGTGCGAACGATTAACCACGAGTCGTCGTCTAAAATCATTCTCACCAAAATATACCCCGGAAATATTTTCTCTTTTATTTCTTCTTTCTTGCCTCTTTTGACGGTGACAGTATCCCGGGTGGGAACGAGGACATCAAATACCCGGTTGGCGATGTTCATCGCCTCCGAGCGCTGTTTAATCGCCGCGGCCACTTTGTTCTCATGGCCGGAGTAGGTATGCAGAACATACCACTTGGCGTTTTCCGGAACATTTTGCTGAGTTGTTTGATCGTCCATGTGATAAATCTAATTTACTGTTTTAATAAAAGTTCTATCAGTCTGGTAAAAACATAATCCAAACCCCCAAGATACACGCCGACTATTATAGAGACCCCAATAACGACCCCTGTCAGTCTGACCACTTCCGGTCGAGTTGGCCAAGCTACTTTGGCTAGTTCCGAGCGGACTTCTTTAATAAAGACGACCGGATTTTTGCCAAAGTCCGGAGCCGTGATCGTAAAGTCTTTCATGAAACTAGCTTAGCACAAAAAAGACATTGTAACTACAAAAAAACAGTCTTCGCCGGACTGTCAAGGGGATTGTAGCAAACTTATCTATTCTTTGTAAAGGGGAAGCTTCAGCCTTATCTGCGGCTGGAGCAGCTTGATCCTTCACAGGTCGGAAGTTCTGACTGCAGACTTAGGGGTTACAAGGCTATTTTTTAAAGAAAGGGTCGTTCTTATAAAGAATCGTTCTTGTAAAGAATTATTCTTTTTGTCCTTTGGTGTTTTTAGGTTTTTTGGGGCCGGACCAGCCCTTGCAATTGGCGCGGCTAATTTATTACACTGAATGTGTATGCCCTTCGGGAAGAAGAAGCTTTTGGTGGTATTTCTGGAGAAAGATAATCTCAAACTCCTGTCTTATGAAGTTGGTGGGTTGAAGTCGGCGGCGACGCGGTTGTTTGCCGGCCAGATTACCTTTTCTCCGGAAGTGCTAAGGGATGGGTTTATTGCTGATGCCGCCAAATTTTCCGGGCAAGTGAAGATGGCGTTTGCCCAGAAAGACCAGCTTCGCGACGCGGCAGAGGTTTTGCTTTTTGTCAGTCCGGACAAAGTTTTTACCAAGACCTTGCCGGCAGCCGATTCCGTTGACATTTTTATTCACGGCCTGCCATATTTTAAGGAAGAACTGGTTATCAACACGGAAGAGTCCAAGGTAAAAGGGAAGGGCGACAGAGTTACCTACACGGCTTTTGAGAAGAAGCTGGTAGAGGATTTAGAGCGTCCGTTTCAGGAGCTGGGTAAAAAAATAATCGGGGTCAAAAGCCCGGCTAACGCTCTGGTAGAAAAGTTTCCTCAGGCGGGAAAATACCTCTTTTTAATTCCTCAGGAACGCGAAATAGTGATGGTGGCGGCGGAAAATGGAGAGATTTTGGATTTAGCGGTGGTCAAAAACGATGTTTTTGTGGCCCGGCTGGAAGAGTTCCGGGCGAATCATGATCTGGGAAACGCTCCAACCTATTCTGTTGGGGTCTTCCCATCGCACTTCAATTTGCAGACCGTTAATTTGGCCCAAACCGACATTTATGATCTCATTGTTAACTCATCTTCAACCACAAAAGCGGGTTTCGAGCTGCCGCTATTTTTAAATCGTCTGAACCCCCGTTATCTTTTCCTGATAGGAGCGGCAACTGTGGGTATTCTTTTAGTATTATTAATAGTCAAAAATCTCCACCGCCTGCCGGGTTTAGGCAGACCGGCCAAAACAGAAATTACCTCGCCCGTGGCACCAACTCCACCCCCGCCGCCCGCGCCGGAGCCAAAGCCGGCTGATTATCCTGTGGAGATACTAAACGGAACCCTCATCACCGGCGAGGCCGGGAAGTTAGCAGACAAGCTTAAAGCTGAAGGCTTTGATATTACCGACACGAAAAATGCTACCTCGGCCGGGTTTGCGGCAACGCGCCTGCGGGCGACCAAAGAGGTGCCGGATAAGATTTTGACCGAACTTAAAACAACTCTTCTGGAGACTTATGAATCTGTCACTGACGAGCTTCTGGCCACCCCTTCCGGTAAAGCTGACATCCAAATAATTATCGGGAAAAAGAAAACATAAACTAATTGCTAAATTGTTTCATTGTTACATTGTTAAATTATTAGCAATGTAGCCATGTAGCAATATGACAATGGAGGGATTGGCTAATAAAAAAATCTTAGCGGCAATAGCTATCAGCCTTATTTTGGTTGCGGGTTTGGTGGCGGGGGTTGTTCTGGTGAAGCGTCAGCAGGATATCCGGTCCAAAGCGGCGTCGGCCGGTTGTACTAATGCCCGCTGGCCGGCTGACCCGAATACTGCCTGTGGTAAAAGCACTCAGCAACCAGCCCAAAGTGCCACCGGAGTTTCCTTAACTCCGGACTTTGCTTGGGGTTATGGCGGCTATCGTCCTGAAGATAATGGGCAGTGTACCACGGATTTTGGTTGTTCCCACCAAAATTACGGCGTTTCTGTTTACCTATTTGAAGGTAACCAGGCGACGACAGCTTTTGCCCGGGCCGACAGTATGAATGTTCCCATACTGCCAACTTCAATGAGTTTTAGCAAGTTCAAAAAGTGCGACGGTTCGCCGTCTTGTCATACTGACGGCCAACCGGCTATCACCGCTTTAAAGGCCAATACCGTTTATACCTGGCGAGTAACGCCTTATTATGAAGATGCAAACGGACAATTAATTGTCCATGCGGAACAGACTTATAATTACAACTTTACTACCGGAGCTCCCCAACCGCCAAATTGCGTCAGTTTAACTACCACGGCTGATCTGACTAATTTGCAGGTTGGCAGTCAGTACACTTTCTCGCTGACAGCCAGCGGGACAGTGACGGACGTTTCTTTGAGTGCTTATACCGGCAGCTGTCCTAGTTCGCCGCCGGAAATTGACAAGCAGTCAGCCAGTGCCGGAACTTATTCCTTAAAGTGGACGCCGACGGCGGCCGGAACGTACACCGTTTTTGGCCGGGTCTGGAATGACAGCCAGGTCGAATGCCGCGCCGACTGTGTTGACGGGCCGCCACGGATTCTTTGTGATGGCGCATCTGCCTGCAAACTGACGGCGACGGTTAAAACTCCTCCGGTCCCGCCGGCAGTGACCGCCGCTTGCCAAAATGTCCAGGCTGATAAGGATTTATCTACCCTCAAAGTCGGTGACACAGTTACTTTTACCGGTCGGGGAACGCTTACTAACAATCAGACAGCTGGCAGCGCCATTGACAAAATTAAATTTATTGTCCTTAAGGACGGAACGGAAGTTTTAAACACTGATGTAAATACGACTCAGGAAACAGGTGCTAATGATGTCGTTCAGACTTGGAAAGCGAGCCAAGCCTACACGATTACTGCTGCCGGAACTTACTCAGTTCGCATCAAAGTCCATTGGAATACACAAGATATTTGGCTCGAATAAGACTTTGTCTTAATGAACAATAAAGTTTCGTTTATCGCCGGAATTTTGATAACCGCTATTATTGCGGTCGGAGCGGTCCTGGCTATTACGATTGCTATTCGGACTAATACCACAGCCCCGGTTGCCCCAACTGTGCCACAGGCGAAACCCAAAGCAGCCGAGCCGACGACCCCCACAACAACCAGTGCCTGCAGCCTAAGTTTTACGGTCGCCGCTCTGCCGGTCACGCCGCTAAGTTGTGACTCGATTACGCTTAGCCCCAACGATTTAATAGCGACAGCAGCGGCTGCCAAGACCTTAACAGTTACCGGTACCGGGAGTGGAACACTGACATATAGCTGGAGCGTGACCAGCAGCGGGACGAATGTGGGAACTCTTTCCTCGCCAACCAGCCAGACAACTACCTGGACGGCTCCGGCTACCCTTTCTGCTGACCAAACCTGGACGATTTCGGCGGGGGTAGGAGACAGCTCCGGCAAAGTCGCTGGCGGAGATAAATGTGTCGTAACTTTGACTTATACAGCCCAGCCGAAACCGAGTCCGACCTGCAACACCTCCTGCACGAATTCTGCTGATTGTCCCAATGATCTGGCCTGTGTGGATGGTCGGTGCCGCAATGCCGCCTGTACCAACCAGTCAGATTGCCAATGCCCACCACCGCTTAAGACCTGTAACCAGTCCTGCGTTAAGACGGAGGAGTGCGGTAATGGCCTGATCTGCGCCGGGGGAAATTGCCGTAATTCCGCTTGTATTACTGAGCCGAGTTGCTCCTGTCCGGCGCCAGCACCTGCCCCGACACCGGCGCCCGCGCCAGCACCTGCCCCAGTAGTGGTCGCAATGCATAAAACTTGCCAGAATAATGCCTGTGTCACTGTAAACGGAGCGGGAAGGAATACCTGCACTTCGGATGTCAGCTGTCAGCCGAAAGCTGCCCCACCGCCGATTCCTAAATCCGGTGTGGAACTGCCGACAATCGCGGCGATTGTGGGAGGAATAGGCTTGATTCTGCTGGGGTTGTTGGCCATCTTTTAACTTTCTTTTGATAAAGCTTCCTGGTAGTTTTTTTCTGCCTGGGCCCAGTTGACCAGATACCACCAATTCTTCACATAATCCGTTCGCTTGTTCTGGTACTTCAGATAATATGCGTGTTCCCAGACATCCAGGCCGATAATGGGTGTGTGTCCGAGGGTAAGCGGCGAGTCCTGATTAGCGGTTTCGGTAATCATGATTCCTTCCGCAGTATTTACCAGCCAAGCGTAACCGGAACCAAAGTGTGAAGTAGCGACCTTGCTAAACCGTTCCTGGAAAGCGGTAAAACTGTCAAAGACTTTATCGATAGCGGCCGCTAATTTTCCGGTTGGCAGCGGCAGGACATCTTCATGGTTGGGAGCCATCACTTCCCAATATAATTCGTGATTAACCACGCCCCCGGCATTATTACGGATTTTGGTTTTAATGTCCGCCGGAATGTCTTCCAAATTTATTAATAAATCTTCAGGACTTTGGGCTTCCAGATCAGGATAACTCGCCACGGCCTCGTTCAGGTTTTTAACATAAGTTGCCTGATGGCCGTCATGGTGGATCCGCACGGTTTTTTCGTCAATGTAGGGTTCCAGTGCGGCAAAATCATATGGCAGCGGTTTTAAGATATACATATTAATTTACCCCCGCGGGTACTCCGGGGAATAGAGTCCGACCAGTTCAGCCCGGGCAATGACGGCATTTTTTATCGCTTCTTCGAGTTCGTCGCGGTCGGCGCCCGGTTCCAGAGTTAAAAGTTTATTTAACGCGGACAACATGAAACGATAATGATGAACGCCTTCCGGCGGGCAAGGGGGGATATATCCGGTTTTTCGGGCGGAATTGGTGCCGGCTACCGCTTCGGCCGGAGTAGTTCCTTCAGGAATTTCCGTGATCGTGGGGTTAATATTCCAGAGCAGCCAGTGGTCAAAAGTGCCGTTAGGCGCGTCAGGGTCGTCAACAATCAGGACCAGACTTTGGGCTTCGGCCGGGACATCGGAAATTTCCAAGGGAGGATTAATACCGTCACCGTCGCAGGTGTAGATGGGGGGAATTGCTTCCTGGTTAGCAAAAGCCGGAGAGCTTATTTGCATATTCTTACGATTTTATCTTTAAATTGTAAAAACATAAACGGAGAATGGTTAAGATATGGATTTAGTTTTGGCCGCAATTCTGGCCGCTGCGATTATTTTTTCCGCCTGGAAAGGAGGAACTCCGTTGCAGAAATTTTTTGAAGCGCCGCTGACAGACATTGCCAATAATCAAAGTCCTACGCTTCCCGGCGGGGCGCCGCTGGCTAATCCCTGGATTTATCCCGGAGCCACGCAAATTGATAATTCTAGCGGAGTAGTGACTTACGAAACTACCGACGAACCTTCCGCCGTAACTTCGTGGTACCAGGACCAGATTGCCAGAGGGGGGATGACCGTCACCTCGTACATTGTTACTAACACCAATGACAATGTGATCAACCGCCTGGTTGGCGCCAGTGCGGATGGCAGTGAAATTGAAGTGGAAATTGTCCGCCTGGCGGGAAGCAGTTACACGACGATTAGCCTTGGTGGAAGCGGAAACAGTACTACTATTCCGGGGCAAAATGCCCAGTCTATTTAACCACCCGTTATGATGCGCAAATTAATAATCGTGGCAGCAGTCCTCGGACTATTAGTAATAGCCGGGGGTAAATGGCTTAGCAGCCGCGCCAAACAAACTACGGTCGCCGATGCCACCAGCGTTACCGCTCAAGCCTCCGATGCTCCACTAAAATCAACCGAGATTAACCGGGAGTTTAGTTTTCCCATGCTGGATGCCAGCGGAAACGAAATTACCAAATTAAGCTATACGATCCAGTCGGCAGAGTTGCGAAATAATATTATCCTGCGCGGCCAGGAAGCGACAGCGGCTCCGGGCAAGGTGTTCTTAATTTTTAATTTGAAACTGCGCAATGGCTCTCCGGCCGGCGTGCAGCTTAACACGGCCGACTATTTGCGCTTAAATGTGAACGACAGTTCTGACTGGGTAGCTGCCGAAATTACCAACGATCCGGTAACGGTGCCGGCGATTTCCACTAAATTCACCCGGGTCGGTTTTCCCATCAGTACTTCCGATAAAGATTACAAATTACAGGCTGGGGAAATAAAGGGCAGCAAAACCGTTATTCCCGTGAACTTCTAAATATAAATTCCCGTTCCTTCTTACATCTTCTTACTTTCCTTTCAACCGGTTCTCGTCAGAATCAGTTACTATCGGCCTCGAAGTGTCCTCGGTAGTTTAAGGCTACCGATTGCATTCTCAAAAAGGGAGGGGGTGAAATAATGATTAAAGCAAAAATAGGAGCTATCCTCGCTTCAGGAGCCCTGCTTCTTTCCACTGCTATGCCAGCTTTTGCTCAGGGAACAACCAATCTAACGGTCTCTGATAATGGGGCTGACACGAACAATGTTATCAACAGTGATGTTACCAAGACCAATACTGTCGTGCAAAATAATACCGCGACAGTGACTAACGCGGTAACAGTAACCGGCGATACCGGCGGCAATGATGCCAACAAAAACACCGGCGGGTCCGTTTCCATTCAAACCGGAGACGCGACTTCCCGGGTTACCTTGAGCACTAAAGCCAATGTGAATGTGGCGACAACGCCGGATTGTAACGGATGCAGCGGGACTCTTAACGGATCAATTTCCGGAAATGGAGCAGACTCATATAACCATATTAATGCCAGTCAGACGACCACCAATTCGGTCTTCCAGAATAATCTGGCGGATATTACTAATGCCGTGACCACGGATTTGACGACCGGTGACAACCGGGCGAATGAAAATACCGGAGGAACTAGCGGCAAAGATGTGGCCATTATGACCGGCAATGCCGGATCAGAAGTAACCGTCAATAACCGGGCTAATGCCAATCTGGCTAATCTCGGCGGCGGAACCGGGGCGGGCGGCAGTTCGACGACCAATTTGACGATTAGTCAAAACGGCGCGGACAGCAACAGCACGATTAACCGTTCCAACATGCGGACAGACACGATTACCCAGAGCAATCTGGCGGATATTTCTAACGCCTTGACCCTTAGTGGCGGTACCGGCGGAAACCGGGCTGACGAAAATACCAATGACAGTGTTTTTGTCGGAACCGGAGACACGGCAGCTATCGCTACGGTCATGAACCGAGCCAATTTCAACGCGGCGACGACCGATTGTGGCTGTCTTCTGACGGACAACAAAACAATTTCCGGAAATGGGGCAGACTCGTATAACCAGGTGAACCAAAGCCTTGCTGACAGTTTAATGCTGTTTCAGGGCAGTGGTGACGAGCATCAAGCCGGCAACGGGGCCATGTTTAGTAATGCACTAACTATTGATCCTGTCACCGGGACAAACCACACTAACGAGAATACCGGCACGACCGGGGCTAACGGAGTGGCGGTTTTAACCGGTAATTCCGGCAGTTTGGCGACGATTAACAATACGACCGGCGCCAATGTTTTCGGAAGTCTGACTCTACCCAACGGAACCGACCTGGGTCTTTCCTTTGACATGGGCGGTCTCTTTGGTTTTTTAGGGGTCTAAGTTTTTCCGGGTAGGTCTCCCGGTGTGCGGCACTTCCGCCGGGAGCCTGCCAGAAATAAAAATGATTAAATTTTCAATTAAAAAGAAAATAGCCGTCATCTTTTTAGCAATACTTTTATTAGTACCGAGCAGTTATCCGGTATTGGCTGAAGAGACCAGTCCGGCGGCTCCGACAGCACCGAGTGCTCCTTCAGCTCCAACCGCGCCGTCTGAACCAAGTGCCCCGTCTGCACCGTCAACGCCCAGCGCACCCACTGCTCCGTCAACGCCCGAATCTCCGGCAGCAACAACGCCGGCTCCGGCCACAGATACCGTTTCTGCTAATCCCTCACCAGCCGCCGATCCGGCGCCGGCGACGCCAACTCAGCCACCGGCAACAACAACCCCGGTCCCGACTACCACGGCTGCCTCTACTGATCCGGCTCCAACAGCGAATACTACAAGTTCCGGAAGTCAGATTGCCACCGGCGGGACAGGTGAAACCAATTTAACAACCGCGCCGGCAACCACAACCGTAACCGGAGTAGTTGACGGAAATACAAATTTAGCAAATCCCTCGTCCGGTAACTCGGCAACAGGAAGCGCAGACGATCCGGCAAACACGAATAACGGAGCGGGGTCCAATAACACCGCCAACGATACCAGTACTGCAACTAATAATGCTACCCAAACAAATACGGCGGCGGTTGATAATACCGTGACCGCCGCTTCAGTGACCGGGAACAATATCGCTTCCAAAAATACCGGCGGCGATACCAACTTAACCACCGGTGACGCCAATGTTTCCGGAACTCTTTTAACCACTGTCAACACGAATGCGGCCGGGGCGACAGTGGCGACTTTTAATGTGGCGGACAATCACACCGGGGATATTATTCTTGATCCCGGCAATGCCAGTGTTGTCAGTAACGGCAGTAACCAAAGTAGCCTCAGTAACCAAAGTAACGGCGGCGGCTCGACAAATACCGTGGGGGCAGCTTCTACTGACACGGCAAATACTTTCCAAAACAATGTCGCCACAGTCGGCGGCAGTTTAATTCTCACCGCCAATTCCGGTACCAACCAGGCGAATCTCAACACTGACGGGAATACCGGCGTAACAACGGGCAATGCCAATGTCGCCGGCAATGTTTTAAATTTCGTGAACAACAACATTGCGGGGAATGTTCTTTATAATGTCGTTAATATTTACGGCAAGTTAACCGGCGATATTATTTTGCCCGCATTGGCAGGCAGCAGTAACAACAGTGACCAAAGTAACCTCAGTAACCAAAGTAACGGCGATGGTTCGACAAATTCGGCAACAACCTCGGCAGAAACTTCTGACGCGACTTTCCAAAATAATTCCGCAGACATTACCAATAATTTAGTATTAACCGCCACGACCGGCAGCAACAATAATAACCTCAATACCGGGGGCGACACGGCGGTTAAAAGCGGCACAGCGTCTGTCGATGCCAAAACGGTGACGGTGGCCAACACTAATGTGTCGGCCGGACAAACTGTTTGGCTGGTCCTGGTAAATGAAGCCGGCAAATGGGTGGGGCATATTTTGGGGATGGATCCGGGAACCAATGTCGCTGCTTCTTCAGGAACCACGGTAACCAATTCCGGAAACGGAGCAGACAGCATCAATGTGACCAACAGCAGTAACACCAGTAACAATTTAGTTGAACAAACCAACCTGTCAAAAGTGGTAAACAATCTTTTATTGTCGGCCAATACCGGCGGTAACCAGGCTAATAAAAACACCGGAGGAAACTCCACGATTTCCACGGGAAATGCCCAAATTATTGCCAATGTGGTGAATTTTGTGAATGACAATATTGCCGGCGACGCCCGGCTGGTAGTCACTGTCGTGAATGTCTTTGGCAGCTGGTTCGGGGACTTTGTGACGCCGGGACAAACCAAAGAAAAACCGACCGATCCGCCGGCGCCCGCGGAAAACAACCAGGAACAAATTACCGCTCAAAATACAGAAAGCCAAAACCAGCAGCCGCAAACAACCACGACGGTTACTCAGACAGAAGAGAGTGTCACCCAGTTCGTCCATTCAGTCTTTTCTTCGCAGAACTTTCAGTCGGTCGCCGGAGCTAACACGGCGGAGCAGTCGGGACCAAATCTGGTAGCGGCGGCGCACGCTCTGTCTCTGCCGGCCAACTCCACCGCCCGGCGGATGGTAACAATTAATCTGGCTTATCTTCTGGGGTTAATTCCGCTAATTCTTGCAGGATTATGGCTAAAGCGCTATGCTCGAAAATAATTATTCTCCTCCTCTTAATCGTTGGGTCTGGCCCTGGTTTCGCGCTGGCGGAATCTAATTCTGATATTTCCGGCAATGGGACCGGCACCACTAACGACATTTCTTCGGCGGTGACTTCGCAAACAACAGTGGTTCAGGCGTCGCCGGTAACTAAAATTGAAAATATAATAAGTTTGGGCGCGGATACCGGCGGAAACAAGGCCAGCAAAAATATCGGTGAGGTTTCGATTGAAACGGGGAGTATTACGCAGGAAGTAAAAATTGAAAATAAAGCCAACGCCAATGTTACTGTTACTCCGCCCTGTCCGCCGTCTCCACCTCCGCCCGGACCACCGCCTCCTGGTCCGCCTCAGCCCCCAATCCTCCCTTCCGGAGGAGGGGAAAATAATAACAATACCAGTAGCAACACGACAGTAACGGAAACCAGCAGTTCCGGCAATAATACCGGTTCGTCTCCAAATAGCCCTGAAGTTCTTGGAGCCAGTACCGGGGAAATTTTGCCGGCAACCGGAAACAACTGGTACCCTGCGGTAGTTTTGCTATGGTTCGTTTTAATCTCACTTGGCTTGGCAATTCGCTGATTGCCCTGGGTCTGGCAGGGATAATTTTCACTTTTTATCCGCTGTTTGCTGTTTATTTCGCCAAACCGCCTCCGGTTCCCGCTGCCGACTCGGGAATTTATTTAAGTATTCCTAAAATTAATGCGGTTGCCCCGATAGTTTTAGGAGTTAATTCTCAGAATCCCGCGGCTTATCAAAAAGCTCTAGAACACGGGGTAGCTCAAGCGGCAGGAACTGCTCTTCCGGGTCAGCCGGGGACAATATATATATTTGCCCACTCTTCAGATCTACCTTGGCGTTTGACCCGCTACAACGCCGTATTTTTGCGCCTGGGAGAACTGACTAACGGGGATAAAATCACCATTACGGATAACGGTGTCGTATACAAGTACACTGTCTTTGATAAAAAAGTCGTCTGGCCAAACCAGGGACAATACTTACATCAGACTGCGAGTCAGCTTATTCTTCAGACTTGTACACCTCCCGGCACGGCCCTGGAGCGCCTTCTCATCTTCGCTCGGCCTGATTAATTAAGAAGTTTTTTCTGCGATCTTACTGATCTGTCCGGCCGTAAAGTTAAATTGAAAAAGGACATGGGGATAGATGTTAACTATTGACCGATAAAGACTGGCAGGAGAAGTAAAATCCAGATTTTTGGAAAGCAGCTGGGTGTCAATTTCCACATTTTGGGAAGCCTGGCAGATTTGGTCAGTCCCGTTTGGAGCCGTCTGGCAATTTTGATTAAAAATGCCTGACGGATTATCGACCGGAGCGATTGTCATATTAACCATGGCATTATTAAACGAGATATTTTTGATATACCCGGAAGCAACCGGCGGGATCGGCGCGGGAATTATGGCTCTGGCAGGTTCAAGAGATAACCAGCCGAACGCTGCCAGGATACCGGCAATTATTAAAACAATAAAAATTCCCAGCAAGACAAAGGTGAAGTTCTTCAGCATAGTTCCATACTATTCTCGAAAAATTAAATTTCTGAAAGAGCATGACCGAGCCTTGCCCCTTTCTTACAAAATTTTAGCCCCTTTTTTGTGCCTGAGCATTACCTTTAGACCCAATGCTTGATATACCAGATAGGCAAAATATTACGGTTGACCATCAGGAGATTGCCGCTTGGGCGCAAAAGTTTAACGGCCGGCCGCAGCGAATCGGAGAAAATGGTTACAGTTCCATCCGCATCGATTTTCCTGGTCACGGTGATGACACTTTTTTCAGTTCCGATAAACGCCCCGTGAACATCAGTTGGGACGAATTTTTCCGGATATTTGAAGAACAGCACTTGGCTTTTATTCACGAAGACAAGGATGTTTTCGACCCCAGTCTGGCTTATCACTTCATTAAACGGGAAAACGCTTTCGAGGAAGAAACTATCGATCACATCTTCGGCTGATTTTTAACCTCATACAGATAAAACGACTTCGGCGGCGACAGGTGACGCAGAACATCCAAGGCGACATTATGAACAGGAACCCCTTTTGGGGTTTTTCCCTGAAACTTTCCGTGGTGGGAATGACCGTGGAAGACGATGGTCGCGCCTAAATTATCAATGGGTTCGACTAACCGTGAGGAGCCTAAAAATGGATAAACTTCCAACGATTCGCCTTCAATCGTCTCGGTGATCGGAGCATAGTGCAGCAGGACTATTTTTATTTTGGTCTCCAGATGGGATAGAGCCCGCTCCAGTTTTAGAGTCTCACCGATATCATCCGTGGCAAAAACTTTTATCGCCGGTTCCCCCCAGGGCGGCAGGTGGTGGGGGGCAAAGCCCCCGCCAAAGCCCTTGGCCCCGGCAAAACCCACACCGTCTTTAACGACCCAGTCGCCATCAAGAACCTGGACCCGTTCGCTTTCAATAATTTTTGTGACTTCCTCGATTTGGTCGCTCTCGAAGTCATGATTGCCTAGAACAGCCAGGACGGGGATGGAACAGTCTTTAAGCTGAGCTGCCAGGACTTTAGCCTCCGAAGGCTCGCCATGGTCGGTCAGGTCGCCGCCTAAAAGAAGAATATCCGCTTTTCCGGACACTTCCTTAAAAATTTCCCGGCAACTGTCGGGCTCGGATATTTTGGTGTGCAAATCGGCAAGAGCAGCAATAATCAATTTGAAATTTGAACTTTGAAATTTGAAATCAATTTTAAAATTTAAAATTAATCAATTTCAAATTCAATTCAAATTTAGAATTTCAAATTAAAAATTAGTGTGTGATGTCTTTATATCCCCATTTTTCGATATCAATGCGGTAATCTGTTGTCGAGATAATAGACCCCCGGGTCACTCTATTTTGCGGGGGATTGGTCCCAAACTGTTGTTCCAATCGGCTGGCCAGTTCCTTCATAACCCACTCCGGTACCAGATTGCGTTCGGAAGGGTAGATATAGCGAAACAAGATAAGGTGGATAAGCAAGATTTCCCAATTGCGTTCCAGAGTGCTCAAAAGATATTTCCAGTCAATATTTTTACTCTGTTTTAAGATTAAGTGGGCAATATCCGGACCTTCAAATTTCTCCCGTTCCACCCGGTAAATTCGGCTAATAATTAAATCGGATACCGATGGAACCCGTAAATCAAGGCCCAGGATTTTGGCCGGTTGGGACCATTGAAACCAGCCGTCATTGACCTGCCAGGTGCCCTGAATGGAGCCGAAAACCAAATCGGCGATATTTTTGCGGCTGGTTTTGCCAAAAATTTTAGCCAGCCAACGGACATCCCAAACAGTAGTGGGAAATTTCCGGTCAGTAAATATTTTCAGAATTTTTGGGGAATCACTGGCTTTACAAAAGATGTCGATGTCTTTTGTCGGCCGCTCGATGCCGGTATAGTGCCGGACAGCAAAAGTCCCGCCGATCAGAAACGGGATGTCGGTTTTAGTCAGGATTTTCAGGACCTGCCGATAAAACCTTTCTGGTCCTTCGGCCATGGGTGGAGTCTACTACTTCGAAGCTTGAGTGCGAGTAAAATTCTGGTAATAATAATCTAATATAATCTGGGCGTTACTGATCCGGGCGCAAGTCTTTTGCAGCGCCTGATCGTCCTCAGGAGTCGGAGTAATGGTTTTGCTTTGAAAAGCATACATTAATGCCTGCGGGTCGCTCACATGGTCCATATTCAGGGCGTGTCCCAGTTCGTGAGCCAGAGTATGAATCAGTTCGTCCTTGGAATTAACATAATAAATAGAAATAGTCTGGTTTTGGCCGTCAAACAGGCCCGATTCGGGTTTCTGAGCGATCACGGCATTAAAGGTATTCACGGTATTATTTAGTTGGTCGACCTGAAAGTTATAATTATTGATGGAGATTTTTAAGCTGGCGGCTTCGGTCCGCAGGCTGTTTTCTTCAGTTTTCAGGGCTTGCTGACGGGAAATCAGACTGTCATAAACATCTTTCGGAGCGCCCCCTTTGGCGTTCCAACTATCAATTTCGCTGTTTAGAGCCGCCACGCGGGCGGCAAAGTCATTCAGCTTGGCCTGAAACTGAGCTACTTTGGAGTCTAAGGCTGTCCGGTCCGTATTGGTACCGCTTTCCATGTTTTGCACTTGAGAAGACAACTGCTGGCGCTCGTCATAAACAAAATTAATGATTAATTTCGCCTGTGGGTCTTCTTTTAAAACCGGCTTGCCCCAAGCCTGGTTCCAGATATCGGCTGCCTGAGTAATATCAGCCTCGGCAGCAGAGCTGGTTAGATTAAACCGGGGGTCAATAACGCCTAATTTATAGTCCACCGGGTGATCGCAGGGGTAATAATAGCTGTTATTCAAACACCAGATCACTCCCAACCCACTCAGCAGAGTTAAGACTAATATCCCCAAAGTTTTCATGGCTATCTATATTCAAGCACTCTGCCGGCCGGGTAGCAAGATCAGATAATTTGATCCTCTTCCATAAATGGCAACGAACAAGTAATATTTAGGCCGTAACGATTAAAAACCGGATGAACTGGAATTTCGCCGACTTTGGACACTAATTGGATTTTAATTTTTTGAGTTAGGGGGGATAATGGTAACGGTGAAAAGAAAGCTACTTCTTTTTCTGGTTATCGGCTTGGCAGTGATTGCGGGAATAGTTGAATGGCGCTTTGTGGTTCGAAGCAAGCCGATCTTGCTCTCAGATAACATTTCGCAAGTGACTAGCGGAACAATCCGGGGTTACAGCTATTGGGTTTTTAACCAGGGGGATTTTCCCTGCGGGAAGCAGGGCGATCACCAGTTTATGGTGATTCAAAAAGGAGCAGCGAGGAACAATCGCAATCTTCTGGTGCGTTTTACCGGCGGTTTTGCCGGTTTTTTCTACCCCAATGGCCAAGGTAACAAGAATTATTTTCCTGATTCGGGGTTGGAATCTTTGCTTTCGGCGGATTCCTATTTTAAAGAGCCATCACTGGCCGGTTTGGACCGGCTCGTTGTTGATACTTCCGGCTGGAGGCTGGTGGCGCCCAGTTATTGCTCCCATGATTTTTACTTAGGGACAGGTCAATATAACAGCGAAGATGGTTTCGCCCGTTGGGGAAAAAGCGCGGACGAACAAGCTTTAACTTTTGTCGAAAAGAATTTTCCCACCGATAAGATCGTTACCTACGGCACTTCCGCCGGCGCCATGGGCGCGTATATCGAAGGAATTTCTCACAATAATGTCGTTGGTATTGTTATGGATTCTTTTGCCGGAGATTTAAGTTCCGTTGCTACCGCTTGCGAAAAGGGGATTCAACCTTACCTTTCCTCCTGGCCCTGTACCTGTAATGGCCAAACCTGTGTCCGGACCCTGGCCTCCCGAATCGGGTTTAATCTGGGCGATGAGCCTTACCGGGCGGTTTCGGCGGGTCAGATAAAAGTTCCCCTATACCTGATATGGGATCAAAACGATTATATCTATAATTCCCACACCGATTTGCAGTTTAATCCGCTGGCCCAGGCTATAAAAAAAGCTAATCCCGGCGGCAAATCGGAAGCGGTGGAAATTTGTGTCGATAATCCCCAAACCGGGCAAAAATGCGGGATGCATTCGCCGACTCTGGCGGACAACCCCGCCACGAGGCAGGTTTATGACTGGGTTTTGTCGGTGACTAAGTAAGCCTGGTCACGGCGAAGATGAGGGCGGCGCCGAGGATTGTTAATAAAATAGTCTTGTACGATGAGCGTTCACTGTGGGCTTCAGGCAAAATTTCGGCGGCGCCGATGTAAAGCAGGAATCCGGCAAAAAAGCCAAGATATAAGAGTAAAATATTCGGCGGCAGGGTAAAAAACTTGGTAGCTAAAGCCCCCAGAACCGGAGCCAGCGCGTCTAAAAATAATAACCTTAAAGCCCGGCCGCGGGAATTTTTGTGGACCAAGACTAACGATACCGTATTCAAGCCGTCGGAAAAGTCGTGGGCAATAACAGCCAGAGAAACTAATATTCCGATGGCAACGGAGACCTGAAAGCCCAGCCCGATGCCCACACCGTCAAGGAACGAGTGTCCGGATAGCGCCAGAGCTGAAAGAATTCCCACCGTCGGGTGTTTATGATGGCCATATATTTCTTCCTGTTCGTGATGAATAAGAAGGACCTTTTCGGTGATATGAAAGATGAGAAACCCCGCGACCAGGGCTAGCATGGGAAAAATGGCATCAGTTTGTAAAGCGGAAGTCAGGCGGATAATTTCCGGAAAAATGTCAAAAGTCACGACACCCAATAACACTCCGGCGGTAAAGCCAAGAATCAGATGCAATTTGTCCTGATGCCGTAAACCAAACAGGCCGCCGCAAAAGGTGGAGACAAAAGTCAGGAGGGCAATAAAAACTACCATAAATCAGCAAAAGTATATCATACAGGCCTCTTATCTTCCGTTCACTTTATTCTAACCTCTTCGAACTAGAGGTAAGACATGTTTGAGGATCGTCAGGATGCCGGACAGAAACTGGCCAAAAAACTCGCGGAATTAGATTTAAAAGACCCACTGATCATTGCTTTGCCGCGCGGCGGCGTGCCGGTGGGGTTCGAGGTGGCTAAACAGATGAGAGCGCCCCTCGAGGTCCTAATCGTGCGTAAGTTGGGGGTGCCGGGCAATCCGGAGTTTGGTTTTGGGGCGCTGGCGTCAGACGGCACTCTCATAGTTGACCAAAATATCATCGACCAGCTGGACTTAACCGGCGAAGAGATTAAATTTGTCTTGAGTCGAGAGATGGCTGAACTGGCTCGGCGCCAAAAGCTTTACCAATTGCCGGACCATTCTCCGGCTGTAGCCGGGCGGGAAGTCGTTTTGGTGGATGACGGTCTGGCGACCGGGGTTTCGATGCGGGCGGCCGTCCAGGCGGTTTTAAAGCAAAATCCTCAAAAACTGGTGGTAGCGATCCCGGTGTGCAGTCTCGACGCAACAACCGGGATTCGTAGCCAATTGCGGCCTCAGGATGAAATAATTTGCCTGGCGACGCCGCTGGACTTTTCGGCCGTCGGGATGTGGTATCAGCATTTTCCACAGACGACCGACGAAGAAGTCATTAATTTATTAAATTTGGCGCGAAAAAGGCTTGAGGGAGGCAGGAAATATGGACATCCGGGTAAAGCGGGTTTATGAACCGCCGGAAGAAAGCGACGGAAGGCGGATCCTTGTGGATCGTTTATGGCCCAGAGGCTTGACTAAACAAAAAGCCAAAGTCGATTTATGGCTTAAGGATCTGGGGCCAAGCACACCGCTTCGGCAATGGTTTAATCACGAGCCGGCCAAATGGGATGAGTTTCAAAAACGCTACCGGGAGGAGCTAAAGGGCAAAAAGGATCTTTTAAACCGGATTCCCAGAGACGAAAAGGTAACTTTGATATACGGCGCCAGAGACAAATTGCATAATGAAGCTTTGGTCCTCAAGAACTTCTTGACAAAACATTAGTATCTGCTAATATATATTTATGAAATCATCCGTTTTGTCCGCTCTGACAAATCCGGTCAGGCTGAAACTGATTAGTTGCCTTTCCAAGGGTTCAAAGAATGTGACCGAATTAATTGGTAATTGCGGCCTTTCTCAATCAGCAGTCTCCCAGCATCTGGAAAAGCTGCGGGGGGCGGGTTTGGTAAAAACCAGGCGGGACGGAAAAGAGATTTACTACCAATTAACCAGTAAAAAGACGGCTAAGGTTAGTTATTTACTCCAGAAATATTTAACGGAGGCCAGATGAAAATAAAGCTCTATTCCACCCATACCTGTCCGTATTGCATGTTGGAAAAAGCGTGGCTGGAAGCCAACAAAGTTACTTTTGAAGTCGTCTATGTGGACACAAACCAGCAGGAGGCGATAGATATGGTCCAAAAAACCGGCCAAATGGGAGTGCCGGTGACGGAAATCCAGCTTGAGGGTAAAGAACCGGAGTATGTTGTCGGTTTCGATCAGGCAAGACTAAGTTCCGTTTTGAGGGTATAATATTTGCGCTTTAGATACCGTTAACCTGAGAACCAATCACGAGTGAAGATTAGCTGGTTAGATCCTCTTATCTTTCTCTTTGCCGCCATCGGCGGTTTTTTTCTTATTCCCCGGCATGTCTTTTTTGAAAACTTCGCGGTTCTGGCTTGGATATATCTTCCCTTTTTTGCCCTGACGATTACCTGTCTGGCCAGAAACCTTCTTGCTAGAGCCAGGGCAGCAAGAAATGCCGGCAGTTCTTTTTTGGGGATAGTTTCTACGGCGGTAGGGATTACCGCATTGCAAGCCTGTGGCTTGGGAATGCCGGCCTGCGGGTCAGCTTTGGGAGTCTTTTTTGGCTTGGCACTTGTTCCTGGTTTTGTGGCAGCTTTTGTCCGGGACTACGCCCCGCTGCTGATTTTTATCTCCATCATTTTTCAGGCAATCGCCCTATACAGTCTTGGCTGCTTTAACCGCTTCGCTCACCTGCATCCAGAAAATCGCCCAGAGCCAGACGCCAAGAATATAAACCAGCGGTATAGGGGCCGGCATAAACCAGCCGGTAAAAGCCAGGAGTGAAGCCACCAGCTGGGTAAGAGTGGTGGCAATAATAACTTCATTGCTCGGTAAAAATTTCCACCAGCGCTGCTTCGTATGCGCCACATAAATCAGGAGGTGTCCGGAAACCGTCAGTTTAAGAAAATAAATTGTCTGGACTACGGGCAGGGAAATGTGAAAAACTCCGACTAACAGGAAAAATAAAATCAGACTGTTAGCCACTCCAACCAGTCCGTATAACGAACTTAAGATAAACCGTTTCCTGATATTCAGTTTGGCCGGGCTGGTAGTGTTTTCTACCCGGTCATAGGCCAGAGAAATAATCGGAATATCATTTAACAAAGCAATAAGAATTATCTGCAAAGGAGTCAGAGGATAGGATTTATAAATTAATCCGAGAATTACAATAGTGACAATCAGGCGAAAGCTTTCGGACAGGCGGTAGACGGAATAGGAATAAAGCCGCGAGAAAATTTTCCGGCTTTCAATAATGGCGTCCTTAATAACGGAAATGCCGTTAGAGAGAAGGACAATGTCCGCGGCTTCCTTTAGAGCAATGACAGCGTTCTCGACGGCAAAGCCGACATTGGCTGCTTTGACGGCCGGCAAATCGTTAACCCCGTCGCCGTTAGTGGCCACGACGAAATATTTTTTAGCATCCTGAACCAGTCTGAGTTTATCTTCAGGGTAAATCTCGGCAAAGGCCTGAACGCTTCTGTAAAAATTAATATCCAACCCCTGCCAGTTCGTCTTCTCCAGATCGCTTCGGGTGATAATTTTGTTTCCCGGGATGGCCAGTTTTTTGGCAATTTCGCCGGCAATAACCCGGTTGTCGCCGGTGACCATCGCTACTTCAATCTGTTCACTGGTGAGGAATTGAATAACATCGGAAGCCTCCGGCCGGAGCTCATCGGATAAGGCTAAAAGGCCGACCAAGGTCATCTCTTTTTCTTCCTTTCCGGTCGCGACAGCCAGACTTCGGTAGCCTTCCTGCCCCAAATCGGCAATGTCCTTTTCGACTTTATTTTTTTGCGTTGGCGACAAGGCGCAAAGATCAAGAATAACCTGCGAAGCTCCGGCCGTGACATAGATTTTTCCCTCGCCGTCTTTAACCTGAGCCGTCGTTCTTTTTTTGACCGAATCGCCGGGAACGAAACTGTAAACCGTGTAGTCAACGGGTAAAGCGGCCAGCTCACCGGCCTTGCTGATAATCGCTTGACTGATTAAATTCCGGCTATCCTGATAGGAAGCCAGGTAGGCATCGGCAATAACATTTTTGTCGGTGTAGTAATTGTAGGGAATTATCCGGTCAATAACAATTTTATTTTCAGTCAGCGTCCCGGTCTTATCCGTCAGCAGTAAATTAACATTGGCTAAATCTTCCAGGGCGCTAAGCCTGCGGACCACGACCTGTTTTTTAGAAAGATCGAGAACTCCAAGAGCAATAATTAAGGTCATAACGGTTGGCAAACTGACGGGGATCCCGGCGATAATCAGGCTAAGATCTAAGGTCAGAAGATCAATAACGGGCGCATGCTGGAGAATAAAGAAGACGCTTAAAACAGCTACGCCAATAAGGCTGAGGGCGGAAAGAAATTTAGAGATGCGGATAATATCCGTTTCCAGAAAACTTTTGCCTTTTTGGGTTTCAACGGAAAAAATCACTTTGCCGAATTTAGTGTTTTTGCCGGTGGCAGTAATTTTTAAGGTGGCAATGCCGGTAGCAATAAATGAGCCGGAATAAAGAGCGTCGTTCAGGTTCTTGTCATTGGGCAAAGATTCGCCGGTTAAGGCCGATTCGTTTACGGAGACATTTTTGTTATCAATTAAGAGGCCGTCGGCGGGAACGATTTCGCCGGCAGTCAATTGAATAATATCCTCAGGAACTAACTCCCGGGTATCAACATCTTGCCATTGTCCGTCGCGAAAAGTTCTAACCCGGCTTTTTAAATTTTCGTTGAGCTTGGCGATGGCGTTGTCTGCCTTGGCTTCCTGCCAGGCGGAGACGCCGATATTTAACAGGAGCAGGGTCAGAATAAAATAACCGTCAAAAGTTTTAGCGCTGACAAAGGATAAGCCCGAAGCCAGAAGAAGCATGAGAGAAATGGGGGAGAAGAATTGTTTAAAGATTTTTACGAATAACGGGGTCTTTTTCTCGGGAATTTCGTTGGGGCCGGTCTCCCGTAGACTTTGGGTTGCCTGGACGGAAGTCAAACCGGAAAAACTTTCCATGAAAACATTTTAGACGCTGTGGCGGAAGTTGCCAAGTTTTTTGCAGAGCTAAGAACGGGCCGGATTTTTCTTCTCCCGTTTTCTTTTGGCGGCCGCGATAGCCTCAAGAATTTGCCGTTCAGTTAAAGTTTCTGACATTAGGGATATTCTAACCGAATAGTTTACCCGAATGTGCTTCAATTAACAGTCCTCAATTTTTACGCTTAAAATCCCGCTTTCTTTACGAATGTAACCCGCAAGTTATGTGATATATTAGTTAACAAGTGATTAATCTGCTGATTGTTTTTACTGCCCAATATGCTTTTCTGGTTAGTGTTTTGGTTTTGTTGATTTTTCTGGTAAAAACAAGTGGTCAAACTAGAAAAAGATTAATAATTTTGGCGCTAATGTCATTTATTTTTTCCTATCTTTTGGCTAAAATTTCAGCAATGTTCATTTACGATCCCCGCCCATTTGTGACTTCGCATGTCCAACCGCTATTTCCTCACACTCCCGATAATGGTTTCCCTTCAGATCATACCCTTTTAACCACAGCCATTGCCGCCGTGATTTTTGCTTTTAACAAGAGGTTGGGGGCATTTCTTTTTGCCTTGGCTCTGGTTATTGGTTTGGCTCGGATTTTGGCTCATGTCCACCAACCATTGGATATTATTAGCTCGGTTCTTATTGCTGTTGGGATGACCTTAGTTTCAAACCGATTATTAGACCGGCTGATGAAAGCGCCAAAGCAGTAATAACTGGTCCAATGGAAGGAATTGGCAGCAGGAAAAATACATCTTTATCTAAAAGATTTCTGGGCCAGCCTGCCAAAAACCAAAGGGCGGCGTAATAAAAAATGTCCCAGAAAGAAAAAGCAATCAGGAAATTTCCCAGCCGTTCCCGAAATGTTTTTCCGCTAAGGTAAGCGAGGGAAATTAAGACTATTAAGGTAGATATTTCCCGGTAAATCTCCGCTGCCGCGATGTTAAAATCGGGAATAATTGTGACCTGTGACCGAACAAAAGCAACAAACCCTAGGTTTAAAACGGTGGTAAACTGCGGCCAGGGAGTGTTAAAACCATAATGAAGCAGTTGACGCAGATAGTAAACTACCGCGGCTTCATCAATGGCAAAACCCAGGGAAAATAAGAAGATAAAAAATAATTTTTTGCCAGATAATCGCATCTAACATATAATAACTCGAAATGGATTTAAAGAAAATTCTGACAACTCAACTAGCCCGTAAAGTTCCCGAGATTATTGCCCTGTTTTGGATAATTAAACTTTTAACAACAGCTCTGGGGGAATCGGTTTCTGATTATTTAGTCCACACGATTAATCCGGTTATTGCCGTGTTATTAGGAGCGGTGGGGTTGGCTGTGGCTATTGTTCTTCAGTTCTGGGCAAAAAAGTATATTGCCGGGATTTATTGGCTGGCTGTGGTGATGGTTGCTATTTTTGGAACCATGGCGGCGGATGTGGTCCATATTGTTTTGGGTGTGCCGTATTTAATCTCCACCATCTTTTTTTCCATCTGTCTAGTTATCATTTTCAATATTTGGTACAAGACTGAGCATAGCTTATCCATCCACACCATTAATAACCCGGGCAGGGAAGTGTTTTATTGGACAACAGTCATGATTACTTTTGCCTTGGGAACTGCTGCCGGAGACATGACAGCGATTACGTTGGGTTGGGGCTATCTGGCATCCGGGATACTCTTTATAATACTTTTTCTTATGCCGCTATTCGCCAGAAAATTCTTTAAGGCCAACGAAACCTTGACTTTTTGGCTGGCTTACATCGTCACCCGGCCGTTGGGCGCCTCTTTTGCCGACTATTTTGGCCGGACGCCGGATTTGGGAGGCCTGGGATATGGCACGGGAAGAACCAGTATTGTCTTAGTCACCCTGATTGTGGTTTTTGTCGGCTATCTCGCTATTTCCCGTAAAGATGTCAAGACGGGGAGATAAGATGTTTAAAACTCACAGAACTTTAAAAATTATCGGTTTAACCTTTCCGGTCTTGGTTATGGTTGGGATAATCGGTTTTCTTGTCTTTGCCCCCTCAGTACTGTTGACATTTAATCCCGCTGATGTGCCGCTGATTACCGCCAATCCGGTCCAGCTTGATCAGATTTTTGCCGTGTCTTTATTCCGGTCCGGTATCGGTCATGATTACTCGTTTAGTTCCTGGGACGGCGAAACCTGTCGAAGCATGAAACACTACTTTAACTGGGGCCGAAACGACATCAACGGTCAGGCGATTCGTTCCTTGCCAACAGCCAATCATCCTAATATACAGGTATACGCTCCCTTTGATGGAAGAATTACCGGAAACTATCAGGACAGTATGTCCCTTGGGACTCAGGTCCATATTGCTGCGGCCAAAAATCCGGCTTACTTTGTCCGGTTATTCCATATTGATCTTCTACCCACCCTTCATGTCGGGAGCAGGGTGAAATCCGGACAACTTGTGGGAAATATCGGGCCCAAAGACGGTATGGATGTTTCGTATGAAGCCCAACTATTCCCCGGCAAAGAAGTTTTTCTTTCCATTTTTGACTATATGACGCCGCAGGCATTTGCTCCTTACGCTGCCAAAGGGTTTAAACCGGGCGATTTTATTTTAACCCGCGCCCAAGCCGATGCCAAAAACTACCAATGTAACGGCGAGACATTTACCAAAGGCGATCAAATAGAAGGCCAGTCCACCCCCGCCACCGAATTTGCCGGCTATGTCAAGCTTGGCCCCGCCCCTAAGGAACAGCTCTAAGAAAGATTGTTAGCGTGCTCTGAATTGCAATAATTTGCAGGGGTGGTAGGAATCGAACCTACGTTGCGGGTTTTGGAGACTCGCGGCCTGCCACTGACCGACACCCCTTCGACTGTATTATATCTTATATGAACTTTTGAGGGCAGATTCGCTCTTGTTGCGGTCAAGGGCGAGGGTAATAAGTTTGTCTAATAATTTAGAGTAGGGTAATCCGGAAACTTCCCAGAGTTTGGGGTACATGCTGATATTGGTAAATCCGGGAATAGTATTGATCTCATTAATAAGTACTTCACCGTTCGGTTTTAAGAACATATCCACCCGGGCCATCCCTTCACAACACAAAACCTTGTAGGTTTTAATGGCTAAGTCTTGTATCTTGGTAATTTGTTTCTTGGTTATTCTCGCAGGGATTTCAGTTTTTGTTGGTGAAATGTATTTAGCATCATAGTCATAAAATTCATGGCTGGGTAAAACTTCGCCGGGCAGAGAAGCGATGGGATTTTCATTTCCCAAAACAGAAATTTCCAATTCCCGGCCATCGATGGTTTCTTCAATTAGTATTTTCCGGTCATATTGAAAAGCAAGTTTTGTCGCTTTAGCCAATTCTTTCTGATTATGAACTTTAGAAATTCCCACCGACGATCCGGTGTTTGCCGGTTTAACAAAACACGGGTATTTTACTTTGCTGTAGTCAGTAGTCAGTGGCCGGTGGTCAAACACTTGAAACTTTGCTGTGGGAATCCCCGCATCCCGCAGTAATCTCTTTTGCACCTCTTTATCCATGCCCACGGCTGAGCCCAAAACGCCGGCGCCTACAAAAGGGATATTTAGTATTTTTAATAATCCTTGCATAGTTCCATCTTCGCCGTTTGTTCCGTGCAGAACAGGAAAAACCACATCGAATTTCTTCAGTTGTTCGAAATTAAACTTTCCGTTTTTGGGGATAAGCAGGGGAGTAATGGCATATTTTTTCCGGTCCAGAGCGGCCAAGACATTTTTTGCCGACTGCGATGAGACTTCGTGTTCTGCCGACCGCCCGCCGAAAAGAATGGCAACTTTAAGCTTGCGCATAAACAGCTCTTTGTTTGTTCCAAAACTTTCCCCGGCGGCAGAGTTTGGAAGAATCGGTCTTATTCGCAAGACACATTTCCACCGCGCCTTCTAAAAAGATGGTATTTTGCGAGCCCTTAAATAAGACGACATCTTTCGGCTTAATAAACTCCTGTAAAAATTTTCCGGCTTGAGAAAAATTATCGAATTGGTACGGCGTTTTGGCATACTGTTTCCATAAGGGGCCGACGGTAACAATAACATTGGCACATTCTCTGGCCGTGCGAAAGACCTCTTTGTGAGATTTTTCCGCTAAACTGCCGAGCTCGCGCATATCTCCCAGAACGGCAATCTTGCGGCCTTTGCAACCTGCAAGCCTTTTTAAGGCGTTTGTCGTGGGAACAGGAGAAGAATTGTAGCTGGAATCAATTATTGTACTGTCATTTATTCCATCAAATAACTGCCACCGGCCCGGCGGTAGCTGGTAGCTGGTAGCTAGATATTGGAGACTGGTTTTTTTATTAACTCCAAATATTTCACCTACTGCCACAGCTGCCGGAGTTGAGGTGCCGTCGTCTTTAAATTTCACCACTTTGGCTTTAGTAGGAATCTCAGGTAAATCGCTATTTACCACCGCCGTGCCGTCGGCCGGTAAAGAAGAGATTAGTTTACTTTTCTCTTTAAAAATATTTTCCACTGATCCCATTTGTTGAGTGTGAACGGGGAGAGCGTTGAGGAAGACTCCGATTTTTGGTTTTACAATTGTTAACAAGTACTCCATATTTTTTGGAGCCTTGAGATCGTCAATACCCATCTCACACACCAAAATTTGAAATTTGAAATTTGAAATTTGAAATGTATGAATCGGAGCCATAACTAGGACTCTGAGCCAGTCGAGAGGGGAGTAATCAGTCATTTTCAGGCCGAGGATAGCCAGGGGGATACCTGACTCTGAATTTGTAGTTCCTGTAGTCTTAACCTTGTATTTTTCTTTTAAAACGGCCTCGATGGCGGCGACCGCCGAACTTTTTCCGGCGCTGCCCGTTACTCCGATAATCACCGGCTTGATTTGGGAAAGTTTAAGCTTGGCAAAAAATTTGAGGTATTCGAGGATGAAGCGAGATAAAATCCTTTTCATCAACTACTATCCTACTAACTCGCTAACTTACTAACAAGCTAATAGTTACTTCAGCTTTTCTCTTTCTTTGTGTTCCGTGTGTTTTTTGCACTTGCGGCAATACTTTTTGAGCACGAGTTTATCCTTGTTCTCCAATTTATTCTTGGAGGTCAGATAGTTCAAGGTACCGCAAACGGCACACACAAGACCCAATTTAACAGTTGCTTCTGCTTTTGCCATGAGGGGATTGTACCAAATAAACGCTTCAGCCCGCAAGAGCCACCCAAAAGCCCCACGGTGACCGCAGGGCTTAGGTTGGGCCCTTTCCCTTTTAAAGAGACTCGGCCTGGTATCGGCTAAGAATGTGATAGCAAGGCTGAGTGTCTTTTAATCCTTGAAATTTTGCAACCTCAAGAATTGACACCCTCACGCCGTTGCCTTGGTCTATGCCCGAGACCATTTCAACAATTTCATCGCCGGCAGCGACCTCTGCGCAAGCTGCTCGTGTAATTCGAGAGCATTTAACTCCATTTTTTTTGCACCCTTCGCAATTTGCCATATTTTCACCTCCTAACTTAAAAACAATTTTCTCCTGAATAGATAAAGTTTGTCTTTTAGCTTCTGTGACCGTAAAACAAAAAAGCACGCCTAACTTAAGCGTGCGATTTTCGAATAGAGTCGTTAACGGCTCTGCGCACCGAGCATCTTCATGTTCGGGGCTAAGAGTCGTGGGGCGGGAATTGGAGCCTGCCCTTGCCCTTTTCTATCGATCGTTTTCGGACTTACAATAATCTTATCTGTTTCTTACAATTAATGTCAAGAGAGGATTTGCCTTTAATTACCCTATAGTATATAATAATGCTATGGTGTTAGCTTTTAACGAAAAGTTAAAAGGCAATTGGTATGTCGAGAAAAGAGTCAAGGAAGCACTGAGGCGACACGAGAGTGATGGCCAGTATCAGACTGCTGACTTAACCTACCTTGGAGTGACCGAGAGCCCGGATGAAATTGCGGCTATATTTTCTTGTCTGGCCCAGAATTCATCAGGAGAAAAAAGAATTTACGCTCGGCCGAGTTGCACCAGTGATGAATTAAGAAAATATCGGGTGACTGAAGTTTATCTTACAGCCCGTGAGGCTGACAAAGTTAAAGCCTTTCAGGCCACATTAATTGATGAAATACGCCGACGCCGTGCGGAAATTTTAAATGAACTGGGATTATCCATGCTGAGTCTTCTTTTCCGGCCTGATTTTCCAATCAAGAAAATCATTCCTAGGGACGGAATGGACAGGTAGAAACAAGTTAGAATCCGTGATCGTGGGAGTTTAAGAAATGGAGCCGAAGCCGGGAAGAACCGGTTCGCCAATTGGCGAACTCCGAACCCGGGACCTCGAGAGCCTGAGATGGGAATCGGACCCATTACTTCTTCCTTACCAAGGAAGCGTTCTACCGGTGAACTACCCAGGCAAATTTGCTATGATTTTAGCATATATGCTTAGGACTTGGCTGGCAGGAGTGCTTTTGGCAGTAGTTTCTTTTCTGTCTCCGGCGGTTCCTCAGATTAAACAAATCGCCCCATTGCCGCTCAAACAATATACTTTTGCCAATTTACACCAGCGGGAATTCAAACCATCGAGTATAAATATTACTCAAAAAATTAAAGATGGTCAGAAATATTCTGTCTGGGAGTTCTGGTTTAATTCCGACGGCAAAAAAGCGAGCGGAACCATTAATCTCCCGGCGGGCGTGGCCACTACCAGCGCTTTCACCAAACCGGCCATTGTTATGCTTCACGGCTTTGTTGATGGTGACTATTACCCCGGCTACGGCACGGAGCATCTGGCGGCAGTTCTGGCCCAAAACGGCTTTGTCACTTTCGCCCCGGACTATCTGGGCTATGGCAGTTCGGACAAACCCAGTGCCGATGTCTTTGAAGAAAGATTTCAAACCTATACGGTCACGCTGAATTTAATAGCATCTGTCCGGCAGTATCAGAAGAATTTAGGCCTGTGGGGTCATTCTAACGGCGGGCAGATTGCCCTGTCGGTTCTGGAAATAAGCGGCCAAAATATCCCGACGGTTTTGTGGGCTCCGGTTTCTAAACCTTTCCCGTACAACATCTTGTTTTACACCGATACTTTCGACGACCAGGGAAAAACTCTCCGCCGTGAGCTGGCGCAATTTGAACAAAATTATGATGTGGAAGATTATTCCACCCCCAACTTTTTTGACTGGTTAAACGCGCCGATAATGCTTCAACAAGGCTCCGCAGATACGCTGGTGCCCCAAGGCTGGTCGGACCAGTTAAGCCAAACACTTAAAGGCAAGAAAAAAGATGTTACCTATAAAGTTTATTCGGGCAATGATCACAACATGCTGCCGGGGTGGGATAAAGCCGCGCAAGACGCGGTGAATTTCTTTAAAAAGACCTTGTCTAGTTCGTGAAGTCCTGCGTAAACATCTTTCCATACACCCCCGCGTCGATAACGCCGACTCCAATTTTATGAAAGTCCGGTGACAAAATATTGGCCCGATGCTCGGGAGAGTTAATCAAGCCGATATCCGCTAAATTAGTTGTCGGGGCATAGGCAATATTTTCCCCGGCGGCCAAAAAGAAAATCCCGGCGGCATGCATTCGGTCAAAAGGGCTAGCTCCGTCGGGGCTGATGTGGGAAAAGTAGCCGCGGGCAAACATATCTTTCGAATGATTGCGGGCGATTTCAGTAAGTTTGCTGTCCAGAGTCAGCGGCGCCAGGTGGGCCGATTGGCGCTGACTATTAACAAAATTAAGCATTTCCAGTTCTCCGGCAGTGTCGATACTCGTATTGGTCGTCGAAAAATGCAGGTCGACTGTGTCGCTGCCGGTCGGCCGGACGGTTAAAAAGTTGAGGGTTTCCTCAACAGCGCCGCCAAAAATCCGTCCCATGGTTTGCTCCAAAGCGACCGTTTCTTCATACACTTTTCCGCCAATCCGGGAGTCAATAATATTCCTCTTTAGTCCCGGCGAGACGGGCAGGGAAATTAAAACAGCAATAATAAAAGCCAGGATAATCAGCCCGTCAATAATGGCCGGAATAATGCCTGACATATGGTTCTCGAAGGATTCCAGGATTTTCGGCGGCACGCGGAGGTAGAGCTTCAAAAGCAAGTGGGCGAGAATCAGTTCACTGATAATAGCTGTAATTAAAAACCCGGTGGCGTTGGCCAGACTTAGGGAAAAAGAAAAGTTGGCGATAAAAAGCTGGGCGGCAAACGGGTAGAATTTCAGGGCTAGCAAAAAGGCGCCGATAAAACTGCCCATGTCGATTAGGAGGGCAAAGAAACCGCGCCGGAAACCGTTGACAGCATATAAGGCTAAAAATATCAGGATGACTAAATCCACCCAGTTGCCATGCAGGGCCGGGAAGTCGGAAGACATAAAGTAAATATCTCTTCGCCATGAAAGAAGCGGAAAAAAAGGAAGTAAGAGAAAAAAAAGAGCGGGTGCGCCATGCATAGCTTAAGCAAAGTGTGGTGCTGAGGCCAGGATTCGAACCTGGGTAGCCCTTTCGAGCGCCAGATTTACAGTCTGGTGCGTTTGACCGCTCCGCCACCTCAGCAAGGGTATAATGATATTATACCGTAATTATGCTGATTTTCCTCTATGGCCTCGAAATTTTAGTAGTCCTTGGCGTCTTTATTTTTGTTGTCATTAACGGCTATTCGATTATCTGGGGCGCGCCCTATGTTTCGAGCACCGATAACCGGGTCAGAAAAATGGTGGCCATGCTGGGACTCAAGAAGGGGGCGCGGGTCGCGGATCTGGGCGCCGGCAATGGGATAATTGTCAGAGAATTGTTGGCGAAGGGTTACGACGCTTACGGCTACGAAATTAGTCCCTGGCTGGTTTGGCGCTCGGGACTACGAAACCGGATATTTTTGCAAGACTACTGGCGGGCCGATCTTTCCGGTTATCAGGCCATAACTGTCTATGGCATTCCCTATATCATGAAGCGGCTGGAGAAAAAGCTCTGGAAGGAACTGCCTAAAGGAACCAAAATTGTCAGTTCGTCGTTTAAGTTTCCCGGCAAGAAGCCGATTAAAGAGAACGGCTTTGTGTATTTGTATAAAATTTGAGCCGCCTCTCAGGATTGGACTGAGGACCTACTGTTTACAAAACAGTCGCTCTACCACTGAGCTAAGGCGGCAATAGGGAAATTATATCAAAGGAGACAGAAGAAAAGGTTCCCCAAGGGGGTTTGGCAGAAAGTGGTTCCCCGGAAAAATATTTTGTGAGACCTACCCTAAACCGTTATGATCTAAGGCTCCGGGCTCAATTTCCGTTCGAACGCTGTCGAGGAAAATACCTTTCCGCCTTGGCGCCTCTAAGAGAACCTCTGAATATTATTATACTCTAAACCGTCAAGCAAAGTACCCCGATTTAGCTTCAAATTTACGGTAACAGCAAACGAAGAAGGGTTTGAGTAATGGGAAGAACTATATCGTTGATAATGCCGCTAAACAAGAAAAGAATGATAAAAATAAATAGCAGACCGAAACGCTCTAAACTTAAGAAAGCTGCAGCCAGATCATCCGGAAGTAACCCCGCCAAAACCTTTGAGCCGTCCAACGGCGGAACGGGGAGCAAGTTGAAAACAGCCAAGACCACATTAATTTCCACTCCGTAAAAACAAAGACTTTGAATAAAAGATAATAGGGCGGGGTCGATGATGAAGATATCGCTTATCCGTAAGACAATACTAAATAAAAGAGCAATTATGATGTTTGTTACTGGCCCGGCAGCTGCTGTCAAAGCTGTATCCTTTTTGGGATCACGAAAATTAAAGGGATCAATGGGCACGGGTTTGGCCGCGCCAAAAACTACCGGCGAGCCGGTCACAATTAGGATTAAAGGCAACGCAATAGTCATGACCGGGTCAATGTGAGGAAGAGGATTAAGTGTGAGCCGCCGAGACAATCTGGCTGTTGGATCACCCAGTCGGTCGGCAACCCAGCCGTGAGAAATCTCGTGAAGAATCACGGAGTAGATGAGGATTGCGAACTGAAGGATAAACATGATACAATTCTATCATAATGTTAGTTTGTGAAATTTGCGGTAAAGGTGCGCAATACGGCCATAATATCCGCCACACTCATACCGGACAGTGGGAAAAACGGGCTTCCAAGACCCGGCGGATTTTCCTGCCTAATATTCAAAAAGGGAAGGTGTTTCTAAACGGTAAAATTCAAAATGTCCGGGCTTGCGCCTCGTGCCTGGCTAAGTACAAAGTAAAGTACGCTCCTGCCCATGCCTAAAACCCGCGGTGAGGCCTGGATCGAGAATGCTCCAACCCGAGATTGCCAAAGACCCTGTCGTTTCTGGAAATTCTGTAACGGCTTGGCGTTGGCCGGACGCCACTGCACTAATAAAGAAACACAAAATGCAGCCCCCGATAAAAAAGGCGGTTGCGACTCTTTTAGACCCCAAGAAAGAGCGACACCACAGTCCAGGCGGCTCCAGACTTATAAAATGATCGGGGAAAGGCAGGATTGAGCTTTCTGCGGTTTTTTACCTTCGTACTGAATTTCGTCAAGAACAAGTTTGTTGCCTTCTAAATGACATTGGAGAATCTTCATTCGCTTACCTTCCGGCGTTACTGTCCATAATCCCGGCCAAGGAGTTACTGCCCGGAATTGGTTATATGTCTGTAGACCATAGGCGGTAGACCGTAGCTGATCCCAGTCTACAAACCCATCCTGCTTGGTCAGCAGCTTGGTGTAAGTAGCCTTAGATTTGTCTTGGGGTAGGAGTTTTGTCTGTTTCATAGAGTTAATTATCGTCGGGAGCTCCTTGGCTACCTCTTCAAATAGGCGGGTGTAGAGTTTGCCGGCGGTATCATCCTTCAGGATCGGGTACTCTTTCTGCCAGAGAATCGGCCCGGTGTCCAAAGTTTTTTCCAGTTTAAAAATGGTTACCCAAGCGGTCTTATCGCCCCGAAGTAAAGTTGCCTGCACCGGTGAGGCGCCGCGGAATTCCGGCAGTTTACTAAAATGAATGTTAAAAGTGCCTAAGCGTGGGAGATTTAAGGCATTTTCCGGAATAATCTGGCCGAAGTCCGCCACTATTCCCAAATCAATGTCTTGAATGTCTTGAATGTCTTTGATGTCTGTTAATGTCTGAACGGAATACTGTTTAGCCCACAATCGGGTAGCAGACGGAGTCATGATTTGTTTCCGTCCCACCGGTTTGTCCGGCCGGGTAACAACCGCTACCAGATTAAAATTGGCTTTTAAAGTTTCCAGAACCGGTAAACAATAGGCTGAGGTGCCGAAAAAGATCACGCGCATATCTTGATTTTACAATATTTGGGTCATATAATTTTTTTATGCTAAACCCCCTCACGGAAGTCGAATTGTATCAACAAATGATGCTCTCGGCCTTAGAGCAGAAGGATAAAATTGAGGCCGAGAAAACCGGTTCTGAATTAACGGGCGGGACCAATCCGGTTAAAATAGTGCCGGCAGAAAGGGTTTCCTTAGGAACGAGACTACGCATTTCCCTCAGAGAGCTTTTTAACGGTTGGGATTAGAGTTCCACTTCTTCCCATTCCTCTTTGCCTTTTTTGTCTTTGCCGTTAGTTTTGTACAGCCTGCCATTTTGTTCCAAGATTCGCTCGACAAAGATTTTGCCGTTGAGATGGTCCATTTCGTGCTGGATGACCGTCGCAGGAAAGCCGCTGAATTTTTCATTTTTCATTTCGAATTTTTCATTTTGGTATTTGACCACGAGCCACTGATAACGCTTAACAACGCCGTAGTATTTCGGCACCGAGAGACAGCCTTCCAGCGGGGCCTTCTTGTCTTCCGGCTGGAACTGTTCGCTATGGTCGACAATTTCCGGATTAATAAAAGTGTAGACGGGCGAACTTTTTTTGGTGTCAAACCTAGCCAAAAATAACCGGTAGGGCAGCCCGACCTGGTTTGCCGCCAGCCCGACTCCTTCCGGATCTTTCTGGGAGACCAAAACATGCTTCATTTCTTCGATAATTTTTGCCAGTCCCGCCATGGCCGGATTCACAGGCTTGGTAGCCTGGCGCAAAATTTCATTTGGAGCCATCACAATAGAATACATGGGGCAATTATACAATTTTTTATTCCCGAAGGCCGAGACGGCGGCGCAGTTGGTCAAGAGTTGCCGGCAAACTGAAGCCGCTGATTGTCGGGGGGGCAGGCTGAACTTGGACAGGTTGTCCGGTTAAGGTGGAACCGCTTTCGTAATCAAAGACATATTTCCACCACGCGCCGGGCAGATGTTTAAACCACCATTTTTTATATTGATAGCCGTCACAATTCCAAAGATCGCAGTTAATGTCTTTATAATTTGGCGGGCTGGGCAAATTTGGGTATTTAAGCCAGTCATCGCAGGCTGATTTAACCACGCGCTTATTGCTCCAGTCATAATCAGTGAGACTGTTTGGGGCATAATGGATGCTGCCGCATTCTGCCTGGCCGGGCGTATTCTTGTCTACCATGATAAACTTATCCCAGCTAATCGGTCCATTGATTACCCAGTTGCCTTCAACGTGCTCCATGGCTGATTCGGTCCGGTGGCCAAGGTCTTCCAGAGCCTCACTTATGCCCCGCTCGTAGTTGAAACCCATTATGGGCAGCAGCTTTTGACAGGTTGTTTTTTCCAGTGGCGGCGAGTTATACCAAAAAGCATTCGGCCCGGCCAGGGTTGACTCGTAATAGCCAAAATATGGACCGCCCCAGAGCCAGACCTCGTCAATTTCCCCCCGGTTTCTTTTCTCGCATGATTGGTAAGTGGCAAGAATTTTCAGGTAATCAACGCCATCCGGCTGGTGGCAGGTGCCGCTGCTACCCAGACAGTTAAGATAAGCGTCTTCGGTATATTTAAAACCGTCAGCCTTTACGCCGAAATCATCAATTTCGTGTCTTTCCACTACCTGGATATTAACTTTCCCGCCGCTGACTTCTTTGAGGTCGGAAATTATCTGGGAAGTGAGAGTGTCCGGGTTATTCCAGCCTTTATAAGTAATCAGCCGCTGGCCGTTATGGTTTTTCAAGACGGGATTAAAAATTAAAAGCTGAACCTTCTTTGTGATGGTGCTGCCGGTGCTCGGCGTGGAGGCGCTGATGTTTAATGTCCGCACCTGCCCGTCGGTGACATTGCGGCTGATGGGGTTGCCAGAAGTATCAATGCCTGCAACCACCGAAGAGGAGTCATAGGACAGAGAGGCAGAGGAACCTTTTAAAGTAAAATTAACAATAGTGCCTCCCGGAGCCACGAGGGGGTAGCAAACAAACGGTTCTTTGATGGTGCATGGGGCGCCTAAGTCAATGGTAACCGTTCCGGGAGTACCGGTATCGATAATATTTAGCATTTTCATTTTACCAGGGTCAAAATTTTTGGTTACCAGGTCGCCGGGTGAGACGTTGTTAATGATTAGTTTGGCGGGGTCATATTTTAAAACTAGGTGCACGGCGGAAACTTTGATCGGATTGCTGCCAAGAGCGGGGATGATATCCAAAGTGGCGTGATTTTCCGCAGTAGTTATCGCCGTCTGGCCGCTTTTATTAAAAACCAGGGAAACCTTGTCATCAGCGGCTTTACTGCCGGTATTGATCTGCTGGCGCACGACTAAAGTAGCCGCAATTAAACCGCCGACCAAAAGCAGGAGCATGAAGATTGCTGCAATAGTGCCTTTTCTATTTTCCATAGTTGGCGACCATGTTGTTGTAATCATAAATCCGCGAAGAAGTGTAACTGCTCATCAGGAAATCAAAATCCCTGATGTCCACCTTGCCGTCATTGTTAAAATCTCCGGGTCTGGTAGACACACTTACCTGGATCCGGCTTTTACTGCCGCAGTTTTGGTAGATAGTCCCGTCTAATGAGGTGTAGGGATAGCCGACAAAAGGATTACCTGTGCAACCGGTGTTGGCATTGGTTCGGGCATCGCAAATTACCCAGTAAGCGCCGGCTTTGGGGAAAGTGATGCTTTGGTTGGCACAACCACCGCTCTTGTTGTAATTACACATTGTTGTCCAGGAGGCTGACGAGGTTGGACCCCAATAGAGCTGGCCATTGGCCGCGTTCGAATAGGTAAAACCATAGCCGGAAGTTGCCCGGCCGACTACGGCGGTAGCTGGTCCGGAAACCGAACAGGAAGCGACACCGCCGGAATTGGCCATAAAATGCCACCAGAGGTCAGCGTAACCATTAGCCGGAACATTGACAGTCACGGAATTTCCCGGCCCGACCAAACTGGTGTGACAACCGATTTGGTTATAGCACAAACTGTAGCCGGAGATGGTGTAACCGGCGGGAGCGGAAGGCACCGCCACAGTATGCGATCCGGCGGAAATATTGGGAAAACTGTAGGAACTTTTACTGGAATTGCCCAATTGGCTTTCGGTCGTCCTACCATCGAGAGTAATAATTTTAGGGTTAAAAGCGGGGTTAGAGCAGTCCTGGGCAAACCCCAAGACTTTGCAGCCCTGGATGGTGCCGGTGCCGGCGGGTTTTGGGGGGGGAGCGATCCCGGTTCCGCTGCTGCAGGAAATTCTTTGGTTGCAGCCGTCAAGGCAGGTGCCGTTGGAGCAACTGTTGTCGCCGTACTGGTTATGCCGGCAAACTCCGGGTTTGTTCCAAAGACAGCGGGAGTTATTGCAGTCATTTTCATTATTGTTCTGGGCGCAATTTCCCGGAGCATTTAGCCAGTCCGTACAACTGCCCAGGCAGGCTCCATAGACTGGCGGGATTGGCTTAAGAATGAAAAGAATTACGAGCAGCGGGCCAATGACGGCGACAAGAACTTTTTTCATTCTCTACAAGTCAACATCCTTTTATCACAAGTTGTCAAGACTTACGGCACTCCCGGCCAGCCGAAGAGCAGAACGGCGGTGGCCATAATTCCGTTCGAAATAATTAATCCGGCAATAAGTTCTTCTTTTGTATGTTGTTTGAGAACTAATCTTGCCCAGACTAATGGAATAAGAAGTAAGAAGAGCCATAAATACTTGCTGTGTGTCATAAAGTTAACTCCCCAGAAAGCTCCGGAGGCAACCATCATGTGGGCACTGATCTTAAACCTGAGAACGGCGTAGCAAAAAATTCCGGCAATTATTCCTACGGTCATTAAGAGCGAAAGGTGAAAAACAGTCGAATTAGTCAGAAGCCAAGTGAGAACCAGAACAATTACCCAAAAGGGTATGTAGATGGGGATCAAAATTAGACGGTCTTTAAGCCGGGTCCATTCAATGGTTATTCCTCTTTTCCTAAGAAGGATATAGGTTGACAGAAGGGTGGGGATTGCCAAGCCAATAACAAATATTAGGGTATAAACCCAAAGGGCTTTCCAGAAACCAATGCCGCTTTTGACCGCTACCGCCAGCCAGAGGAGGCAAAGAAGGGGCAAAGGGCCCAGTAAGCGGGAAATTATAAAGGCCAGGTCCTTTTTGGCCATAACCTATTTATATATAAAACCGGCGAAGTAGTAAACAGTAAAAATAATGACCATAATAATCGCGCCTAAATCCGAGGCAAAGACACCAAAGTGCTCGCCGGTGCGCAGGAGTTCGTGGAGCCGGGCGCGGTTATGATAAATCGTTAAGCCGAACTGGGCGGCGGTGAAAAGGAAAAAGATAAGCGTGACAATGTACATGTACCACCAGTGGAGCGTGATAAACATGGTGACAAAGCCAAGGATAGCGGATAAGAAAGCCAGAATTTCAATCAGAATAAGGTTATTTCTTTCGCCGAGAATAACCGCCGTGGTGTGAATTCCAGCTTGCCTGTCAGCGTCAATGTCGGCTCCTTCGTTAACCAGTTGAATGGCCGGAAAGCCCAGAGAGAAAAAAGCCATGACCAGCCACTCATGCCAGGTGAAAGGAATTCCGGCCAGTTGGTAGTAAGCCACATACGGCAGCAGGGCACAGCCGACGGTAACGGCGGCCAACTCCAAGAACGGCCATTGCTTTAGCCGGATGATCGGCGCGGAATAAGCGAAAAGAATTAAAAAGCCAACCAGAGCAATCCAGATTAATCCTTGCCCTGCTAATATCGCGATTCCTAAAATGGCTGTAATCAGAAAAGACACAAGGGTAAACTGGCGGGAAACCCCGTGTTTGATAATGCCCTTTGACCGTTCGGGGTTATGCAAATCCGTATCGAACGAATCCACCAGTTCGTTAATTAAAAAGGCGCTGAAATAAATCCCGATAAACCCGGCAGCCAAAAGAATTAACCTGGACAAGGGAATAAAGACTCCCGTATCTAAGGCGGCAATAAACAAAGTGCTCGCCCCGGGCAAGACTTCGCGAATCCGAAAGACTTGTAACCAATTCTTATTCATTAAGTTACGTGATTAATAACGTTATTAATAACGTTGTTTCAAATATTATTCAATAAATAGCGGCAGGAATTTTCCAGATGGGCTTGGGCATTCTTAACTGCCTGTTGTTTAAATACCGGGAAGCGCAAAATAGAACTGGCGCCGTAGATCTGGCCGATTAATTCTTCTTTCTTTCCTTCGGTCATGTTAATTTCGGCGGTAATCAAGCCGGAATATTTTTGGTCGTAAAGCCAGCGGACAATTTCGGTATCTTCGGGGCTATTGATCTCGGTAGCCAGATCGAAACCGGGAAGACTGTTAGCCATGTGGAGGTGGCCCAGGCGGGGGTAAACTTTCTTAAGTGTCGAAAGTAACGGCATTTTCAAACTGATTAAAGAACAGGTGTCCAGGCAAAGGGCGAATTTTTTTTGGGGACGCTCCTTGTCTAACACCGCCAGCATTTTAAGTGGGTTAGTAGTCCAGTCAATACTGCCGTCAATTTTTTTAAAGTACTTCCAGGGATGAGTTTCCCAGTCATAAGCGTAGGCTGCCTCGTGCTCCATGGTTACTGTCACGCCAAACTTCTTTTCGGCTTCGGCCAAATAGGCTAAACTGCCACCCAAATCATGGTGGTCAAGGTGATAAGTATGAAAAACTGTGATTTTTGCACCCAGGTTTTTGGCAAAAGCGCAGGTTTTGTCGACGGTTTCCCGGAAATTTTCGTTTTTAATCCAGTTCTTGCCATAAAGGATAATTGTCGCCAGGTTAATAAGGGCCATATTATTCTTAAACGAAGCGTGGCCGAAAAAAGGAAAAGGCGCGTGGACGGCGAGAATTTTATTGCCGATAGCGGAAGTTTTTATCTTTTGAACATCCTGGTCCATGAGGAGATCATATTCAATCCCGGCGACGCCGGTTTTTTGCACTGACTGGGCATTGGTTTTTAAATCGGCATAAGTGACCGCCGGTGGCAAAATACCGGCGGGGAGAATCAGTCTTTGGGCCAGCCATTTTTGTTTGGGAGTCATGGGTTTTCCGAGAGCCATTTTATGGCCTCCTGATCGGCGCCGATATGATTAATAATATATTCCATCTCGGCTTTGGCGTGGGTTTTATCACCGGCTTGGGCGTAGAGCAGTCCCAAAGTGTAATACGCGTCGCGGTAGTCCGGTTTCAGACTGATCGTATTTTCCAAAACTTTAATCCCGGCGGAAAGGTTGCCGGTGCGCCCCAAAAGCATTCCGTAATTGTACCAGACTTTGGCATCGGTGGGGGCTAACTCTGTGGCTGTTTTAAGAGAGTCGAGCGCCGGCTGGAAATATTTTTGGTCAATTGTCGAAAGAGCGTAGAACATCTTTGTCCGGTCTTTCCAAAACGGCAGGGAATCGGGAGAAGTAGCGATTGTCTGGTCGGAATTGGTAATGGCTTCGTTAATTAAATCATTGACTGAAGCGCCAAGCTGAGGACTTTGAAGTGAAAACTTTTCCTGTGCGGAAAGCGAGGCGATAGCGGAATTAGTGGCGGAATTAATTTGGGTAAACAAAGCCGAGGCCAAAACCGCCTGGTTGTAAGCCAGTTCGTCACGGAAAGTGGGTTCGTCAGGGTTGGCGGTCACCGCTGCCTGCAGCTGGGGGTATGCCTGAACATAATCGTTAACCTGGTCAAGGTTTTTGCCCAGGGCATAGGCTTTGTCGGCGGTCCACATATTCCAAAGAGACAGCTCTAACAGGAGGCCCACAAAACTGATCGTTCCGACGGCTAGCCAGGAACCGACTCCCGGCGACGGTTGTTTCATGGCTATATTGTTAAATTGTTCTTCTTGAAGTATCAGCGCGAAAGCCGGGATTAGGAAAAAGTACAATCCGATGACCACGACAGAGAAACCAAAGAAATTAGTTACTAAAATTGTGACCCAAGCAGCGGCCAGTGCGGCGATAATCATGACATTGTTGGATTGCTTCATTGTTTTAAATATCCAAACCGCAAAACTCCCGATGATAAGCAAATAGGCAAGCATCCCCACGCTGCCGGTCGTGGCTAGCAGATTAAGATACTCATTGTGGGCTTTGTTATAAAGAAAGTCCCATTCGGAGTCCAGGTTTTTGGACACGGGCCGGTCTTTATAAAAAGAATAAGCGAAAGTTTCCACGCCGGAACCAAAAACCGGATACCTTTCCCAGACTTTGACGGCGCCTTCCCAGACGGGTTTTCGGATGGCCTCGGAATCAGTCACTCCCGGGCCGGGGGCGGGGAGACGCTGATACCACTGCCAGCCGACGACGGTCAGGATAACCAATCCCGTTATTGCCAAGCCAATTTTTATTTTTGGGCTGAGCCGGAGTAACAAAAATACCAAGGCACCCAGGCCGGCGGCCACGCCAAGGTAACCGGAACGGGACTTGGTGAAAAGCAAAGCTGCAAAATAAAGTAAAGCCAATAAAATAAATAAAATAATTTTCCGGTAATCGGTTTTCAGTTGTCGGTTGTCAGTTTTAAACAGAGAACTGAGAACTGGTAAACGGGTAGCTGAAAACAGAAAACCGAGAACTGATAACAGGAGAACATCCAGATACGCTGCCATCCAGTTGGGCTGGCCCAAAGTAGCAAAGACCCGGCCCTGGACATCCTGAACCCAGCAGTCATCACTAAACTTTCCGGTAATCAGTAAACACGACGGCGAATGGCCGAAGTGCTCCATCGCGCCCCAAAGCGAAACGATGACGGCCGAGGCGAAGGAAATTAAGAGGATTTTTTTAATATGATCTTTAGTCAGATTGGAAACGGCGGCGAAATAAAGCAAAATATACGAAGCGCTGGCTAAGAGGCCCTCATGGAAGCGGGAATAATAGCCCCAAACTGAAATATGCGGGTCAATGCTAAAAATTGTTGAGAGAACATGAGCGCCCAAATATAGAATTAGAGGAATCTCCAAAAAACTGCGCCGGTAGACGAACTTTTTGGCGGCGATCATCTTGATCAGCCACGCTCCGGCCACGACTACCGTTAAAGCGTAAACCAACATCATTTTGTTATATTCGAAAAGCTCCGAGGTCTGGGAAGAAAACACCAGTGGTACCAGGAAAAACAGCAGGTAAAATGAGGCGGAAATAATTAAATCGGAAAGACCGATCAGATTCACAAAAATGATTATACCGGGTTACCGGAGGCGCGTCCAGATTTTTCTGCTGGTTTAGCCGCCTGGTGCCGCTTATAAATTGGGCACTCCTTAAAATTATTGAGGCAGTGGCACTTTCGGCTAGGGCGGTTTGGGTCGATGCTTTTCTTATTCTCGGAATAGTCACAATAGGTGGCAGGGATAATATCGTATTGGCCGGGATATTTTAGACCTTCACATATTCCATTCATGGCAGGATATTGTATCATAGAGCTATGCTCGATTACCTTTTCGGGTTGGTTTCCTATGACATGGGGATCGATTTGGGAACGGCCAATACCTTAGTCTTAGTCAAAGATAAGGGGATTGTGATTCGCGAGCCGTCGGTTGTCGCCATTCACAAAAAAACTAAGAATGTCATCGCTTTGGGAACGGAAGCTAAAAAGATGCTGGGACGGGCGCCGGAGACGATTAATGTTATCAGGCCGCTTTCTGACGGGGTGATTGCCGACTTTGATGCCACCGCGGCAATGTTGGCCAACTATATTAAACTGGTTCACCAGACGCCCGGGGTGATTCCCAAAATTCCCAAACCAAAAGTAGTCATTGGCATTCCCTCAGGAGTTACCGAAGTCGAAAGACGCGCTGTCCAGGAAGCAGCTCTCGCGGCAGGCGCCCGTAAGGCCTACCTGATTGAAGAGCCGATGGCAGCGGCCATTGGGATTAATTTGCCGATTGATGATTCCAGCGGGTCTATTATTGTGGATATCGGCGGCGGGACGACAGAAATGGCCGTCACGGCTCTCGGCGGAATCGTGGTAAACAAATCTATCAGGGTAGCCGGGGACGAGATGGACGAAGCGATCATTAACTTTTTAAGACTGAAATACGGTGTCCTGGTGGGTCAGCCGACGGCGGAAGCTCTGAAAATCTCGATCGGATCGGCAGCGCCTTCTAAAAACGAAGAAGAAAAGTACTCAGTTGTCCGCGGCCGGGATTTGGAATCAGGCCTACCTAAGTCATTAAAAATTTCAACTTCGGAAATTCGGGAAGCGTTAAGTCCTGTTATTAACCAGATTGTGGCCGGTATAGGATCATTGCTGGAAGAAACTCCGCCGGAACTAGCTTCGGATATTGTTAACCGTGGGATTGCTCTGGCTGGCGGCGGGTCCCAGTTGCGAAATATTGATATCGCTATTTCCGAGGCGACCAAAGTGCCGGTTTGGGTCGCTGATGACGCGTTAACCGCCGTGGTTCGCGGCTGCGGCAAAGTTTTAGTTGATGAAAAACTTTTGACCAGAGTTAGGGTAACCGGCGGATTAAAGTAGGTTGCAATCAAATGGCTTAATTCGTATACTTTTCCTACATGACGGACCTGCGGCTGAGGACATTTTTAGCTCTTTTTGGCGCCACAATTCTCATTTATTTCCTCGACGGAATGGCCTTTCTTAATCCGCTAAAATCTATTGTTCAAACAGTGACTATGCCCATTCAGTATTCTGTTTACACTTCATCGCAATCGGCGCAGGACATCTTTTCTTTTTTAACTTTCTGGCGTTCCGGCGAAGCGAGAATTAAAAATCTTGAACAGCGCAACGCGGAACTCTTGGCCGCCAAAAACGAGGCCGACGCTTTAAGAAAAGAAAATAACGAACTGCGGGCGCAACTGGGAGTAAAACCGTTGGCGGAGCATCAACTCCTGCCGGCCATTGTGCTGGGAAACGGGCGCTACCTGGAAGTTGGAGTCGGGATTAATGACGGGGTTACTCCCGGACAAACGGTCATCTACTTGAATAACCTGGTCGGCAGTATCGTTAAGGTGACGCCCAAAACTAGCTTCGTTCAGCTGCCAACTGACCCTCAGGCGAAGATTCCCGCCAAGATAAACCAAGCTAGAGGTTTAATTATAGGACAATTTAATTCCTCAATGATGTTAGATCGGGTAGCCCAAACTGAAGATATTGCGCAGAATGATTTGGTTTTAACTTCCGGTGAAGGCGGCACCTTTCCGCCGGATCTGGTGGTGGGAAAATTGGGAAAAATCGAAAGTGCCGAGACCGACCTGTTCCAAAAAGGTGAAGTGGTGCCGGCGGTTGATTATCAAAATCTGACGACAGTGTTTGTGATAATGGATTAGGCCTTTATGATTTACGCTTTTTTGGCTATCGTTTCAGTTTTTCTCCAGGCCATTACCCCGGTTTTGAATTTGCCGGTCCTGGTTGTCATCTGGGCAGCAGGCACAAAAGTGAATGCCGGAAAAGCCTACCTGTTAGCTTTTGGCACGGGGCTTTTGGGCGATCTGCTCCTGGGTAATCAGCTGGGGGTGTTGGCCGGGGCCTATCTTCTGTTTGTCCTGGCAGTTTACCTGTTCAAATCCCGGTTTCCGTTTAACGGCTGGTCACTTTTAATCTTTCTAATCGTTTCCCAGGTGATTTTCTTTTATGCTCGGGCATTTATTGGGTGATTCCATTAGCCGGACTGACCGGCGAACCGGTCTGGGGCGAAAACAGACGGCGGATAATTTCGGCAGCGACCATGGCGGCAGCTTCCGTTTGATCGGGGTTCAGTTGCTGGCAGCAGCGGCTTTTTTGTGGCTTCTGGCCACCCTGGTAAAAACGCAAATTTTTGCCGGGGAATACTACCGTGATTTGGCTGCCCAAAACCATCTCCGGGAAGTGCCGATTCACGCTCCGCGGGGCATTATTTTTGACCGTAACGGCACGTCGCTGACCGCTAATCTACCCTCTTTCCGGTTTAATAACCAGACCATTTCCAAGGATCAGGCCATTGTTCTGGAAGCGGAAGGGAAACAGCCGGAAGTAGACTCGGTGCGGTCCTATCTTAAAGGAGCGGCGTTTGCTCATTTATTGGGATATGTTTCGGAAGACAGCGTTTCGGCCGGCTACAAAATCGGCCAGGGCGGAGTAGAAGAAACTTATCAGGATAGGCTGAAAGGAACGGACGGGAAGGAATTAATTGAAGTGGATGCGGTGGGCAAAAAAATCCGGACTATTTCCACAGTCCCGCCGACACCCGGGGAAAATTTAACTTTAACCATTGACGCTCCTCTTCAGGAAGCGGCTTATACCGCCTTAGGCAACAAACCGGGAGCGGTGGTGGCCGCTAACCCCAAGACAGGGGAAATTCTGGCCCTGGTTAGCAGCCCGTCTTTTGACCCGAATGTGTTTACGGATTATTCTCTATCAGAATCAGAGCGCTCGGCAGACATTTCCGGACTATTTTCTGACCCGAATGAGCCCATATTTAATCGTGCAATTAGCGGAACATTTCCCCCGGGGTCCACTTTTAAAATAGTTACCGCGACGGCTGCCCTGGAAACAGGAGCAATAACTGCAGCTACCCAGGTTGAGGATACCGGCGAGCTGGTCGTGGGCCCCTATAAATTTCCAAACTGGAAATGGCTGCAGGATGGAGGAACCCAGGGCGTGCTTGATGTTGTCGGGGCTATTCAAAAAAGTAACGACATTTTTTTCTACCGGGCCGGAGAGTGGACGGGAGTGGATCAGCTCATGGCCTGGGCGAAGCGTTTTGGGTTGGGGAAGAAGCTGGGAATTGACTTGCCGGGAGAAGCAGCCGGGCTGATACCCGACCTTGCCTGGCGGGAAGAGAATGCCCGCAACTGGTATCTGGGCGACACTTATCACGCCGCTATCGGCCAGGGAGATATTCTTGTCACCCCTTTGCAGGATAATGCCTGGACCAATGTTGTGGCCAACGGAGGCAAGCTTTGTACCCCGCATGTACTTCAAATTCCAAATTCCAAATCCCAAATTCTAAACTGCAGGGATTTAGGGATTAAACAAAGTACCATTGATCTCATAAAAAAAGGCATGGAGGCAGCCTGCGCGCCGGGGGGAACGGCTTATCCGATGTATGATTTTCAGGTAAACGGCAAGCCCGTGCCAACGGCTTGCAAAACCGGAACGGCGGAATACGGCGATCCAAAATTGGGCAAGACTCACGGCTGGCTGACGATTTACGCGCCGGTTGATGACCCTACTATCTCGGTCACGGTTTTAGTAGAAGGCGGCGGAGAAGGTTCGGATGTGGCCGCGCCGGTGGCCAAAAAAATCCTTCAAGAGTGGTTTAACAGTAATGACTGAAGAGGAGAAATATCTGGTAGCCTTTAGCACTGTAATCGGCATCGGTTCGGCCAGGTTGTCGTTGCTTTTAAAATATTTCGGTAGCGCGGAAAAAGCCTGGAAGGCAACGGAAGAAGACTTAAAACAAACTCACCTGCCAAAAGACGCGTTAATCGAACTTCTTAATCAGAGGAAAATATTAAAATTAGACCAATATATTGAGAACCTGGAGAAAAGCGGAATAAAATTTCTCACAATTCATAGTCCGGACTACCCTAAGCGGTTAAGAATTATTCCTGATCCGCCGAATATCCTTTACATCAGAAGTAAACTGGCAGGAGAGCAGGTAAGCAGGATAGTGGAAAATAAAACTATTGGCGTCGTCGGGACAAGAAAAATTACGCAGTACGGGAAAGAAGTAACGAAGGAACTAACGGCGGGACTGGTAAGCGCCGGGTTCACGATTGTGTCAGGTATGGCACTTGGGGTAGATGGGGTGGCCCATGGTACGACCCTGAACTGCGGCGGAGTAACAATTGCGGTTCTCGGTGTCGGCGTAGATGTCATTTATCCCAAAGAGCATACGGAACTTTATTATCAAATAATTGAATCCGGAGGAGCCATTGTTTCGGAAGTGGCACCAGAAAAGCATGTCATTCGCGGTGTTTTTCCGGCCCGAAATCGGATTATTTCCGGGCTTTCCCAGGCGGTTTTGGTGACCGAAGGGGCGATTGACTCGGGCAGTCTGATTACGGCCCGGGCGGCTTTGGATCAGGGTCGGGAAGTGTTTGCCGTGCCCGGGCCGATCAACTCGCCGATGGCGCAAGGGACCAACTACCTTCTTAAACAGGGAGCAAAGCTGGTGACCGGGGTGGAGGATATTTTACAGGAACTTGGCTATACAGACGCTGACAAGCGCGGGCAGACGCTGGCTGATATAAGTAAGCAAATACCGACGGGAGGTACGCGGGAAGAACAGGCGGTTATTGATCTGCTGGTTAACGAACCGATGGAGTTTGATGATTTAATAAAAAAGAGCGGTTTAGAGGCAGCGCGATTAGGGGCAGTTTTGACAAATTTAGAACTGGGAGGGAAAATTCACGCTTGCGGACTAAGATATAGTCTGCAATAGTTAAAAGAACATGGACTTGATAATTGTCGAATCACCAACCAAAGCCCGGACGCTTTCAAGGTTTTTGGGCAGCGGATATCAACTGGAAGCCTCGATGGGTCATGTCCGGGATTTGCCGGAAAAACGGTTGGGAATTGATCCGGAGCATGATTTCGCTCCGGAGTATGTCGTGTCGCCGGATAAAAAAGAGAAAGTAAAAGAACTGCAGACGGCGGCGGCCAAAGCGGAAAAGATTATTCTGGCCACCGATCCAGACCGGGAAGGAGAAGCCATTGCGTGGCATATAAACGAAATAATAACTAAGAAACAAGAAACAAGAAACAAGATCGAGCGGATAACTTTTCATGAAATAACCGAATCGGCCATTAAAGAAGCCTTGGCTCATCCGGGACAGATTAATATGCCGCTGGTGGATGCTCAACAGGCGCGGCGGATACTTGACAGACTGGTGGGTTATAAATTGTCACCGCTCCTGTGGCGCAAAATTCGCCGGGGACTGTCAGCAGGCCGGGTGCAAAGCGTGGCTGTCCGGCTGATCGTTGAACGCGAGCGGGAAATTCAGGCGTTTAAGCCGGTAGAGTATTGGGAAATACTGGCGAAACTCCAAACTCCAAATTCCAAATTCCAAAGTGAATTTGAAGCAAAATTAATTAAGCAGGAAATAAAAAATAAAGAAGAAGCGGATAAAATAGTCGGCGAGTTGCGGGGGGCGCAGTATCAAGTCACGGATATCCAGTCTAAAGAAGTAAAACGCAATCCCTACCCGCCGTTTACGACCTCGACAATGCAGCAGGCAGCATCCAATCTTTTTGGCTGGAGTGCCAAACGGACGATGCAGATTGCCCAAAACCTTTACGAGCGCGGTCTTATTACTTACCACCGGACTGACTCTACTAATTTAGCCATTGAAGCGGTTAACGCGGTTAGGGCTTACATTAATAAAAGTTTCGGCGAAAGGTATTTGCCGGAAACTCTCCGGTTTTACAAAACTAAATCCAAGGTAGCCCAGGAAGCTCACGAAGCTATCAGGCCGACCAATGTTGAACGGCCGGAGATTACCGAAGAAGGCATTGATAAGGAACAGAAAAGACTTTACGAATTAATCTGGAAACGGTTTGTGGCTTGTCAAATGGCCGAAAGTCTTTACAAACAGTCAACCGTGGATGTCACCGCCGGAAATTACACACTTCGGGCTAACGGCAGCAAAATTTTGTTCGAAGGCTGGCAAAAACTGTTTGGTAAATCCGCCCAAGGCGGGGAAGAAGGTGATGAAGAAACAATTTTGCCGGAATTGTCTGTAGGCGATATTCTCCGGTTGCTCGGTCTGACACCTTCCCAGCATTTTACCGAACCGCCGGCAAGATACACCGAAGCATCTCTAATTAAAGCCCTGGAAGAATACGGGATCGGCCGGCCAAGCACTTATGCGCCGATTATTTCCACCATTCAGGATCGGCAATATGTGGAAAAAGAAGATAAAAAACTGCTCCCGACGGCCCTCGGGATGGCGGTTAACGACTTTTTAATGGCGAATTTTGCCAACATCATGGACTACAAGTTCACGGCCGGGATGGAAGACCAACTGGATGAGATTGCCAACGGCGAAAAACAATGGGTGCCGGTGATCCGGGAATTTTATGAACCGTTTAATAAACAGCTGGGCGGGGTAACTGAAACGGCGGCCCGGGTAAAAGTCGAGGTAGAAACGACTGAGGAAAAATGCCCCAATGACGGCGCGCCGCTGGTGGTGCGGATTGGCCGATTTGGCAAGTTCCTGGCCTGCAGCAAATTCCCGGACTGCAAGTTTACCAAGCCCTATGCCAAAATTACGGGGATTAAATGTCCCAAGTGCGGCGGAGATGTAATAATGAAACGAACTAAAAAGAAAAAGAGTTTCTATGGCTGCAGCAATTACCCGAAATGCGATTTTGCTTCCTGGACGAAGCCAAAGACAGAGAACCAGACACCAGTCAGTGTCGGCAAATAGTAATTTTGCTCCAGTTTGATCTCTTGAACGGATTCTGTTTTTTTTGATATGTTCTATACATGCTACAGTTATGCCCCGAGCGAAAAGTGAAAAAAATTCCTCTGGGAAATCGCGGCGACCCGATTCCTACCAGCAAAGCCGTAGACTACATTCAACATGGCGTTAACGCTCGAGATCTGACTTCAAGTGTTTTTGATGAGCCTGGAGGGCAGTGCCGTGATTGTATTGTGACTAATTGTCCCAATCGAGTAGGTAAAAGCGTTATTCCTCAGCCCTCAAACCATGAAGGTCAAAATCAAACGGTTTGATAAATCTTTGCCCCTGCCTGAATACAAAACCGCCGGAGCGGTTGCATTTGACTTACCGGTTAGAAATGAAGAGGTTATTGCTCCCGGCGAAGTGAAACTGGTGGCCACGGGTTTAGGGCTCAAAATTCCTAAAGGTTATTTCTTATGGATCGCCCCGCGCAGCTCAACTTTGTTAAAGCATCATCTTTTGGCCTCAGCGGGGGTTATCGATCAGGATTACTGCGGCAATGAGGACGAAATTCATGTTCAGATAATTAATGTCAGCCGGGAGCCGGTAAAAATCGAACGAGGCTGGCGCTTGGCCCAGGGTATTTTTGTCAAATTTTCTAAATTTGAATTTACTGAAGTCCGGGTAATGACAAATAAATCCCGCGGAGGTTTCGGGACAACCGGACACTAGGGTCTTGTAACTTCCAGACCAATTTGTTATTTTGCAAAGAAGAAAATTTCTGCCTCATTTTGGCTATGGCTTTAAGTCCTGACCGTTATACATTTAAAAATCAAACTTCAGAAGGTGAAGTGACCGTTAAGAACGGTATTTCTGAGCTTTGGATGCTTTCGTCCGCGCAGCAGGAAGGAATTCTGGCTCAGGCAATGGTTCGTTGGGAACAGTGTAATGGAATGACTTTTGAGTCATTGGGAATTAAAATCACGGCTGCAGATTTAGTCAGGCCAAATAATCTATATCCCAGCTCGAGACTAAACGACCGGGATATTTTATCTGCTCTGGTCACCGGCACTTTGGAGCTTTATCCATCGGAGGCAATTAAAAACCTAACTAAAAATGGTATTGATGTTGGTATTTGGGATGGAGTTTTCGGCAGCCCGGGGCATTATTATGTTCAGGATCATGATAACGAAGTCTTAATTATTAATCCCGGAGATCGGGAACACATTAGTAAGCTTTGGAAAGGTCCGAAGGAAATTCAAAGAGTCAGGCAATTACATTTGCCAAGAATAGACTATGATTGCACTCTTAATGATCATGATGGCGGCATAATCATGGAGTTTGCGGTGGCTCACTTGTTTGGAATTTGGCCGGCAATTCGCATGACGGATTTGAACGCGTCTCTGGAAACCAGATCAAATGCCGGGCGATGGTGCCAAGCCGGTGCTGTAAATTCCGTTACTGCCCAGCAGGGATTTACAGGAGTGATTACCGCCGAAGCGACGAGTTACGCCCAAAAACCCGAGGTCTGGGGCACAAGCTGGCTGCCTTACCAGTTCATGTTTAATTATGTCCAGCCTGGTTTAAACAGAGAATATACGCGAACTTTCAGTGACGCACCGGTTAAAACTGCTGAAGAGGCAGCCAGAGATTTCAGACCGGAAATGATGCTGCCACGACTCATGAAAAGGCAAAGATCGGTAATTTCTTTCCCAATAAGCAACAATGGACATCACTGAAGCCCCAACCAGAGAGAAATTTGACGGAACAATTAAACCTTACTACTTTGAAATTAACCTAGCAGTGGGCGGTCGGCCTGACATTGGTTTGGCAACACTTTGGACTGCCCGGGGCCAGCTCGACAAAAAATTAGATTCGTCAAACTATGGTTTACGCGGACCTTTATATTCTGAAGCCGGCGCCGAGTGGCTGGTTCGGGATGTTTTGGCGAATCCTTCAATCCGAACTGTAGTTTTTTCAGGAGCTAATGCCAATGATTCCTATAAGGGGTTGTTAGCGGTCAAAAACAACGGCATAAACTCTGACGGTGAAGTCCTGGGGTTAGTTGGTCCTGATGGAAAACCAGCGGTGAAATTTGCCCAGCCAGGCTTAAGTCAAGAAGCGGTTGATTTATTTAGAAATAATGTTGAGGTAGTTAATATGCTTGGGGAAAACTGGGAAGTGGTGCAACGAAGGATTCAAGAAATTCCTGCCAGGTCACCGTTCATGTCTGAAAGGCTTCTTTTTCCAAAAGTAGCTTTTGAAGCAGAGAGGCTGCCGGGAGAAAGAATCGGTGTTAGGGTTGAGCGGGAAAGAATTGCTGATGCCTGGGTGGAATTGCTGGCAAAAATAAGGCGTGAAGGAGTTATTAAAAATTCGGATAAAGGTCAAAAAATCCAAGAATTGGCAAGTTTAAGTGTCATTATTCATGAGGATCCGGAAACTCTCTTGGAAAAAATCCCTGGATGGTTTCCGATTAGCCGAGCGAAAATCGAACAGTATCTTCCCCAAATGTTGGACAAGACACCACCCGAAGGAGTGAATATGGCCTACACATATGGAGCTAAGATGCAAAATTATGAGGGTTTAGACCAGCTTCAAGAGTGTGTAAATCTAATTAAATCGGAACTGGATACGAAAAGAGCTTATGTTACTACTTGGCACTTACCTAATAATCTCATTGATCAAGTGGCCTCGGCGCCCTGCCTGACGGATGTCAACTTGCTGGTTCAGGACAGGCAACTCTTAATGGTCGCGCACTTTCGCAGTAATGATATGGTTCGGGCTTGGCCGTTAAATGCTTATGGTCTTCGGGCTCTTCAAGGAAAATTGGCAAAAGAAATCGGGATCAGCGCCGGGCCTTTGGAAATTAAATCTAATTCGGCGCACATTTGGGAAGAAACAGCTCCCCAAGCCGACGATATTATAAAAAGTCAATATAAACGAGTTCGGTTGCTTTGGCAGGAGGACCCGCGAGGAAACTTTATTATTGCTGTTAACGACAAGAGCAGATTAATAGAGGTCTATCACTTAGATAGAAGTGGCAACATGACTGGAAAAGCTTTTAAAGGCACCGAAGCCCGAGAGCTTTATAAAGAGATTATTGATGAGCAAGATTTGGTCTCCATGCCCAATCATGCAGCCTATCTGGTTGACCAGTTACATCTGGCCGAGCAATGTTTAAGAACCGGAGTGCCGTTTATTCAGGAAGAAGCTTAATTAGAAAGGCAAATCTTCTTTATCTTCCTCATTATCGGGGCGGCGGTACCAGTCAGAAAAATTTCTTTCCAAGTCTAGCCTAATTCGATCACCGTTTTGGCCATGACGGGCCAGTTTCACTACATCTCCCCAATCAACAGTTAACAGTCTGACCCGCATATCTTTTAAGGGGATAATCCGCCGGTCTTTACTGCCATTGATGAAACTGTGGGGCCGGTATCGGCTGATGGCTGTCTGGGGTTTGCTGGGCGAGAAGAGTTCCTCAAGGTGGTCACCAAAAGCTTTGCGTTTCAGTTCCCGGGATTTGCCTAAAACTTGCCGAGCAGTGGGGCGGTAGCGCACCATACCTTTTTCTCTCTTAACATAATCACGGACACAGTGAACAACGACTCCATAATCAGTTTCATAAATTCCGAGTGATTTTAGAGACTGGTAGTAACTAGCCAGCCAAAGGAGTTTAATTACCTCGCCGGCTGCCGGTTCCTCGGCAGATCGCTTTTCCAGGGCTTTTAGAATTTCCAGATTTTTATCTTTTTCCCAGGTGACAATTTTGGTTGCGTGATCATTCGGAATTTCTGGAGATTTTGAGGCCATGGCGTCATTATCCGGCCGGATTTTTGGGTTATCAAGAATGATTAATTGTATCAATCTGTCTTAGCAGTCGCGACAGAAAATCTTTTTGGGCGGGGAGAATAATTTTTTCCGCTTCCTGTAGCGTAAAGTATCCGCCTTTATCAATTTCCGGCCAGCCGAATTTAGTTTTGTTGCTGACCAGTTTTGCCGGGTCGAAGCTACCATCTTCAAAGGCCCAGGCAAAAATATTTTTTCCGTTAGGATAGGTAACAGATCCAAGTTCCGAATAGACATTTTCAGGTCTTAACACAATTCCTGTTTCTTCAGAAAATTCCCGTTTTGCCGTTTCCAATAAGTCTTCATTATCGTGCCGCTGGCCTTTGGGAATTCCCCAACAATCAACTCGTCGGGCAAAAAACGGTCCGCCGGGATGAACGAGAAAAACCTCCAGCCGGCTATTTCTATAACGGTACATTAATAATCCGACACTCACTTTGCTTGCCATCTTCATACAGTTTATCACTGATAATGCTAAAATTGCTTCATGGATAAGCAAATTGTTGATTTAATTGCCGCTGAAAAAAAACGCCAGGAAGAAGTGCTGGAGATGATCCCGTCGGAAAATTACGAATCGCAAGCGGTGTTGGAAGCCACAGGTTCGATACTGGCCAACAAATATTCCGAGGGTTATCCTGGCAAAAGATATTATCAGGGAAATAGAATCATTGATCAGATAGAGATCCTGGCTATTGAAAGATTCAAAAAATTATTCGGAGTACATTATGTTAATGTTCAGCCGTACTCCGGCAGCCCGGCTAACGCCGCGGTATATTTTGCTCTTTTAGACCCCGGCGACAAAATCATGGGTCTGGCGCTGTCTTCGGGAGGTCATCTTACCCACGGTCATCCGAACATCACTTTTTCCGGGAAATTTTATACTTCAGTCCAATATGCTGTCGAAGAAAACGGGTACATCAACTACGACAAATTAGAAAAACTGGCAGAAGCCGAAAAGCCAAAGATAATAGTCTGCGGGACAACTTCTTATCCGCGGACTTTGGATTTCAAAAGGTTTTCGGAAATTGCCAAAAAGGTTAACGCTTACCTTCTGGCCGACATTTCCCATATCGCCGGGCTGGTTGTTGCGGGAGTGCACCCGTCTCCGGTCGGATACGCCGACATTATTATGACCACTACTCACAAAACTTTGCGCGGGCCAAGAGGGGCGGTTTTAATGGCTGATAGTGAAGAGATTGCCAAGAAAATTGATAAAGCTGTTTTTCCCGGTCTTCAGGGCGGCCCGCATGAAAATGTTATCGCGGCGATGGCTGTGGCCGCAAAGGAAGCGGACACCGCAGAATTTAAAAAATACGGCGAACAGGTTGTTGCCAATGCCAAAGTTTTGGCCCAAACACTACTAGATAACGGTATTGATTTGGTTTCCGGAGGAACAGACAACCATTTAATGGTAATAGATTTGCGCCAGTTAAATAAGACCGGTAAAGAGATAGCTGAGCAACTTGAAGAAGCAGGAATCGTGACCAACAAAAATGCCGTTCCGGGCGACCCTTTGCCACCGGCCATTACTTCCGGAATAAGACTGGGGACACCCGCGATTACTACCCGGGGGATGAAAGGGCCGGAAGTGAAGCTGATTGGCGGTTGGATTTCCGGTATAATCACCGGAAAGTTAACTACAGAAGGTGTGGCAAAGGGGGTTAAATCTCTTTGCCAAAATTTTCCTCTATGAAGAAAGAATTAAAAATAGAGCCGGGACTGAATAGTCGATTGGTTATCTCGGACATGAGATACGAAGAAGAGCTAGTATCAAAAGTACTTGTGGCGCGTAAAAGAAGAGAAGAACGGCAAAAGAAGCGTTCTGAGAAAACTTCATGATTATTGACGGAAAAGCTATCGCTGCCCAAAGGGCAGAAATTCTAAGAAACAAGATACAAGTTTTAAGCAAAGCTCCAAAGCTGGCGATTGTTTTGGTCGGCGACGACCCGGCCAGTAAAACTTACGCCAATCTCAAACTAAAAAAAGCTCGGGAGCTGGGTATTGATGCGGAAATACGCAAAGACTTAAATACCGACGCTGACGGAATTATTGTCCAATTGCCGGGAGGAGAAAATCTGATAAAAGATATTCCCCCGGAAAAAGATGTGGACGGATTAACGGGAAAATCAAAATTTCTGCCGGCAACAGTGAAAGGCATTGTCACATTGTTAAATGGCTACATTGCAAAGAATTTTAACAGTGTAGCAATTCAACAATGCAACAATGTTACTGTGGTCGTGGTTGGTCAAGGTCGACTGGTGGGCAAACCCTTGGCGGATTATTTGGAAAAACGAAACTACAAGGTAATCCGCGGCGACATTAATACTCCCGACCTGAAAAGCGAAACTCTAAAGGGAGATATTCTGGTCGTGGCGACGGGAGTACCGAATCTAATTAAGGCGGATATGGTTAAACCCAGGGCGGTGGTCATTGATTGTGGTTCGCCAAAAGCCGAGGTAGATTTTGAAAAAGTAAAAGATGTCGCGGGCGCCATCACTCCGGTTCCCGGTGGCGTCGGCCCGCTGACGGTGATATCCTTGTTGGAGAATGTCGTGGAGGCCGCAGGTTCCTAAGCCCATTTGGATAATCCTCATCATCGGAACGATTTTATATTTTCCGACGCTTTTCAATGGTTTTGTCTGGGATGATGAAGAGCAGATTTTGAATAATCCGCAGATATTATCGCTGGCAAACATTCCCCAATTTTTTCTAGGCAGCACTTTTAACAGCGGGGGGAGCGCCAATGGCCTAACTGGTCTGTACTACAAACCGCTGATGACCACAGCCTTTGCCCTTCTCGGTTCCACCGTTGGGCCGGTGCCGTTTTATTACCACGCTTTGCAGATGGCGTTGCATCTGGCCAATACGGTCTTGATTTACTTAATCCTCAAATATCTTTTTGAGAAATTCAAACTGGATACCCGCCTGTCCTTGGCAGCGGCGCTATTATTTCTAGTCCATCCGATTAACGCCGAAGCGGTGGTTTATGTGTCCGATTATCAGGAAGTCCTGTTTTTCCTCTTTGCCGCTTTAGCTTTCTGGCTAATTCTCCGGGGGAAAAATGTTTTCTATTCGAGTCTACTTATTTTGCCGTCGCTTTTGTCCAAAGAAACCGGAGCCGTCTTCGCCATGATTATTTTTGTTTATCTTTTCCTTTTTGACCGGAAAAAGGTCAGAGATTATGTCCAGGGTATCGCCGTGGTTTTGGGAGTCTATGCTTTTTTGCGGTTTGCTTTGGCCGGGATCGGATTCAATAAACACGGTCTGACACCGATAAGTACCATGAATTTTACGGAGAGGATGGTTAATGTGCCGCAGATTATTTTTACTTACCTGCGTAATTTTTTCTGGCCAGCGAACTTGGCCATTAATCAGCAGTGGGTGGTCAGAAGCATTGACCCATTCATTCTTATAATTGACTTAAGTTTCTTAGGCCTCTTAAGCATTTTAAGTTTCTTAATATTTAAAAAAGCACGATCAATCCTGCCACTTTGGTTTTTCTTCTTAATTTGGTTTTTGTTGGGTTTGGGTTTTCATCTGCAATTCTTTCCGTTGGATCTGACAATTTCGGACAGGTGGTTTTATTTGCCGATTGTCGGGCTTTTGGGAATGCTGGCGGTTTTCGGGTCGCTTAGAAAATGGGGAATGTGGGGAGTTTGGGGGCTATGGATCGTGGTATTAGTTTTGGCCGGCAGGACCTGGGTGCGGGAGTTTGACTGGCGTGATGGGCTGACACTTTACAGTCACGACATTAATTTATCGCCGAACGCTTTTGATTTGGAAAATAATCTGGGAGTGGAACTTTTCCGGGCGGGTCGGATTGAAGAAGCCAAGCCGCATTTTGAAAAATCGGTGGAGCTGTCACCGAAATGGTGGACCAACTGGAATAACCTGGGGGCTGTATATGAACAGGAGGGAAACCTGGATTTGGCGGCGCAGGACTACCGCAAGTCAATTGATAACGGGCAATATTACTTAGCTTACCAAAACTATGCCGGAATTTTGATTAAAGAAAAAAAGTACACTGAAGCGAAGGAGTTTCTGGAAAAAGAGGCATTGCCCCGGCTGCCAAATAATGCCCGCTTGCAGGAATTGTGGCTGGCGGTATATAATATGAAGTAATACGCACGTTTCGGCGGGTCCCTGAATCTACGCCGAACGGAGGACTAAGGGACAATTTCAAATGACGGACATCACTCTAAAACAATTATTAGAGGCCGGGTGCCATTTTGGGCATCAGACCAACCGTTGGCAGCCGAAAGCGGCTAGGTTTATTTATGGAGAGCGCGAAGGCGTTCATATTATTGACCTGACGAAAACCCGTGAAGGTCTGCTCTCTGCTGCCAAGTACCTTCATGACCTGGCCAAAAGCGGCGGCACGATTCTTTTTGTCGGCACCAAACGCCAGGCCCAGCCGGTCTTAACCGAAAATGTTGCCCGGATGAAAGGAGCTCTGCCTGAAAATAGTAACTTTTACTATCTCACTAACCGCTGGCCGGGCGGAGCCCTGACCAATTTTGAAACTATTAAACACAATAATCTTGATTCGATCCTCAAACTTCGAGAAGACATTGCCAACAGCAACTTTGTCACTAAAAAAGAAAAACTTCTGGCCTCCCGGAAACTGGAAAAATACGAACAGCTTTATGGCGGACTGGTTGGTCTTTCTAAAATTCCGGACGCGATTTTCCTGGTGGATATTAAACGGGATGACCTGGCGGTTCGGGAAGCAACGCGAACCGGAGCGACTATCGTTGCTATTACCGACACCAACACCAATCCGGAACCGGTGAAATACCAGATTCCGGCTAACGATGATGCCGTCGGAAGTATTAAAATAATTATGGATTACCTTGTTGATGCTTGGACTGAGGGCCGGCAGGAAGCGGTCAAGGATGCCGAAAAACAGGCCAAAGAGGAAGCCAAAAAGAAAGCAAAAGAAGAAAACGGCGAAAAGAAATAAGCAATTTCCAAGAAACAAGATACAAACCAATAACTAATTTCATGGTATCAGTAGATCAAATCAAAAAACTTCGTGAGCTTACGGGGGCCGGCATTGCTGATTGCCGGGAAGCTCTGGAAGCCTCCAAGGGAAATATTGAAAAAGCCCAGGAGATAATTAAGGAAAAAGGTTTAGCCCGCGCGGCCAAAAAAGGCGAACGGGAAACCCATAACGGCGTCGTCTTTTCCTATGTTCATGGCGGTCGAATTGGGGTATTAGTCAGCCTTTTGTGCGAGACTGATTTTGTCGCCAGAACAGATGACTTTCAAACTCTTGGCAAGGAAATTTGCCTTCAGGTAGCCTCCATGAAACCGGAAACGGTAGAAGATCTCTTAAAACAGGAATCCATCCGCGATCCCAAATTGACGATTGATGATATGATTAAGGAAGTAATCGGGAAGTTGGGAGAAAATATAAAGGTGGGAGAATTTTCTAGAATAACAATTTAAAATTTACAATTTAAAATTTGAACTGAATTTGAAAATTTAAATTTGAAATATTTAAAATTGATTTCAAATTTCGAATTTCAAATTGAAAATTGAGTGGACGATATAACCGCGCAAGTTACTCCGAAATTTCAAAAGGCTATTGAGGTGGTTAAGCAGGATTTAAATACGATCCGCACCGGCAAAGCCTCACCGCAATTAATCGAGAATTTAATCGTTGAAGCTTACGGGACCAAGATGAAACTGGTGGAATTGGCTACCATTGCGGCTACTGACGCGAATACTATTGTCATCACACCCTTCGACCAGGCTAATGTGGAAGCGATCATTAAAGCTATTTCTGCGGCTAATCTTGGATTGACGGCTATTCCTGAAGATACCCGGGTCAGAGTTGTAGTGCCTCCATTGTCTGAAGAGCGCCGTCAGGAATATGTTAAGCTGGTTAAAACCAAAATTGAAGGCGGAAAGATTATGATTCGGCAGATCCGCCACGATGCCATGGAAGATGTTTCTAAAGCCGAAGCCAATGAAGATGAAAAGGAACGCATGGAAAAAGAAGTCCAGGCGCTGACGGATAAAATGGTTGCCGAACTAGACACTCTGGCGCAAGCGAAAGAAAAAGAGTTAATGAGCCTCTAATGATTTTAACGATTATTGTTTTTCTGGTTATTCTCTCTATTCTGGTTCTCGTTCATGAAACGGGCCATTTTCTAGTGGGGAAATGGGCCGGAGTAGGGGTGGAGGAGTTTGCTTTGGGGTTGCCTTTTACGAAGCCTATACTGAGTAAAAAGTTGAAAGACGGGATGAAAATTTCGTTATACCCGTTGCTGTTTGGCGGTTTCGTCAAACTACTCGGTGAAGAAAATGAAAAAGAGCGCGTTTCCGGGATTAAGGGAAAATATTTTTATCAAATTAATGTCTGGCCGCGAATTGCCGTGGTCTTGGCCGGAGTAACCATGAATGTATTTTTGGCCCTGGCGGCCTTTTATTTTTTCCTGGTCCTATCCGGATTCAAAGTCTTAATTCCAAAACTCGCAGACTATAATTTCCGCAGCCCGAATCAGACGCTGGTAGTGGCCACTTTTGTGGCCAGCGGCAGTCCGGCAGATAAAGCGGGACTGCTGCCCAGCGATGTCCTGCTTTCGGCTGACGGGCAAAACTTCACGAAAATACCGGAGTTTCAATCCTATATTAAAGCCCATGCCGGATCAGAGGTAAAACTAAATGTTACAGATAGCACGTTGTCTACCAATAAAACCGTCACTGTTGTTCCCCGGGTAAACCCGCCGGCCGGGCAGGGGGCGCTGGGAATCGGTATTGGTGAAGCGGTCGAACTTAACTATGCCACGCCCCAACAGAAAGTCTTGTCCGGCTTAAGCTATGCCGTGGACATGTTTGTTTATAACTTCAAAGTGATCGGCAGTTTGGCTACGGCCGCTTTCAAAACCAAAAATGTCGAGCCGCTCGCGGAATCGGTTTCCGGGCCTGTAGGGATTGCTTCGGCAGTGGGAAGTATTTTGGACCTTGGTGGCAGTACCGCGGTAGTGCAATTAGTAAATCTGCTGGGATTATTGTCGCTCTCTCTGGCTTTCATGAATGTTTTGCCGTTTCCAGCCCTCGATGGCGGCCGGTTCGCTTTTCTGTTCGTGGAAGCGGTCAGCGGTAAAAAACTCCCCGCGAAATATGAGAATCTGATCAATCAAATTGGCATGGGAATCCTGTTTATTTTTATTATCCTCGTCTCTTTCAGCGATATCTCCAAACTCTTCCTTTCCCGCTAGCTTCCTGTTAAACTTATAGAGATGCGGCAAAGTCAATTGTTTCCAAAAACCATAAAACAAGCGCCGGCAGGGGCGGTGGCGGAAAATCACAAACTACTTGTTAGAGCGGGTTTTATTGATCAACTCATGGCCGGGTCGTGGACTCTTTTACCTCTAGGTTGGAGAGTAGTTAACAAAATTAACAACATTATCCGTGAAGAAATGAACGCCACCGGGGCGCAGGAAGTCCTCATGCCTCTCATGCATCCAAAGGAAATCTGGGAAGAAACGGGGCGGTGGAACAGTGCTTCGGAAATAATGTATAAACTCAAAGATGTCCGGGAAAAAGATCTGGCGCTGGCTTTTACCCATGAAGAAATTGTTTTGGACCTAGTCCGTAAACATTTGGATTCGTATACCGACTTGCCGATTAAAATCTACCACTTCTCAACGAAATTCCGCAATGAACCCCGGGCCACCGGCGGAATTTTGCGCGGCCGGGAATTTATGATGAAAGATCTTTACAGTTTGCATGCCAGCGAAGAAGACTTCTGGAAATATTACGAAGAGGTCAAAGAAGCTTATCTCAAAATTTTTTCCCGGCTGGGATTAAACGCCATTGTGACTGAAGCTTCCGGCGGAGTTTTCACCGACAGACACACTCACGAATTTCAGGTGGAAGCGGTTTCCGGCGAAGACACAGTTTATGTGGACAAATCCGGCAAAGGCGTTAATAAGGAAATTTTTGATGGGGTGGAAGCGGAATACAAAAAAATCACCGCTATTGAGGTAGGCAATATTTTTGCTTTTGGGACCTATTACAGCGAGAAGATGGGCGTGTATTTTACGGACAAGAACGGTCAAAAGCGACCGGTGTGGTTTGGTTCGTACGGCATCGGGCCAACCCGGGTGATGGGGACGATTGTCGAGATTTTCCATGACGACAAAGGCATTGTCTGGCCGGAAAGCGTTGCGCCCTACAAGTATCACCTGATTGGCCTCAATGGTAAAGGTGAGGATATATACAAAAAACTTCTTGACGCCGGAGCGGAAGTACTGTTTGATGACCGGGATGTTTCTGCCGGAGAAAAGTTTGCCGACGCGGACTTAATCGGGATCCCATACCGGCTGGTCGTTTCGGATAAAACCGGAGATAAAATTGAGGTTAAGAACAGAAAAACCGGAGAGATCGAATTGCTAAAATTTGATGATCTTATAAAATGATCAACAGTTCTGAGTATTGGGAAGGTCATTGTTCTCGCTCACTAGGACATACAATTTCTAGTGATAATCCTCAGAGAGTAGCTGCGTGGATAGTTAATCACACGCTCAGTAGTCGGGGTAATGATCTTCTTGGACGGTCGTTTACCGCCTGTAATAATTTTGAAATCCGGGGTAGCAATTCTGCAGATGTTCAGGTAGCCCGGGTTAATTTTGATATATTTTTTAATAAAAATATTGGTGTTTTAGAAGGCATTGCCGGTCTTGATGGACAACTTCGGGAAGGAATCTTTCCCTGGCACTTTCTGGAATTATTCTTAGGAGAATTGGAAAAAAAGCGAGTTAGAATAGACAGTTTTATTTAATTTGATCTATTTATTTCTGCTTTATCTCGCTTGATTTTCGGATAAGGTTTGGTAACCTGATTGGGTGATCCAGAAAATTGACCTGCCGGTTTCCGTTGCCTTTACCGATTCTCCAAAAAAACTTCTTTTTGAAGGCAGAGAACACTTAATTAAGAAAGTAGGCTATCACCATGTCTTTCGTGAAGGCCGAACCTTGTTCCATGTTTTTTCCGTGGCTTCGGACTCAATGTTTTTCCGGCTGGTTTTAAACACAGAAACGCTAAAGTGGCGCCTGACGGAGGTGGCAGATGGAGAGGTTATTTAATCCTAAACCCGGGACTATTTTACATTTGGATCTGAATTCCTGCTTTGCTTCGATCGAACAGCAGGCCAATCCGTTTTTAAGGGGGAAACCGATCGTCGTCGCCGCGTATGATTCCCCCGGCGGTTGTATTGTCGCTCCTTCGCGCGAGGCTAAAATTTTGGGAATAAAAGTCGGCATGCGGGTTAAAGAGGCCCGGCTCATATATCCGAAGTTAATAGTTAAAACTCCGGACCCGAATAAGTACCGGGCCGTTCATCTGCAGCTAAAAACTTTATTGTCAGAGTACACTGACGATTTTTCTCCGAAGTCCATTGACGAATTTGTTTTAAATCTGGAAGGGGCTCCGGTGACGCGAACGAAAAATGTTACCGAAGTAGCTTTGGAAATAAAACGGCGGATAAAAGCGGAAATCGGGGACTTCCTGACGGTTTCGATGGGGATAGCCCCGAACCGGTATTTGGCCAAGGTAGCTGCCGGGTTGCATAAACCCGACGGATTGGATGAAATTAATGAGACAAGCTACCGAGAAATATATTCGAAACTGGCGCTTATGGATTTGACCGGAATTAAGAAAAATAACGCTGTCAGGTTAAACAGTGGCGGCATTTTTACTGTGATGGATTTTTATAACGCTGATATGATTAAACTAAAAAACATCTTCGGGGGAATCTTTGGCTGGTATTGGCATTTAAGATTGCATGGCTTTGAAATCGACGATGTGGTTTTCGGGCGCCGGTCATACGGGAACAGTTTCTCGTTGCCAAAACCATACTCCACGCCGGAAGAGTTGGTACCTATTTTGGTAAAGCTTGTAGAAAAGACCGGCTTTCGGATGCGCCGGGCGGGATACTTTGCCCGCGGAGTACATGTATCGTTACTTTACCGCGACTGGTCCTATTGGCACCACGGCGAGAAAACGCAGGAATTACTTTTTGACGGCCGGGATATTTATCGCCACGCGTTCGGTATTTTGCTGCACTGTCCGTACCGTAAACCAGTCCATACTTTAGCCGTGTCTTGTTTTAATCTGGAGAATAGCGGCAACCGGCAGTTGTCACTCCTCCAAGATTTAGATAAAAAAGAAAAAGTGGTCGAAGCGATGGATGAGATTAACGAAAAATGGGGTAACTTTGTGATTACACCGGCCATGATGCTGGGCACCAAAAGTTTAGTTCCTGACCGGATTGCTTTTGGGGGAATCAAAGAACTGGAAGAACTTTACGCTTAAGACCTCTCTTGCCCCCATTTATTAAAAGATTTACAATATCGCCAAGGCCTATGGGGACTTGTGTTTTCTGTCGGATAATTAAAGGGGAAATACCAATGAACTTTGTTTATCAGGACGAGGAAATCGCAATTTTCCCGGATAAAAACCCAGCCGCGCCGGTCCATTTGCTTTTTATCCCAAAAAAGCATATTTCAGATTTGACCGAAGCGCCGGACGAGATGGTCTTAAAAATTCAGAATAAAATCTTAGAAAAAATAAGAGAATTAGGATTGGTGGAAAAAGGATACAGAATTGTAATCAACGGCGGAACGGCTAAAGCAATTCCGCACTTACACTTTCATCTGTTAGGACAGGTGGGAGTCGAAAGAAAAGTTTAAGGAGGTGTTATGGTAAATGGTAGTTGTCAAAGCACAACCAGGACAATCATCGGATCAGGTAATTCGCGCGTTTCAGAAGAAGGTTCTCAATGAGAACATTCTTGACGAGCTTAAAAAACGGGAGTTTTATCAAAAGCCGGCGTTGGTGCGAAAAGCCAAAGCGATGGCGCGCAAACACCCAAACCGGAGACAAACCTATTAATGTTACTTGACCAGCTCCAATCCGAACTTAATACGGCCCTCAAAAATCGGGATCAGGTGAGGGTGGATACCCTGCGTTTTCTGCTAGGCGCGATCTTTAATTTTCAGATCGAAAAGGGCAAAGACTATGTGGCGACAGACAATGATGTTCTCAATGTCATTTCTAAGCAAGTCAAAACCCACAAAGAATCTATCGAAATGTTCCAAAAAGCCGGAAGACAGGACTTAGTCGACCGGGAACAGTCAGAACTACAGATACTCCAAAGCTATTTACCGGCCCAGATGAGCGAAGAAGAAATAAAAAATAAGATAGAAAAGATAAGAAAGACTAATCCGGGAGCGGACTTCGGGACTTTAATGAAACTTTCTATGGCCGAGCTAAGAGGCAAGGCTGACGGAGCGGTAGTTGCCCAACTGCTTAGGAGTAATGGCTAAAGTTTTAATTCTGACGGATTCCCGGTATCCGGTTTCCAAACCGAAAATCCAAGCGGCGGTGGAATCCGTCCTCAAATCGAGAAAAATTAACACTAATGTTGAGGTCTCGATCCTGGTGTGCGGGCGGAGGAAAAGCCAGGAGCTGGCTCACAAGTATCTTCACGACGATAGACCGCATAATGTCTTGTCTTTTCCCCTGGAAAGTTTCCCGGTGCTGGGAGACATTGTGGTCTGTTACCCCATTGCTCAGGAGGAAGCCAACAGGGATAATGTGCTGGTAGATACCAAGGTTTGTGAGCTGATCAGCCACGGCATGCTCCATCTTCTAGGAGAACACCATCCGGAGTAAAATACGCTAGATGTTTTACCGAAAATACCGTCCTCAGGCTTGGGAAGAATTGGCGACTTCTAAAATTCGCGACACTTTGGGCAAAGCCATTCTTGAAAATAACTGGTCGCATGCTTATCTGCTCACCGGGAGTCGGGGAACAGGAAAAACTACCACTGCCCGGCTGATTGCCAAGACTGTCAATTGTACCAATCGTAAGAAAGGCGAGGAGCCCTGCAATAAGTGTGATTCCTGTGTGGCCATAACGGAAGGGCGCAGTCTCGATGTCATCGAAATTGACGCGGCTTCCAACACCGGTGTAGACGATATTCGCGATCTTCGGGAGAAAGTGAAACTGGCGCCGGCTAGTTCTAAATATAAAGTCTACATTATTGACGAAGTTCATATGCTTTCGACTTCGGCCTTTAACGCTTTACTGAAGACTTTGGAAGAACCTCCGGCTCAGGTGATTTTTATCCTGGCGACAACAGATCCCCAGAAACTTCCGGAAACGATTGTGTCGCGCTGTTTGGTTTATGATTTCGGCCGGGCAAAGGAAGAGGAAATAAAAAATCGGCTGACAAAAATTGCGGAGTTTGAAAAAATAGAAATCAAAGAAGAGGTTCTGACAGTAGTGGCGCAAAGAGCCAACGGGTCGCATCGTGACGCCCAGAAAATTCTTGAGCAGTTGATCTCCTCGGGTGCTAAAGCAGACTTGGAGCGTCTAGAAGCGCTAAACCTCACACAAAATGAAGATGTCGCCAGAAAACTTCTGAGGCTTTTGGCGCAACATAAACAAACCGAGGCGCTTAAGGAAATTGAAACTTTTGTGGCGGCCAACGGAAAATTTAAAGATTTAATTCTGGCGATGATCTCTCAACTTCGGGATATTCTTGTATTCGGAAAGAGGGAAGCAGGAATAAACGACACAAAAATATTAATTGAGAAGTTAATAGAGGCGAATTCTATGCTTCGGGATAGTCCGCTGCCTTCTTTGCCGCTGGAATTAGTGGTCGTGGAATGGTGCCGGGTTCCAGATGATAGCGGGAGACAGAAGGCAGAAAACAGATCCGAGGAAACAGAAAACAGAACCGGGGCAATTAAAGACACGGAACATAAAGAGAAAGAGAAAACCACGGACGATGGAAGCGGATATCAGTCAATAGTAGATAAATGGGCGGAGATTGTCGCGGCGACAAAACCTTACAATCATAGTCTCAATGCTTTTCTGAAAGCGGCCAACCCCCAGGAAATAAGTAACGGCTTTCTCGTTATTGGTGTGGCCTACAAATTCCACAAAGAAAAATTGGAAGAACCCAAAAACAGGGACGTTTTGGAACAGGTTATCTCTGATATAATAGAAAAAGAAATAAAGGTTAAGTTTAAACTTAACGAAAAGAAATGAGGTGAAGGTTAATGGGAATGTTTGACGGCTTAAAACAGCTCGGTGACCTGAATCAAATGCGCCAGCAGGCGCAAAAAATCCAGCAACAGCTGGCGGCTGAAAAGGTTGAAGTGACCAAACAGACAGCGAAAGGCCAGCTGAAAATTGTCCTGACCGGTGACCAAAAAGTTCTGGAAATTTCCTGGGACGGACAACGCGACTTCGAGCTGGAACAGGCTCTGGGCGAAGCACTTTATAAATCACAGATGATTGCGGCAAGCAAGTTACAGGATTTGACTGGAGGGGTGCAGTAAGGTGCCGTTTCCGAAACAAATTCGCGATTTGATTGAAGCGTTTGAAAGACTACCGGGGGTAGGGGAAAAAACCGCCCAACGGCTAACTTTCTATTTACTTCATGTTCCCGAGCCGGAAATTAACAAGCTTGGTAATGCTGTCTTAAATCTTAAAAAAGAGATCTTTATTTGTTCAATCTGCAAGAATATCAGCGATAAACAAATCTGCGAAATATGTTCGGACCAGACCCGCGACCATAGTACTATCTGTGTCGTCGAGCAGCCTTTGGATGTTTTTAGCCTCGAAAGTACCGGCAAGTATCACGGGGTATATCATGTCCTGCACGGCGTGATTGATCCGCTCCATAACATTGGGCCGGAGGAACTGTATATCGAAGATATGATTGAGAGAGTCAGCGGGAAAGGAGATAAGGTAAAAGAAGTTATTCTGGCCCTGAACCCGACTATGGAAGGCGAAGCAACGGCCATGTACATTGCCAATAAAATTCGATCCGCCAAAAGGGCGGACGAATTTCGAATTTCCCGTTTGGGTATGGGGATGCCCACGGGTGGGGATATCCAGTACGCCGATGAGACTACTCTCTCCCGTGCGCTTGAGGGGCGAAGGAATTACGAGTAGAATAGCTCTATGGGGAAGATAATTAAGCCCAAAGCTCTTTCCAAAGGAGATACTGTCGCGATTGTGGCCCCTTCCGAGCCGGTAACTAAAGCTAACCTTGAGAGCGCTGTCCGGTTTTTGGGAAATATGGGCTTTAAAGTCAAAACCGGAGGGAACATTCTGAAAGCCATCGGCGATTATGTGGCCGGAACGCCGGTCGACCGGGCGGCAGATTTCAACTGGGCTTTTTCAGATCCAGAAGTTTGCGCCGTGCTTTTTGCCGTCGGCGGCATGGGCGCCTCGCAGATTCTGGACAAAATCGACTTCGATAACATTAAAAATAATCCCAAGATTTTCGTCGGCTATTCCGACGCGACGACTTTGCAACTGGCGATTTTGGCGAAAACCGGGTTGTTAACTTTTCACGGTCCCAACGCGCTATCTTTGCCGGATTTCCGGACAACAGGCTACACCCTGTCCAATTTTTGGAAGATGCTTTCCTTACCCCAAAGCGAAGCTGGCACCACCGTTGTCGAGCCGCAATCAGTCTGGCAGGAAGTCCGGCCCGGCGCGGCGGAAGGGGTTTTATTTGGCGGCAATTTAAGTTGTGTCTGTAAGCTTTTGGGGACAGAGTGGGACCCGTTCGTGGGACTGGACCGGCAGTTCGGCCCGGAAACAAAATATCTTTTTTTCTGGGAAGAGGATTACGAGCAGTTTTCGGAGATTATGCGCAATCTCTGGCAGATCAGAAACACCGGTTTCTTTAAGAAAATTGCCGGGATGATTGTGGGCAAACTGACAGCGGTCGCGGAGGTAGACTACCAGAATTTTCCGACCAAAAAAGAATTAATCCGGGAGATTTCCGAACCCTTTGGGTTCCCGATTCTTTACGGCGTGGATTTTGGCCACGAAGTGCCCAGAACAACCATTCCGATCGGTGTTCAGGCAAAAATGGATACGGCGACAAAAAAGCTGGAAATTCTGGAAGCGGCAGTGGTATAAAATGGGTCCTGCCAGGCCTTGGTGGCTAGGTAATTTGTTCTCGCGCTCGGCCGCGATCCCGAGTACTCATTACATTCAGTAAATGTAACCGTTTCCTGATTCAGGTGCCCGGGCCGCTTACCCTCGCGCTGCGAAAAATTACCCACGCCGCCATAAGTTATAATGAAATTATGGATAATCCGTTACGGCAGGTTACTGATGAAATGGGAGAGCTGGGCAAAGACACGGCCAAAACTTTTGTCCGGGATGTGGTCAAAGGCGTCCCAAAATCGATAAAGACACAGGTAGTTGGACAGACAATAGATAACGGATCCGGGACAGCGGACAAGAAACAAGATACAAGAAACAAGAAAATGGATCCGGTGACGGGAAAACCAATCCCCACAAAAAAAGCCCTGACGCAATTGACCCAAGCAACGGCCCAATATCAAAAAACAAAACTGCAAAAACTGCGGGAAGAGTTCGACAAGATGAAACTGCCGTCGGCTACGCCGGAGAAAAAGCAGGAAGAACTAATCGCCAAGAAAAAGTCCTTTGATGTCGTGGCTCAAACTCTCAAAAGTGCCGAATCAACCGGCGAGTTTGGAAGACAGGTGGGAGGATAATAATGTTTTATTTGAATTACCGCTATGCTTATTTAATCGGTGATCTATTAATCTGTTTTCCTGTCTGGTTGCTGCTTTTTCTGCGCCGCAGGGATTTAGGAAAGGAGATCTTACTGGCGAGTGTAATTTGTGCTTTATTGGGTCCGATTTCCGAATTTTGGTATCTTCGTGACTATTGGCATCCACAGACAATCACCGGAACCGGTTTTGGTATCGAAGACGTTTTGTTCGGTTTTTTTATTGGTGGGATCGGAGTGTCGTTATACGAAGAGGTATTTGGTGAGAGATTTGCCAAGAGGGCTGACCGAAAACATCACTGGACATGGCTATTATTGCCTTTTACGGGATTAGGTTTGCTTGTTTTGAACGGCCTGAACCTATATTTGGGGATAAATTCTATTTATGCTTCCAGTATAATGTTTTTTGTCCTGGCCTTAACTATGTTGTGGTTTCGCCGCGATCTGTGTATCGACGCCTTTGTCAGCGGAATTCTTTTAACACTGTTTGGCTTTCTTGCTTATAGAGGGTTGCTGACGGTTTTTCCGGAGTTAATTTTCAGGTGGTGGAAACTGGAAAATATCAGTGGAGTATTATTATCTGGTATTCCGGCCGAAGAACTACTTTGGGCTTTTACTTTTGGTCTGGTTGCCGGGCCGGCATATGAATTCTTTGCGGGATTAAAGCTTAAAAACTTGAAGAAATGAAAATATATAACACTTTGACCCGGAAAGTTGAGGAGTTGAAGCCGATCTCCGATCGGAAAATAAATATGTTTGTTTGTGGGCCAACGGTTTATGACTATGCCCATATCGGCAACGCCCGAACCTACATTAATTTTGATTTTTTTGTTAAATATCTGCGTTTTCGCGGCTTCGATGTTTTCTATCTGCAAAACATTACCGATATCGACGACAAGATAATCGCCCGGTCAAAAGAGCGGATGATCAGCTGGGAGACTTTGGCCAAAGAGTACGAAGAAAAATATTATGAAGACATGGCCGCGTTGGGAGTGACGGCGGTAGCCGAATACGCCCGGGCCACGGATTATATTCCCCAAATCGTCCGCCAGGTAAAAATTCTCCTGGAGAAGGGCTATGCCTACAAAACTTCCGACGGTGTTTATTATGACATCTTCAAATTTGCTGACTACGGTAAGCTGTCAGGTCGGACCGAAGCAGACCAAAATGCCGGGGTTTCCCGGATTGACGAAAGTTTGGATAAGAAAAATAAGAACGATTTTGCTCTCTGGAAATTTTCCAGACCAGACGAACCGTCCTGGGAGACTGAACTTGGCCGGGGTCGGCCCGGATGGCATATTGAAGACACAGCCATTACCGAAGCCCATTTTGGGTCCCAGTATGACATCCATGGCGCGGCAGTGGATTTAATGTTTCCGCATCACGAGGCAGAAATTGCCCAGATGGAAGCGATTTCCGGCAAAAAACCGCTGGCAAAGTATTGGATGCACGCTGCTTTTTTGAATATGAACTCGCAAAAGATGAGTAAAAGCAAAGGAAACTTTACGACGGCTCGGGAAGCGACCCAAAAGTGGGGGGTTAGGCTCCTAAGGTTCTTTTTTATCAGCAGTCATTATCGGACAGTCCTGGACTATTCGGAGGCAAGTTTAGAACAGGCCAAAGGAGCCCTGGAAAGACTGGATGGATTTATTCTCAAGATTGATAAAACCAAAGAAGACGATATCAGTCAATTAAAAACAGAAGTCCTCGCGGCCCTGGACAATGATTTTGACACCCCCAAGGCATTAGCGGTGCTCTTTGATTACATCCGCGACAATCGCGACAAAGCCGGTAAAAATGCTTACGCCTTTTTGCAGGAATTAAACGCTGTTTTCGGTTTTCTGATCTTTGAAAAAGAAGTCCCGGAAGAAATCCAGAAGCTAATCAATAAGCGGGAGGCGCTTCGTAAAGAGAAAAAATACGCGGAAGCTGATAAACTGAGAGAGGAAATAGAAGCAAAGGGGTATAAAATAGAAGATAGAGCAATAAAATAACACTTGTGTCGCTGCCCAGATATTTACAAATCATTTTAGGAATTGTTGGCTTCATTTTTATCGGTAATCTCGTGCTGCTGGATTATTTCTTTGTTTCTCAGCGAGGCGATCTTTTAGATTTTCAGGCCCGGTTGAGCCAGCTTTCGGGCTCTTTTACCAATCTCAGCGCCAGGATATACACCGCTCCGGCAGGCAACCCGGCGGAAGTAAAATCTCCGACTCCGGCGCCGGCACCGACAAACGAGGCTTGCCCGCAAACTTGTTTAACCGCGATTGACACTGCAGTCAAAACCGTCAATACTTCCCGGTCGGTGGTGACAACGACCACTACCGCCCCGGCAGCGCCAAGAGGGGAGTATTTTATTCCCTTAGGCTCCGGGTCGGTGAGCAATACTGACTACAGTAACACTAACTGGAAAACAATTGACGCCGCTCAGGCCACTTTTGATATTAGTAATTACGGCAACGTTAAAGCGGTCTACTTTGAAGCTACACTGAGAAACGGGTCCATAGGCGAAGCCCACGCGCGGCTTTTTGACAGCACCACGCCGCTGGTCTTTTTCAATTCTGAAGTTTACGCTTCGACCTCAACTGCGACTTTTATTTCGACGCCGATATCTATTACCAGCCCGGGCCCAAAAACTTATAAAGTCCAGATGTATTCCACTCTTTCCACCGGCTACCTCGACCAAGCCAGAATTCGGATTGTGACGCAATAGATGTTTCCCGCTTTACGCCCTTCGTGAATGTCGGTACAATGGCGATATGGCGAGAAAGAATACTACCGGCCAACCTTTAAACAGTAACAAAGTGTGGGGATTTTTGGCTCTTTGCGGGGCGCTAACCACTATTATGTTGGCAATCAATTTTTGGTATAACCCAGCCAAAAAATTGCCGGAGTCAACGGTAAACGACTATTATCCGGCCGCAGTGTTTAAGATTCCCGAAGAAGTTTTGAAAGAACGAATCGCGACCCAATCTGCCCAGACAATGCGAATTCCCATTATAATGTACCACTACATCGAATATGTCGACAAAACCAAAGATCCGGGGAGATTTAATTTGGCCACCGCGCCGGCAGTTTTGGGAAAAGAGGTTTCTTCATTAAAATCAGCTAATTACCATTTTCTTTTCGCCAGGGAAGTGCCGGATATCTTGGCGGCGAAACAGGCAATGCCGCAAAAGCCGGTAGTTTTGACTTTTGATGACGGTTATGAAGATTTTTATTACAATGCGCTGCCGATTCTCAAAAAATATAACGCGAAAGGGACGATTTACATAATTGTCGATTTTATCGGCCGGCCGGGGTATCTTACCTTGAAGGAACTGGAAAAAATTCGGGATAGCGGGGTAGTAGAAATCGGGGCGCATACTCTGCATCACGCCTATCTTAAAGGCCTAAATATTAATACTGCCAAGAGAGAGATTGTTGGCAGCAAGACGAAACTTGAAAGCCTATTGGGGATCGGAGTGCCGTCGCTGGCCTATCCTTACGGCGCGTTTTCTCAAGATACCATTAATATTACTAAAGCGGCCGGGTTCACCAATGCGGTGTCCGTCATCCCCGGGGTGAATCAATCAATGGATAATGAGTATTATCTCTATCGCCTTCGCCCCGGCTACCTGGGTTACGCTAACCCGGCCAAAAGTTTGGATAATTACAAATAACTAACTGTACCGCAGCTTGTATACCCTTAAATCGATTCCTGACGGAAAAACTTTGTCTTCGAGAAGTTTATAGTGGGTGTCCATGTAGTTTCTGATCCGGGATTCATAGCCCTGATCATAGGACAAAACAAGAAATAAACGGTTATAAATCTGGCTGTAGCTGGCCAATTGGGACTGCATGCTATTTACGGTAAACGGCGGGGTCGGACCGACAGCATATTGGTCCCAAAGGGGAATGGTGACAATCTTTGTGTGTCCTGTATAAGAGTATTCCAGCGGGTAAATTGTGAACGGGGCAGAAACGGCAATAATGTCTTGGGGGGCAGCGTTTTGATCCAGAAAATTGCTGACTTGTTGATAATCCTCTTTAACCGGCGTGTTGACGGAAAAGTTTTGCACCAGAAGAAGGCCGACCATGATGACCAAAAGGATAGTCGTAAAAAGCCGGGATAAGCCGGCCGGAAAATTTTCCAAAGCCCACGCCAGAAGAAAAAATAAAGTAGGCAAAACGAAAATCAGATATCGGGCCAGAAAAATCGGGCGAATAAAAGAAAGCAGAAAGGTAAGAATGATCGGAAGGAAAGATAAAAGCATAAAATAATCGATTTCCCGGGCGTGGTTAAGTTGGGGCCGGTTGGTGAAAACTAATAACATGAACAGAACGATAAGGGGCCAGAAAGAAACCAGAACCCCGGTAACCACCGGATTTTGAAAACCAAAAAGGAAACTGATCAGGGTTTCAAAAATATTAAAAGTTGTCGGTGTGGGGATGACCGGTTGAGTGGCGGCTGCCAGGCCGTTGATGAAGACATAAACGGCCCAAGGAAGAAAGCCAAAACCGGTTAGGAATAACAGTCCGAAAAATTTCAAAAATAAATTCCGATGCCGGATAATGGCATAAAGAAACTGGGTTAACAGGACGAAAAAGAAAAAGTAATGGGTAAAAGTTCCGATAACTGCGGATAACACAAACCCTAGTTTTCCTGTTTGCCCCCGGGTTCTTAAAAATTGCAAATAATAAATATTGTTTATCGTAGTAACTAGAGTAAAAAGAGTGTAAGTTCTGGTTTCGTTGCTGTACCACAGAACAAAAGGCGAAAGGGCGAAAAGAGCGACTGTTAGAAAGGCGATTCGGGTGTTACTGGCTTCTTTAAACAAAATATAAATTGCGCCTAGGGTCAGCAGAAAAAAGATCAGTGATAAGGTTCGGGTAGCGTCCAGGCTGGTACCAAAAACCTGGACCCAAAAATGCAGGAGAAGATTATAAAGCGGCGGGTTCACATCCTGAGACTGGAGATACAAAATGTCTCTGACGGATTTAGTTGAGACCCAAATAGATTGGGATTCATCCAGCCGGATTGACTGAGAATATAGGGAGAAGGAACTGATTAACACGGAAAAAAGAACGATTAAAAGAAATCCTACCGGAACTGAAAAGATTCTCTTAAGCATAATTTTCCAGCTTGCTAATTTTTTGGGACGGCTTTGGAGTCCAGAGTTTGTCCCAGGTATAAGCGGCGCGGATAAAAGGAATAAAAGTGACAACATTAAAAGCGGCCCAGGCGATGTTGGTGGCGACTGACGGGTCAAATCCCTCCCGGTGGATCGCTACCGCCACTGCGATCGCGGCCAAAAATATATAAACTAAATGCGGGTAGGCCAGGAAAAGAAAATTGCCGGTTTGGGCGGTTTTGGGGGTGACAGAAAAAGCGGTTTTTTGCCGCAAAAGCACCGCTTTTAAAGCTAGAAGGTACCCAGTCCAATTGGAGAGACCAAAAGAATTGGCCCGGAAAGTAAAACTGCCGCCGGAAACCACAAGCAGCGTGTAAAGCTGCAGAGCCATGTAGGGGATGAAAAAAATGGCGAAAGTCGTAGTCATAGCATGGACCGGTTCCAGGCCGGTAAACAAAAAAATCAAAGGCATGACTATATCCACAAAAATTACCGGCCCGCCAAGGTAAAAAGCGGCCGAAGACAGATATTGCAGTTTTTGCTGCCAGGTTAAACCTCTTTTAAGTATCGGGTTTTGGCCAAAAGCTACCTCCAGCGACCCTCTGGCCCAACGCAGCTGTTGTTTGAAATATGAGGACAAATCTTCCGGAGCCAAACCGGTGGCCAAAACTTCAGGAAGGTAGTATGACAGATAACCTTGCTGATGGATTCTGATAGAAGTTAAAAAATCCTCAGCAATATTGTCTTCAGCCATACCGCCGACATTCGTTAAAGCTGACCGGGCAATGGCGACATTAGTGCCGCAGATGAAAGCAGCATTGTCCCGGTCTTTACCACGCATGATTGGTCCGAAAAATAACTCCTGCTGTTCCCAGGCGCTGGTGGTGACATAATTTTTTTCCCAATTGCGGTAATACTGGGGTGTCTGAACGAAACCAACCCGGCGATCAATAAAAAACGGAATGGTTTTTTGAAGAAATGCAGGGCTCGGAGCCATGTCGGCATCGAAAATAACCACAATCGGGGCGGCAGTCTGGCGCAAGGCGTTATTAATGTTGCCCGCTTTCGCTCCTGGGTTGGTCGGCCGCATAATGTGATTTACTCCAAGTTCGGTTGCCAAAAGTTCTACCTCTTTCCAATTGTCTTTTTTAAGGGCGAAACCGTCATTGAGAATATAAGTTTTAAAGTTTGGATAATTCATATTTTTGGCAGCCAAAATAGTTTGCCGGACAATTTCCGTCGGTTCGCCGGCGACGGTAATAAAAACATCAACCGGCGGAGAGAATTCTTTGGTTTGGGCGAAAGGAGCGGTTTCACGCCGGTTATTTTTTGCCGGCCAAAGAGTGTACCAAAAAGTCCAAGCCATAAAGACATGGTAAATTTCTCCGATTAGAAGTAACGAAAACAAAATCGGATTGCCGATTACTCCTGGGGTGAACCACCAAGAGAGGTAGAGAAGAGCCATAAAAAAATTGATTATCAGCAGCTCTTTAGCTACCGGGCGGTAAGGAATCTCGTTCATTTAAAAAGGAATTAAATATTGGTTATAGAGTCCCGCACCAAACCAGAGCCAGTTTTGGTCATAGTAAGGCAATGTGGACACGAATGAATTGGTGTCGTTAGAATAAAGTTTCAGGATTTTGTCCTCATACATTTTTTTGGCAAGACCCGGATTAGTAAGAAGAAAATATCCTTCAGCGGTAGCATACATTGCGGGACTTTCGTCAGCGTTAATAACGGTGCCGTCATGGGCGTAGGTTGCCGCCAGTTTTCCGGTTGTCTGATAGTCAGTCGAAAGTTTTTGAAAATGGCTGGTTAAAAAACTTTGGGCCCGGGGCTCTTTATTCCATTGCCAGTCTAAATTAATTCGCCAGGGAATCCGCATGGCGTCGAAAGAATAATTATTATCTAATTGGGAAATACCAGGACTGACCAGGTCATTATTAAACCGGTTCACGGCGATCCAGTCGGGGGGAAGTCCGGAATTGGGGTCAGCGCTTTTTTCCAAAAGCTGATAGGCGGGAGTAATCAAACTGTTCCAGTCGTGTTTAGTGTCTACTTGGGCAAAAATCCGCCAGGCATAAGGAGCAAAATATGAGGGATTAATAATCAGCCGGTCAGGGTTTTGAGCCCAGTTGCCGGCGACAACATATCTGGTTCCGGCCGAAGTAGTGGCAGTGTCAATCTTCCAAAGATCGGGCAAAATGGCATTGGCAGCATTGAGATAGGGTTGCTCCCGCCAGCGGCGATTTGCCAAGATTAGTGCCAAAGCTATGTCCGTATCCGCGTCTGAAGCGCTGTTGTCTCCGCCGCCGTCTAAAAAGCCAAAACCGCCGCTGGTTCGCTGACCCCAGCGCCAGCCGAAAAGATTATCCCCCGGACGTTTCAAATTTTGGCTGGTCCATTTCCAGCACAAATCGAATTCGGCCTTATTGTCAACCCAGACAGAGCGCAGGAGACAATAACTTTGGCCTTCAGAAGTAGTTAGAGAACTTTGGGAATAGTCGATAACCCGGCCGTCACTGTTTATAAACTGGGTTTTGTATTTTTCCCAGGACGAGGTCATGATGACATTGCCGGAAAAGGTCCGCGGGATTTGAGAAGTTCGGGAATTGAAATACAGAACCCCCAGGAAGAGGCCTATTCCCAGAAGGATTGCCAGATAACCAAGAGATTTTTTCATAGGTCTACGGACGAATTAACAATAATCCGGCAGAAACCAGGCCGGTGGCTAACCCTAAAAGCAAAAGAGTGTAGGGCAAGGGCAAAGTGGCGCTCTGATAATACTGGCCGGGAAGTAAGCGGGAGAAAAGCAATAGTGGCGGACGGATTATTGAAAGCGCGCCGGAAGCCAGGCTTTTGACCACCGGATTGGGAATATTATTAATCTGGCTGGCCACAGCGGAAGTAATATCCGGCAGCGCGGCCGGGGAGCTGACCGGAGTTATCATCTGAGCCGTCGGTGTAGAGACGGCCGAGGGAGTGCTGATAATGGCTGCCGGAGGAGTTGCCGATGGGATGCTGGGCGCGGGGGTGGCGGTTAAAACCGGAGGGAAAATCAGTTGGGGGATAGCGGAACCGGTTGCCGGAGAAGCAGAGGGAGTGGCGGGGACGACAATTTTAACTTGGGTTTGGACAATTTTATACGGCGGGAGGGAATACGGCATGTTTTGATTGTGCGAAGTCCACATAAAAAGAAAATGAGAGGTGGGTAAGAAAGTGGGAAACAGACCGCCAGATCGGGCCAAATGAAATAAATTCCGCTTGGCTTGACACCGGAAAGAACCTCTGATAGGATGCCCCCTTGTTGTCTGTTCCGATTCGATTGGAATTTGCCTGATGAGAAAATTTCTCACCAGCGTCCTGCTTGCGGCTGCCCTTATTTTTGCAGGCGGACCATATATAGTTTTGGCAACCGGCGTTACCTGGTCAAACTGGTCCTGGGGAAGCCAAGTCAGTGATATTAACGCCAATCCGATTTCCTGGACACCAGGCGGTTGGGGCGGGCTGTATCTTCATACCGATACCGCCATCGATCCGAAAGCCGCCGCTTCTTTTAACTTCACGATTAATAATGTTCCCAATGGTGAGAAAATCCGGGCTTTCTTCTATGACCAAAATAATAATCAACTGCCGCAACTGGCTGAAATTTCTTCTTCCGGTGATTATAACTACCCGATAAATAATCCCATCAAGGGTTTTGCTCTTCAGGAGGGCACCGGAAATAACCAACCAACAATAACAGTCAGTAACATTAATTTGCCGGCGCCGGCCTCGACGCAAGATACCTCGAATACGACTAATACCTCAAATACGGCAAGCAACGCCACTTATTCAGATTTTTCCTCCTGGCAAAACTGGTCCTGGAACGGTCAGGCCAATATCGGCTCCACCATTACTTTCCAGTCCGGAGGCCAGTGGGCGGGATTGTACTTACACTCTGACACGGGGATTAATACTGGCGGTTTCAACTATTTAAGTTTTAACGCTAAAGCTTCCCAACCGGGAGAAAAATATCGGGTTATTCTTTATGATGACAATAATCAAACAACAAACCTTGGCAACGCGATTGATAATCTCGACGGTTCGACAGTCAATATTGCCCTTTCCGATTTAAACGGGACCAACCGGGTGATCAAAGGCATTGTTTTTCAGGACATTGGAACGGTTCAGGGGATGCTGACGATCACCAATCTTACCATGATGGCCAATATTAATAATGCTATCCTTCCCGCGCCGGCGCCGCTGCCAATCTTTGCGCCGGCCGCGGCCAGGGGTAGCTATACAGTCAACAACGGCGGTATTTATCAGGGAAGCACCAAAATTAATTTGCATGGAATCAACTGGTTTGGTTTTGAAACCAGCACGAATGTGGTTCATGGTTTGTGGGCACGGGGCTATAAAGACATGATTTCCCAAATTAAATCTCTGGGCTTTAACGCTGTCCGGCTGCCGTATTGTCCCGCGAGTGTTCAAGGCGTAGCGACTACTTCTATCGATTATTCCAAAAACCCGGATCTGGCCGGCCTGAACAGCTTGCAGGTGATGGATAAGATCGTGAACGAAATGAGCAATCAGGGGATCTATGTTCTTTTGGATTCCCACCGGCCGGATTGTAATACTCAGTCAGAACTTTGGTACACCGGGTCCTACTCCGAACCCCAATGGATTAATGATCTGGTAACCCTGGCGAAAAGATACGCCGGTGTATCGAACTTCATCGGCCTGGATCTGAAAAATGAGCCGCATGGATCGGCTACTTGGGGTACAGGAAACAGCAGCACTGATTGGAATCTCGCGGCGGAAAAAGCAGGGAACGCAGTTCTGGCGGCAAACCCTAATATATTAGTATTCGTCGAGGGCATTGGCGATAACCCGACCTGCCAAGATTCTAACGGCCATTTCTGGGGCGGTAATTTGGCGCCGGTCAAATGCAAAACTTTAAACCTGCCTTCCAATAAATATGTTTATTCGCCCCATGTCTATGGCCCCGATGTTTCCTGGCAATCCTATTTTGGGGCGGGGGATTTTCCCAATAACATGCCCGCAATCTGGGACTCGCAGTGGGGCTACCTCGAGAGTACGAATGCTTTAGCACCGGGAGAATGGGGCGGAAAATATGGGACCAATGGCGGAAGTCCTGCGGATGTTACCTGGGAAAACGCTTTCGCCAAATACTTAACTTCCAAAGGTGTCTGTAGTTCGTTCTACTGGGATTTAAACCCGAATTCCGGCGACACGGGCGGAGTGTTGCAGGATGACTGGACTACACCCGTAAGCAGTAAAGTTTCACTTCTGCAAAACTACTTCAATTCCTGCCGCTAATCGGTTATATTAATTTCTATGAAAGATAAGCTTTATTGGGGACTGGTAGTATTTTTGGTAGCTGCCATTGCGGGGGTTTTGGTGTTAGGATTAAAAGATAATAAAGCTCATATTGAAGAAAAACCGCTAACCGTGACTAATTCTGCGAACACGACCAATACTAATAACCAGCAGTTGAAAATTGAGGACTTAACTGTCGGGACGGGCAGTGCCGCGGAGAACGGAGATACCGTGACAGTAAATTATACCGGGACACTGACTGACGGAAAAAAGTTTGACAGCTCCTATGACCGCCACGAGCCGTTTAAGTTTAAACTGGGCGCGGGTGAAGTGATCCGAGGTTGGGACCAGGGGATTTTGGGAATGAAAGTCGGCGGCAAAAGGAGATTAACTATACCGCCGGAATTGGGCTATGGCTCAAGAGGTGCGGGTGCGGCCATTCCGCCAAATTCTACCCTGATTTTTGAAGTCGAGTTGCTGGATACCTCAAAAAAATAGTTAAAAGCCTAAAAGTTCTTCGACAAGGATAATTTTAATCCGGCCGGGCTTGATCTCATGATTAATAATTAAGATTTTGGCGACTTCACTGCCGACGCCGTAAGCTTTGTGGGCTCGGGCATCTTCTAGGGGAAGCGAATGCTCGTAAATTCGCTTAAAAGCCATGTCTAAATCAGCAACGATTTTTTGGGTTCCGACAACCCAGAGCACGTGATTGGCTCCATAGGCATAGGCGGGCAATTGGCTGCCGGTTTTGGAAGCAATCAAAACCTGGCCGTTTTCCGTAATGGCGTGAACCGAGCCGACGGCCCAGTCGGGGACAGAACCAAGATAGCCTTTTTCTTTAATAATTTTACGGACTGAATCATACCTGTCTGACTCGTTTAGTTCCTGTGACAGACCAATTGTTTCCAAAGTCATCGAAGTCATGGTCATAACCTGGGCGTTTTCGGGGATAATTTCCAAAGCCATTTTTTTGGCCTCGGTGCTGTCTCGGGCGATGATAGCTTCCATGCCATTGTTTTGCAGGGCCGTTACCGCTTTGTTTATCAGCTTTTTCTCAGGAAGTTGGGTAAAACTTAATTCCATTAGTCAAAATTATAAACCAGAAATTTTAAAAACAGGATAAATTTTATGTTTCTTATAGATTTACTACGGATTTATAACTCGCAGTTTAAAGCTGATTTCTATCCTTATTTCTGATTTATGGCAAAAAGAAAAGGCAAAAGGCCGGTTATCCCTGACAATCCATATATTAATGACTCTGATGAAGCCAACATTGATACGAACGAAGTTGCCGGAGTGCGCCGGGGAAAAAACGACACGACTGATGCCGGAAAAGAAGAACCTTCATATGAAGATACTCTTGAGACTGAGAATCAGGAAGAGGGTGAAGGATTGAACGATACATCAGGGGGTGATTAATTATGGCTAATGGACAGGGAACATCAAAAACCACAACCGATCATAACGCCATTAAAAAATGGGCGGAGGAACGCGGCGGCAAACCGGCCAAGGTGAAAGGTACCGGCGGTGGCGGAGATGTCGGCATGATCCGGTTTATGTTCGGCGGCAACGACCAGGCTCTCGAGGAAATTTCCTGGAACGATTTTTTCAAAGAGTTTGATAACAAAAAACTGGCTCTGCTTTACCAGGATAAAACCCGGGAAGGACAGTTGAGCCGCTTTTTCAAATTTGTGAGGGCGAGATAAAATCGGATAAAATCACTTTGATTTTACCTTCAGGTTGATCTTTTTTGGTTTGGCTTCCGGGGCAATTGGAGCGGTGACCGTAATAATGCCGTTATCACATTCCGCGGTAATCTTGTTGGCATCGACGGCCCGAGGCAAAGTGGTGGATAGGGGCGGAAGGTCAAAAAAGGTTAAGATTTCAGTTGGAAATTCAAGGCAATGATTCTTGTATAATAAATTCAAATATATGGATCAAATAGTAAAAGAAGTAATTGACCAGCTGAAAGCACAACTACAGTCTCATAGACAATCTGTCAGCCATGCGGTCACGGCTTCGCGGGAAGCGCCGAGCCGGATGGAAGCCAGGTATGACAGCCGCAAAGAAGATATGGCCAATTTGGCCAATGCTCAGGATGAAATCGTCGCTCAGTATGAGCAATTAATTATTGAGTTGGAAACAACCGTGAACCAACCGGTGTTTGACGGGAAAGGTGGTTATTACCTATTAGTAAGCAAATACGGCGGAAAAAGTTTTCAAACTTCGGCGGGAAAAGTGACCCTGGTTAGCATCGAATCACCTTTAGGTCAAAAGCTGGCGCAAAGTTAGGGCGTTTTTGGGGGCGAAGCCAAAAGCATCATTGTTAAAGTAAGCATACACGCTCATATTTTTGTCCAGATATTTCCTAATATGTCCAGCATAGTCCTCTAGTTCCCCGGAAGTGTACTCGCTGCTATACAGACTCCGGCTGCCGTGGAAGCGGAGATAAATAAAGTCAGCCGTGCTTTCCCAGACGGTGGGCAGCTGTGGATGACTGATAATGACATAGGCGCAGCAGTGTTTTGCTAAAAATTCATAAACATCGGGACTGTTCCAGGTTTCATTACGAAATTCGAAAGCCTGCCGCACCCCGGGAAAGAGTTTTAGCCGGCGCAAATTCTTTTTCTCCCCGGGAGAAAATTGGAAAAGAAGCGGCCCAAGATGGTTTTTCAATAGCCTTGCCCGGGCCACAGTTTCCGGCCAGACAGTGGGGTAGCGGTTGGCCTTAATAGAATAGATAAAATCTTTGGGCGCCCGCTCGAGCCAGTTTTCCCAGGTGTTTATTTTTGGCAGACCATAGTAAGTATTATTGATCTCGACGGTGTCGAAGACTGACGCGTAATACGCAAACTCTTCTTTTTGCGGTAAACCTTGCGGATAAAAAACGCCGCCGCGCCAGTGGGCGTAATTCCAACCGGAACAGCCGATCCATACTTTTCCCATTCTTACAGGCCCCTTAATCATATTTTAAGCTCAAAAAATAAGATTTGCGTATATGCAGACCCTGCCCCTGCGCGATAGTGATGATCTTTTACCTTTGATCCGTCTGGTGGGCCAAAGGAGTGTTGCCGGTTTTGCGGTGAAAACGATTTCGCATGAGTTTACCAACTGGAAAACGGAAATTACCAAAAAGCTGATTGTTAATCAGGGGTTTGATTTTCTCGTGGTGCCGGAGTGCGCGAAAACTCTTGATGAATATGTTCGCCGGCTTGACGGCGGCAAGACAGCCTATGAAACTTTGCGCCGGTGTCCAAAATATGCCACCTGGGAAATGCTGGGTTTTTTGGAGTGGTTGCGGGATCTCAACGACGGCCTGCCGGATTACCAAAAAATCAGTTTTGTTAAGCAGATACCAAAGAATCCGGACCCGAGAAACCGCTTTCTTTTTTGGGAAAAACCGCGGGGGGTTAAAATTCGTCTGGAAACGGGCAAAAATGATGAATTAATTTTGGTTTCAAAAAAAGAAGCGGTTATTAAAGTTTCCACCCTTCGTCCGGTTAACCCGTTGGATTTTCAGGGGGAATGGCTGTAGTCAGGAAATCTAAAGCGACGGCCGCGGACCAAGCTTGTTGCCGGCATGAGGTCTGGCCGGACTCATTTTTGTATTCATGAAAGTTACCGTCTACGCCTTTCGTGTAAAGCTCAATCGGGGTTTGAAAATATGATAGGGCCTTGAGACTAGCCTCTTTTAATAAACTCGCTTCTTTGGCAAATCCCCAAATCTCCAGACCCTCATGAGCCAGACCGTTTAGGACCGGCCAAAAACTGCCGTTGTGATAGGAATTTTGTCCCGGATTAAAAGTCGGCGAGAGAGTACTCATAGTCCGGATGCCGGCGTCAGGATCAAAAAGATCCGGCAGGAAAGAGCGGGAGACCAAATCGTTAACAAACTTGGCATCCAAAATGCTTTCTACTCCGTTTTCGCTGCGGTAGCTGGCCCAAAGGAGAATTAAAGGATTACCGGTCACGGTCTCGATCCGGTTTTTGGAACCGTCTAAAGCTTGAGCCGGAAAAGTATAACCTTCACTTTGAAAGAGGAATGTTTCGTTAAAGCGACGTTTTAAATTATTCGCAAAATCCCGCAACTTTTCGTCGGAAAAGTAATCGGCCCAAAGCCGCAGGGCCAGCCAGGCGTAACCCTGAACTTCCACCGGAGCAATCGGGTAAAGCGGCATAGTTCCGTCGGGCCGCAGCAGTGATTCTGAAGAGTCGGTCCACGACTGCACTGGCAGACCGCCGTGCTGACGCTTTGGCGATAAACCGTATTCCAAAAGATTGTCTTGATCCCGGTCGCCGAAATTCATCAGCCAATCCAGTCCTTTGCGAACGGCAGGCAAAACGAGCCTGGCATAATCCTCGTCATTAAAGTATTGGGCAAATCGGCGCATGGCAATTAAAGCTAAGGGGGTGGCGTCGATGGAGTCAAAATTGCGCAAAATGCCGTCGGGATAAACATACCAGGGATTAGTCTTATTGACTAAATGTTCATATTTATCCCGGCGCAATTCGTGAATAAATTTCCCCGGCTCTTCGCCGCTTTCCAGATTAATATTTTGGCCCTGTAAATTAATCAGAGTAAAAATGGCCTGGCGGCAGATAGAAAGTAATTTTTCGTCGGGCTTTTTTTCCAAACTTCGCAAGATTTTTAAGGCGGAAATGACATTATCGCGGCCGAAAAAACAATTAAAAATTTCCCCGCGGCCGGAGGCGTTTAAACCGTCGGCACTGGCGAGATCCAAAAGAGTTTGATAGGAAACCTGATAAAGTTCGGTTCTGGACATGCTGTCTGAGGCTAAGATAGCACCACTGTCAAGGGGCTTCAAGGGGGAAGATTGAGGGAATTTTTCCTGATTATTTCTTCATATATTTTTATGTAGCCGTCTGTCATCTTTTTGCCATTAAATTTTTCCAAAGCGTATTGGCGGCAATGCTTCCGATCAATTTTGGGAAGTTTGGGGACAGCGTTAATCATGCCATCAATATCCTCAACGACAAACCCGGTCCGGCCGTTTTTGACCACTTCCGGGATTGAGCCGTTGCGAAAAGCGATGACCGGCGTGCCGCAGGCCATGCTTTCAATCATCGTCAATCCGAACGGCTCCGGCCAGGTAACCGGATGGAGAAGAGCCAGAGCCCGGCTCATTAATTTATTTCGCTCGTTTTGATCGACTTCGCCCACCCAACGCACTTGGGAAGAAAGGTTGGGGCCGATATATTCCTGAAAAAAGGGCATGTCCAGAAAGTCCAGTTTGGCAGCCATGATCAAAGGAATATTCAAAAGCTGCGACACTTCAATGGCAATATGGGCGCCTTTTTCCAAGGATAACCGTCCGACGAAAAGCAAATAGCCGTCATTTCCAGAACTAAACGGGAAATCTTTCATGTTTAAGCCGTTATAAACAACCCCGGCTTTGTTCATGTTCGGGGCCAGTTTTTCCTGCATTTTGGAGATGAAAACAAAACTAATTTTTTTGCCGAGGCGGGAATAAAATTGCTTGTTAATCGGGTCAAAAGAACCGTGCAGAGTCATGACGACCGGCGTATGCGAACAGTTAGCCGTGGGCAGGGAAAGATGGCCGTTGTGGTCGTGAATAATATCGAATTCACCCTGCCTTTCGTAGGCCACGCCGATATTAAGCATGGTCCAGTAGTTTGGGCCGTAAATATCTTTCAGGCGGGAATCGCGAATGGAGCGGGGAGTGACGGAAACCAGCTTGGCGGAAGTGACCGAATCGCCGCTGGCAAAAAGTGTGACTTCGTGGCCGCGGCGCACCAGCTCTTCAGTTAAAGCGGAAACCACCCGTTCTGTCCCGCCGTATTTTTTCGGCGGCACCGATTCGACGATCGGGGCGATTTGCGCGATCCTCACATGAATTATCTAACTCTCTGACCATAAGAATTTCATAAATTTGGGGCAAGGAATTTAAAATATTATAATGTAATGCTCAGACAGTTGCGGTTCGTCCCCGGATCATCCGGGTTTCTGTCACCGATCGGGAACTGAGGATCGCGACAATAACTCCAGCGATGACATTGGCCCACTGGGCTGAAACTGTCGGGTAGCCCAAGATAAACGGCGAAGCGATCATCCACAGACCCAAAATAAAATTAACCCAGCTTAAAAATTCTGCCTGTCGGGGAGTGGCAATCCTGATTAAGGCCAAAATTGAGACCACCGCGCCGACGATGACATTATTCCAGAGGTCGCCCACAATGGTGTTATAACCGAAAATAAACGGCGAAATAATCAGCCAGATGCCGGCCAGGACATTAATCCCGCTGACAGTTCTTTCGTGGCCTTCGTGTTTCTGTTCTTCTTTTGGCATATTTTTCACCACCTTTCAATTGTTGGCAGGGTAGGCCGGCAGGCTTAATTATTGGCCAAAGCAGCGTAAGGGAAGGGCAAGAGTGCTAGAATAAATTAAACGAATGAAATACTTCAAATTTAAAACGGGGACCGAAATACCGGCTCTGGGGTTTGGGACCTGGCAGTTGGAGGGGGAAAAGGTGGCGGAGCCGCTATCAATAGCTTTGGAAGTGGGTTTTAGACATATTGATACTGCTTGGATCTACGCTAACCAAAACGAAATAGGCAAGGTCCTGCAGGACAGTAAAATACCCCGCCAGGAATTGTTTGTGACTTCCAAAGTCTGGACCACTCAGCTTCGTAAACAAGATGCCGTTAATTCCTGCAAAGAAACCTTGGAACAGCTGCGGCTTAGTTACCTGGATCTGTTTTTAATCCATTGGCCCAATAAGGATATTCCGATTCGGGAAACCCTGGAAGCCCTGGAACAGTTAAAAGAAGAAAAATTAATCCGGGATTTCGGGGTATCGAATTTTAATATTGCCCGTCTTACGGAAGCTTTAAAATATTCTTCTGAAATAGTTGATAACCAGGTGGAGTTTCACCCGTCCTTAAATCAGAAAGAACTGAAAAGTTTCTGCGACAAAAACAATATTTTAATGACCGCGTACAGTCCCATTGCCCAGGGACAGGATCTCAAACTGCCGGGGGTCAGCAAGTTGGCGGACAAGTATAAAAGAACCCCGTCACAAATCATTATTAACTGGCTAATTTCCAAAAATATAATTGCCATTCCCCGGTCCGGGGATCGGGAACACATTGCAGATAATTTTCACAGCCTGGATTTCCAGTTAAGCGAAGAAGATACACAAATAATTGATAATATCGGCGGCGAAAACAGGTTAGTTAATCCAAAATTTTTTATCACGGAATGACTTTATACTGGCAGAACTGTTTGCATAAAGGTCACATGTGCTCCTGGAACTGCAAAGAAGGCGAGCCCTGCAAAATTGATGAGATTGTCGGTCGGCCACATTCTCCGCGGGAACCGTTAACTACCGGTGAATGGGTAAAATGCATTAATATTGCCGCTAACCCCGGCCGCAGCCGGAATAATCCCGACCGTCACCGCTTTTACCCCGCTAAACTTTTAAGAACTTACACTCCAAGGTGAAGTTGCAAACAAGGAAGAAGCCTCAGTTGAATCATAAATTACCTTTAAGAATGGCACTTGGGCTCCTATCTCGGGTAAATTAACAGCAACAGTTGAGTTTAAAGGTAGAGAGATTTCTAACCCCGAAACTACTCCTTTAACTACTTGAGAATTTCTCGGTTGGCTAACTCCTGATCAATAAGTCCCATAATGGTCGGGAGTGAGTTACCCGAAAGGCACGCCCATGAGAGTGTCATCTTCCCGGTAGAGTATATAATCTAATTTTGACTTCAAAAGATTAGCATCCTATAATATAATATTATTTTAGATATGTTAGAGGGTAACTGGTTTGCGGAGTTTGAAGTGAAAAATATGGCGCCGGAGTACCTTTTTTGCACAGCCGGGAAAAACCCGGGAGTAAAGAAGATTGAGCGCTACTGTAAACAGGCCAATAAAAAGAACGGCTGTAAAAATCTTGCACCTTGGGAAATTATTGAAGCTAAACCAGGCGAGTTTTCGGTCGGGTAAAAAATAAGATTGAGTTGAGTTGACTTGACTCTGACGGGTGGTTAGAATTGGCCATCGTGAACCGAACGGGAGCCGAAGCCAAAGCCAAAAGCGCCCGGCTGGCCCGGTTGGTGGCACAGGCCCAATGGCAACGGAACGCGGCCTTGCGGGAAAGATTTTCCCCAAAAAGAAGAAACATTTTACCTTGAAAAGGTAACGGAATTTAGGCCGGCGCAATACTGCGGAACGGGCAAGTGCAAAAACTTCTTACTTAGAAACCTGAGTTTCTTCATGGAGGCAACTTTCAATGCGGTCGGCACCATCAGGAGCATTTTTCTTCAGTAGTTCTTTTAAGCAAGGCCCATTGAGTTCTTTTTTTCCGGTATCGTTGTTAACGAGACCTTTACATTGGCAAGTGAGCCTGACTTCACTAATACCTAACAGGGGGAACAGGCTGATTAACTGGAGCAGGTCATCGGGACTGAGAAGTTTCAGGTCTTCTCTGGAAATATTCACTGTTGACTTGCAGGCAACTGTTTCCTTGCCCATTTGGGCGTGAGCTTAGCACCCCGGTTTTAAATTTGCAAATAAAGATCAGTTATGAGGTAAAAGTAAGTGGGAGGCTGACAGAAATTACTGTATAGTATAGAATAATCTCATGGACGTCGGCCTTAAAGAAAGTTCGGTAATAATTGGGCAAGGGGAAAAACCCATGAGTGAGGCTGTCGAAAGAGAAATCGAGGCAACCCGCAGTCTTTTGCAGAGGGTAATTTCGGAGGAGAGCGAAGCGCGTCGCGAAATCCAACAGGCGCGCCAGACAGAGATGTTTACTCGGGCAGAACAGCCGATTGATCCGGAAGTTTATGCCGAAAGTGTTTACTTTCGGTGGGGGGAAAAACTCAGACCAAGTGAAGCAGACTTAGCTCTTCGAAACAGGTGGTTTAAATTTTTGGGGAAGGTACCAGAAAGTATGGTGGTTCGGGATTGTAAATCAATTGAGGCAATCTTCTATGTTAACTTGGCGGAAAAAAGAACCACGCCAGTGCCTCCGGAGTGCGGAAAAATTTTCTTTACGGCCTCGCCGGAAATGCCCATATCTATTGATAAGGCTCTGATTAATCCGAAAATACTTCAGCCGCTGATCATCAGGGCTTTTAACCTTCCGGAACGGGAACATTCCGAGTGGAAGAAGGGAAGGGATTATTAAGAGGCTTGACAAGAAACTTGTAGTCATTTTATGCTGAATATAGATGAATAAACTTTTAATCCCGGCGGTGGTTGCCCTGATCGTTTTAGCTGTCGGTGGGGGCTACCTTTTTATTTCTAAAACTAGCAAACTTCCAGCCGCTCTTTCCGGCCTTCAGGTGGTCTCAGTTATTCCCAGAATTTCGGAAAAAGACCTGGTGCCTTATGTTTCTGACGCAAATGTTCGCAAAAACATGGTCGCTCAAGCCAATCAGTCAGCCTACCGCGTTACTTCGACTTCTTCCGGGAAAGGGACTACCAGCGTTATAGATATTCAACTGGTCGGAAACGATTTCCGGATTCATACTGCGGAAACGGATAATGGCAAACCGCTGTCCGAGTCTATTTCTATCGGCGACACAACTTATATTAAAGACCCTTCTGATGGAAAGTGGTGGAAGCAGACGGCAAAGCCGGATAGTCAACAACCCACCGAATTAAACCCACAGGATTTTATGCCGGACAATATGGTTAAAGAAGCCACAGCGAGTGCCGGGAAAATGAATTTTAAATTTTTGGGGATGGAAGCCTGCGGCAATTTAAATTGCTTTAAATATGAAGAGAGCTTCGCAGATACGCCGGGGGCCACAACTGTTTGGTTTGATGACAAGCAATATTTAACGCGAAAAATGGTTTCCGGCTCCGGAGAATCTTCTTTCACTCAGGAATATTCATATGGCAATATCTCGGTTAATCCGCCGTCGCCGACGAAGGATGTGCCGGAAGGGAAAAGTATTTACGAAATGCTTTACCAGCAAGGACAATCGGTTTCCGGTTCCCTCCCGGCCGGAATTTCCTATTGAGACTGACTCTTGGCTGGCTCTGATTCCCCGGAAATAGGCGCGCGTTTTATAAAATATGTTATATGGCCGTGGGGGATTAGGAGTTGCTTCTAGACCTATAGTAAGATATAATTATATTATGCTTTCAAGAACTGAAGCCGAGTCGATAGGTGCTGTCCTGACAGCAGGCCTGAACCAGGAAAAATTTAATCGGAAAGATCCTTCGTTGGATCTCTCGGCCAAAACCGTTCAGGGAATATATCAATTGATGCTGCAGGCCGAATGGCTTGAAAATCGCTCCGGCAGCGAGACTCTCGGCAGACTTTTCCTGCCTTTGCCCCCGATGGCTTATGTAAAAGCTCTTTTACCTTCGTTGATGAACAGCGAGGCGGCAAAAAGGCTGTTAGGTGTATCCCGGTTAAAAGTGTGGGAAGTGCCGAACCGGCGTCTCGAATGCGGCAGTACTGCCGACCCGCTGGCTGGCGCTAAGTCTGTCAGTGAAGGCGAAATGGTCTTGGAGTTTCCCACCGTTTCCCAAACCAAAAGGCTTGGCTTCCGGGACTTTGCTGACCGCTTGGACCTATACAAAACGGCCTATACTCTGGCTTTGCTTCCGCAGTCAGCCTGGAGGGCGGTTGATAGCCAGGAATCAGTGGTTACTCTTGAAGACTGCGCCTTATGGTTAAACGGGCAGGGAGACATAGCTATGGTTTCACAGGTTCATCACTTGCTGACATTCGACACCCGCAGAATTGAAATTTACCCCGGTTATTTCAGCCTGAAAGACGCCAAGACCGGAAAAATGGAAAAACCTGATCATAGTTTGTGTCATAATTAACTTATGGAAAATTTTGAAAATCTGTCACCGGAAGAGTTAGCCTTGATACTTGGTTGGAAAGACAAGAAAACTAAAGCCAGAGAGTTCCAGGAGACTCATCAGGGAACCAGCCCGGCGCCAAAATGCCATAACTCCTTCCGGGATGATGAGACTCTTAAGGAGGGAGGGCCTCATTTTCGCCGCTCTCACAAAAAAAGGCGTTAGGATCGGCAGCGCTTCTAATTATGAACATTTCAATTGAGACCGGCCGACTGGTGTTAGCCCCGATTTCCCGGGAATATGCCCCCGTGATTTTTAAAGAATTTACCCCGGAGATAACGACTTTCATGTATCCCAAACCGGCGGAGAAAATTGAGGATACCTATCAGTTTATTGATGGGGCAATGGAAAAAGACAGCCGGGATGAGCAGCTGCAAATGGTTATTCTTGATAAAACTACAAGGGAATTTCTCGGCTGCGCGGGGCTCCATGAAATTAAAACCCGGACTCCGGAACTGGGGATTTGGCTCAAAAAAAGTGTCCATGGATCAGGTCTTGGGCGAGAAGCGGTTGCTGCTTTAGCCGATTGGGCACAAAAGAATCTGGATTTCGATTATTTAATGTATCCTGTTGATAAGAGAAATATTCCCAGCCGCAAGATTCCGGAATCCCTCGGCGCAGTTCTGGCCGGAGAGCTTAAGCAAACAAACCTGTCCGGGAGGGAACTTGATGAAGTCGTGTATCACATTCCAAAGGTACTAAAGTAACCGTATGCCTGAAGAAGATTTAACCGCAAGACGAACGGAACCAGCTAGTAATTTGGAAATTGCGCGGGCGTAGGAAGGCGACCAACCGGCAGTCTGGGGAATAATTTCGGCTTGCTCCAAGTCACTTTCGGAAGGAAAACTGGATCATTGGACGAAGTATTACACTGCCGAAATGGTGTCAAAGATGATTCGGAAAAAAGAAGTTTATCTTGGACGAATGAATGGCAAACCGGTTGGTACGGCCACTTTTGATACTAAACCGCCATGGTACTACACAGAGCCGGGCTACGCCGGAAAATTTACCGGACCCGATGAACCGGCCATTTATCTGACAGCCTTGGCAGTCTTGCCACAGGATCAAAAACAGGGCTTCGCCGGGCGATTATTACAGTTCGTCGAAGAAAAGGCCCGCGCGTCCGGGGCAAATTGGCTGCGCCTCGATTGCCGATCTGAAGTGCCTGATTTGGTTAATTTTTATGAAAAGAGAGGATTTTCAAAAGTTGGCGATAAGCCGGTTGACGAAGGTGAAGACGGAACTTATTGGCTCATGGAAAAAGCATTGAAAAACCCGGGCGGAAATCCAGATGTGAAACAATAGATGAATGGATCATTGCGAAAAGCCCATAATATGATAAGATCTCCCTATGTCTAATGAAGCCGCCCCAATGCCTGAACCTTTGGGTGCCAAGCGTGAACGCTTAGCTAGAAGAATCAGCAGGAACCAGGCGTTATACGACGCTGTCGGAACGGGGGAAGTTCAGGCTCTAGACTGTGCTGAGGCGGCTTTGAAAATCGGCCGCTTGCGAAGTCGAATCCACCTGGCTCTTGAGCGGGATCAAGAAGGGATGCGAATTTTGCAACAGCAGACAGGAGAGGAACTAACTGACAAGGCGACGAAATTCTTGAAAGAAAGGCAGAAGCGGGCCGCAGACTTGCAGGAAATGAAAATCCTCGCAGACCAGGGTCATTTATCAAGCGGAGTGGTGGAACATTACGAAGAGCAATTTAAAAATTATTTAGAGGCTTTAATTCCCAAAGAAGACGGATCCAATAACATTTTTATAGAAGCCGTTAGAGAGGTAGAGAGGAAGCAAAACTCAAACTTTGGCAGATTGGAAGCTTCTATTGCCGAGTTGCCTGAAGCCAGAGGAACTGGAACTAGCTGGACAGCATTCTGGGACAAGAATTTTAGAGATTATGGTAATGAAGCCTTAACTTCTTTATTGCCGCGGGAAATTTCCCGAAACACTTTCTTACTCAGCCGAACTATTTATACGTTGGGACGGAGAAAAGATATTACCACCAGAGCCCAGCTGGCAGTTCTAAGCGAGAAAGACCTTAAAAGAATTCCGCGATTAGGCAAAAGATCTTTTGAGCTTATTAAGATCCTTCGTGACCTGATATGACCAAACGGTTAATTGAGGAAAACGATCTCAGCCTGGATGAAATGGAAAACGGGTCGGTTCCGGGCGACCTGATCAGGAGATTGAAAACAGATTTTCGCGAGCCCGGTTTTCCCGTCTTGCCAAACGCGGACTTGAAAGTCACCAAGACCGGAAAAAACGAAGCCGAAGCCTTGGTGCAAAAAGCCGGGAACATCTTTGTTTATACGGGCACCTGCCGCCAGGTTTTTGCTTTTCTTTCCGGCCCCGCCTGCGCCTATCCGGGCGAAAAGCTCCCCAGCCGCAAGCCCAAAAAGTCTTAAAATCTGAAAAATATCGGCAAAAGGGTGACCATTTTGGCCCGAGGCGAACGGACGGCAAGAGAAATTAGGCAATTGGCCGGAGGAAACTTCCGGGACTTTAATTATCTGCGCGAGCTCCTGAGGATGCGTGATTGAGACAAAAAAATAGAGAGGACTCATCTAGAATCCTCTCCATGTTTAGTAACGATATTATAACACTTTTGGGAAATCTATCAAATACTGGTGAGTTCTAAAACGAATCGCAACACCTGAAGTAAAATTCAGGTATGCATAAAACATCTAAACTAACACCTCAAGAACGGGATCAAATCGCAGTCTCCCTAAGCTCTGGTTTATCTTTGCGGGTAA